>JBDRPZ010000033.1:0-57831 GCA_043826585.1 Pseudomonadota bacterium
CAAAAGCCTGAAGGATACGAAAGGTGCGCGTCTGGCACTGGGCGATGTGAATTCGACATCGAGCTTCGTCTATCCGGTGGCCATGCTGATGGATGCGGGTGTCGATCCGGCACGTGACATGGGGCAGGTAGTGATCACCGGTAGCCATGCCAACTCGCTCAAAGCAGTTGCGGAAGGCAAGGCAGACCTGAGCGGTGCATCGTTCGATTCCTTCGAGAAGGCCGTGAAGCAGGGGCGCGATCGATCCGACCAAGGTGCGCGTGCTGGCCAAGAGCGAGCCTATCCCACAGCCGCCACTGGCGATGTCGACTTCTCTGCCAAAAAAGATCCAGATGAAGTTGAAGGTTGCTTTCAACAACGTGCATAAGGCAGCAGGTGTCACGCCTGACATGATCCGCGGTTACGGTGGTTCGAAAGTGGATCGCTATGACGCCGACTTCCCGGAATCCGGCATGGATGCACCAGGCAAGAAGCTGGCGCTGGTGGATGACCAGGTGAAGGCTGAACTGCTCAAGAAAGCAGCCCAACGCTAAACACAGGCAGCCGCCCGCAACAGCGGGCGGCTGTTCTGTCATCAGCTATTGCAGAGGAAACGAACATGCTGAGATTCGATAGTGTCTACAAACGATTTCCGGATGGCACGGAAGCGTTGAGGAATATCTCGTTGCACGTACCAAAAGGCCAGTTCTGTGTGCTGCTCGGCCCGTCCGGCGCGGGCAAATCCACTTTGCTGCGCATGCTCAACGGCTTGTCCAGTCCGACTGAAGGCAATGTCCATCTGGCAGGCGAGCAGATCACCGAGCGGTCGGTACAGCGGCTGCGCAAACGCGTCGCAACGGTGCACCAGCAATTCAATCTGACGCCGCGCATGTCGGTGGCGCTCAACGTACTGTCCGGCGCATTGCCGCAGGTCGCCCACTGGCGCGCGGCGATAGGCCTGTTCCCGCCCGACTTGCGCGAAAAAGCCTGTCGCCTGCTGGATGAGGTCGGTCTGACGCCGGAGCATGTGGACCGTCGCGTCTCCGAACTGTCGGGCGGACAACAGCAGCGCGTCGGCATCGCGCGCGCCTTCATGATGGACCCCGCCGTATTGCTGGCCGACGAACCGGTCGCCAGCCTCGATCCGCGTATCAGTCGCGGCATCCTGGAATTGCTGCATCGCCAATCGCGAAACCACGACACCACCGTGCTGTGCAGTCTGCACCAGCCCGAGCTGGCTCGCGAGTTCGGTGACCGCATCATCGCGGTCAACCAGGGGCGTCTGGTGTTCGACGGCACACCGGAACAACTCACTGACCAGGTCTGTGAAGACCTGTATCACGGAGCACTGGCTCACAAACACGATGCACCGGAAGTGGATGAAACCGCGTGCGAACCCGAACTGGAACTGGCTGCGGCCTGAGATGAACATGATGAAGAACCTGTCAGTCAATCGCGATGCCAAATGGCATCTGGACCAGCCGTATAACGCGCGACATCTGATGTTCGCCATTGCCGCCCTGCTGATACTCGCAGTGACCGGTAGCCGCATGGAAGTGCCGCGCATGGTGCAGGAGACCGCGCAGGGGGTCGGCTACGTTGTCGGTCTGAACGAAGAGTCTTCCGTGGCTACCGGGGTGAAACGCATTGCCGAATCGATATGGCCGTTGCGCATCTCCGAAGAGATCGAGGTCTCGCGCATCGAGAATTTCGATCGCAACGATCTGCCCTGGCTGTCGCATGTGGAAGTCATCGAGTCGCGCACGCCGCACCTGAACACCGAGACGCTGCAACTGGAAGAGACCATCGAGAGCAAGGAAGTGCTGGTCAAACCGATCGGCTATCTGATGCACGTGCTGATGAAGATGCTGGAGACGCTGGAGATGGCACTGTGGGGGACGATACTGGCTGTGTTGTTGTCGATCCCGTTGGCCTGTTTTGCCGCGGCGAACTATGCGCCCAACCGCTTCATCTACAACCTGGCGCGTTCCACCATCAGTCTGTTCCGCGCCATCCCGGAACTGGTCAGCGCATTGTTCCTGGTGCTGGCATTCGGCTTCGGCCCCATCGCCGGTTTCCTGGCGCTGGGCATCCATAGTGCGGGCTTCCTCGGCAAGTTCTATGCGGAAGACATCGAGAACGCCGACCGCGGCCCGCAGGAAGCGTTGCAATCCATCGGCGCGGGGCAGATCAAGACGCTCTGGTACGGCGTGTTGCCGCAAGTCTTGCCGCAGTACATCGCCTACACCCTCTACATCCTCGATCGCAACATCCGCATGGCCACGGTGATCGGCATCGTTGGAGCGGGCGGTATCGGCCTTGAACTGAAAGGGCGCTTCGACATGTTCAACTTCGACCACGTCGGCACCATCCTGGTGATCATCTTCCTGACCGTGATCATCCTCGACCAGTTCTCCGCGAGATTGCGCAGTCGGTTGATGTAGTAGTTCCTGCCTGTTTTTGCAGGCAGGGAAAGCGAACTTGTATAGACATCTAACAACAAGGCAGCACAAGGAAGACTGGATATGAATGTAGCAAGAAAAGAATGGCCCGCTGCGCTGTGCGCGTTGCCTGCCAGTGAAGTGAAACATCTGGCCAACGTGTTGTCGGGCGAACTGGAAGTGCGCGACGTCGCATTGCCGCATGCCGGGCTGGGCCTGCTCAACCTGCGCGACGGCGCCTTCGAAGAATCGTATTTCATCGGCGAGATCCCAGTGGCGCGCGCTGAAGTGACCGTACGCAGCGCAGCGGGTGATGAAGAGCGAGGCGGAGCGTTGATCGTGGATGACCGTGCACAGCTCGCGCGTTCCATCGCTATCCTCGATGCAGTGCTGGCCGGCAAGCTGCCCGGCAGCGTACCGGCGATGGCGCTGGTGCTGCGCGGTATGCAAGTGCGCCAGCAAAAACAAATCGAGCGCAAAAAACTGCTGAGCGCGACACGTGTGGATTTCTCGCTGCTGGGACAAGAGGACGACGAAGATGAAGAATGAAATGACCATGCTCGAAGCCGACATCTGGCATCCGGCACAACAGCAGCAACTGTTCCGCAGCCTGCTGGACGCGTTCAGTTATCCCGGCCGCCTCCAGACCTGCAAGACAGAACCCAGCCTGGCGTTGTTGAGTGCACTGCTGGATGGACAGACAACCTTGTCCGATCCACATGACCTGCTGGATGAATCCATCTGGCCGAAACTGGAAGCGCAGCGCGTGCCCTATGACCTCGCCGCCTTCATCCTGCTGGACGGCAGCCGCGCACCGGAGAGCACTCCCAACCTCGGTACGCTGGAAGAACCGGAACACGGCGCGACCCTGCTGCTGCGCGTCGCAGCACTGCATGAGAAGAGTGCGGGCGCATTGCGCTTGCAATTGAGCGGCCCCGGTATCCGCCAGCCAGTCAGCATCGGCGTGGATGGTCTGCATGCTGACTGGATCAAGGCGCGCAATGATTGGGTGAGCGATTTCCCGCTCGGCGTCGAGCTGGTGTTGTGCAATGCCCGGCGCTTCGTCGCGCTGCCGCGCACCACGAAGATCGAACTGGGAGGTGCGGCATGAGTTACGTCGCGATCAAGGGCGGCAAGGCCGCCATCGACGGAGCCGCCGCAACCACCGATTACCTGCGTTGCAAAGGTTCGCTACAGGAGCCGCTGTCGCTGGCGATGATAGAAGAGCAGTTGCGTTTGCTCACCTCGCGCGTGGTGTCCGAAGGCGGTCTGTATCACCCGCGACTGGCTGCGCTGGCGCTCAAGCAGTTCCAGGGCGACACACTGGAAGCAGCCTTCGCACTGCGCGCTTACCGCTCCACCAAACCGCGTCTGCTCGAATCACCGGTGCAGGATACGAGCAACATGCGCTGCATCCGCCGCATCTCGTCCGCGTTCAAGGAAGTGCCGGGCGGCCAGTATCTGGGTGCGACCTACGACTATGCACTGCGTTTGCTGCAACTCGATCTCGCTAACGAAGACCCGGCTGCATTCAAGGCCGTGGCGCAAAGTTTCCTGCGCGACACGCCCGACGCCGAACTGCCCGACAACTTCCCCAAGGTGATCGACTCACTGCGTGCCGAAGGGCTGGTACCACCGGTCGCGCCGAGTCGTGCTGCCGCATTCGACATCACGCGCGACCCGCTGGTGTTCCCGGTGCCACGTTCCGCCGCACTCGCCACCATGGCGCGCGCCGAGACCGGCGGCCTGCTGGCGATGGCTTATTCCAACATGCGCGGTTACGGCGACGTGCACCCCACGGTGGCGGAACTGCGCGTCGGCTATCTGCCGGTGATGTTGCCGCATCCGGTGACAGGCGAGCTGATGGAAGCGGGCGAGGTGCTGGTCACCGAGTGCGAAGTGGTGGCGATGTACGAAGGTACCAACGGCGACGAGCTGCCCACCTTCACGCTGGGCTACGGCGCGTGCTTCGGCCACAACGAAGTGAAGGCGATCAGCATGGCCATCCTCGACCGTGCATTGCAGAAGGGCATGCGCGACGGTCCGAGCAATCCTTCGGAGGATCCCGAGTTCGTGTTGTTGCATGTGGACGGCGTGGATTCGATGGGCTTCGCCTCGCACTACAAGATGCCGCACTACGTGACCTTCCAGTCCGACATGGACCGCCTGCGCAGCACGCAAGAAAAGATGCAGCAGAAGTCACAGAAGGAGACAGCATGAACACGCATTACGAACTGCCGCTGGAAGATGCAGGCTATTCCTTCGGCTTCCTCGACGAGTACGCCAAGAAAGAAGTGCGCCGCTGCATCCTGAAAGCGATCTCCATCCCCGGTTATCAGACACCTTATGCCTCGCGGGAGATGCCGATGGGGCGCGGCTTCGGCACGGGCGGACTGCAACTCACGCTGTCGCTGATCGGCGCCGACGACACTTTGAAAGTGATCGACCAGGGTTCGGACGATTCGGTGAATGCGGTGAACCTGCGCCAGTTCGTGCAGCTCACCTGTCCCGGTGTGGAAGTCACGGAGAAGACGCAGGAAGCGACGCTGATCCAGTCGCGTCACCGCATCCCGGAGAAGGCGCTGACCGAGCAACAGATATTGGTGCTGCAAGTGCCGTATCCCGATCCGCTGGTGGTGGTCGAGCCATCGGAAGCACGGCGCAAGGTGATGCATGGCGAAGCGGATTATTCGCGTCTGCTGGTGAAGCTGTACGAGGATGTGGTGCGCTTCGACGAGATCACGCTGTCGCACCGCTACCCCACACGCATCAACGGCCACTACGTGATCGACCCGTCACCCATCCCGCGCTGGGACGTGCCGCGTCTGCATCAGTCACCGGCGCTGGTGCTGCTCGGCGCCGGACGCGAGAAGAAGATCTACGCCGTGCCGCCGTACACCGTGGCCGAGCCGCTGGTGTTCGACGACATCGCTTTCCGCGTGGAGGACTTCAACGATGCGAACGGCAAGCGTATCCCATGCCGCTGCTGCGGTTCGACCGTGAGCTTTCTCGATGAACTCATCGACGATGCAGGCAACGTCACCCATCAATGTTCCGACTCCGCGTACTGCGAGGAGCAACAGGAAACCATCAGCGCGAGGAAACAGGCATGAGCAACAAGATATTGTCCGTGCGCGGTCTGTCACGCATCCACGGTGAACAGTGCCCGCTGTGCATTGCGAGCACCGGCCCGGAACACGACACCAACATCTGTCCGCATTGCGGCAGCGTGGTCGCCGCACACGATGTGAACTTCGATCTGTATCGCGGCGAGATACTGGGCATCATCGGCGAATCCGGCAGCGGCAAGTCGAGCACGGTGAAGACGCTGTATTTCGACGAGACGCCGACGGCTGGCAGCGCGACCTTCTACGACGGCAATGAACAACACGACATGTTCAAGCTCAATGCCGCGCAACAACGCAGCATGCGCAACAAGCGTTTCGGTATGGTGTACCAGAACCCGCATCTGGGTCTGAACTTCCAGATCTCCGCGGGCGGCAACATCGCCGAGCGTCTGCTGATGAGCGACCTCAAACACTACGGCGAGATACGTACCCGTGCCGGTGACCTGCTGGTGCGCACCGAAGTGGCCCGCGCACGTATGGACCAGAACCCCAAGACCTTCTCCGGCGGCATGCAGCAGCGCGTGCAGATCGCCAAGGCACTGGCCACGCAACCGCCGCTGCTGTTCCTGGACGAAGTCACCACCGGACTCGACCTGTCGGTGCAGGCCGCCATCCTCGACCGGATCGTGGAGATACAACACGAACTCGGCACCGCGATGATCGTGGTCACGCATGACTTAGGCGTGATCCGCTTATTGGCGGGCCGCACGCTGGTGATGAAACACGGCCGCGTCATCGAGTCCGGCCTCACCGACCAAATTCTGGAAGACCCACAGCACGCCTACACCCAGCGGCTGGTTGCTTCCGCATTGTGAGATGACAATGAACCCTATCCTGACCATAGAGCACTACTCCAAGACCTTTCACCTGCACGAGCGCAACATGCTCATCCCGTCCGCCTCGCATGTGAACCTGAGCGTGTATCCCGGAAGACTCACCGTACTGATCGGCCCGACCGGCGCGGGAAAATCCTCCGTGCTGAAGGGTGTGTATCGCACTTACCTGCCGAGTGCCGGGCGCATCCTGTACAGCACTGCGGCAGGCGAGGTGGTCGATCTCGCGCAGGCGGACGAACATCGCATGCTGGAGCTGCGCAAGAGCGAGATCGGATTCGTCACGCAATTCCTGCACTGTCTGCCGCGCAAGTCCGCGCTGGATGTGGTGGCCGAGCCCTTGTTCGCACGCGGTGTACCGGGCGAAGAAGCACGCAGCCGTGCCGCCGACCTGCTGGCGCAACTGGCCGTGCCGTCGCATCTGTGGAATGTGCCGCCCGCTACGTTCTCCGGCGGCGAGAAGCAGCGTGTGAATCTGGCACGCGGTCTGATCGCGCAACCGCGCTTGCTGTTGCTGGATGAACCGACCGCCAGTCTCGATCCCGCCACCACCGCACGCGTGGTGGCACACCTCGAGACATTGAAAGGCAGCGGCATCGCCATGCTCGCCATCTTCCATCACCCCGATCTGGTGCGCCGTCTGGCGGACAGTGTCATAGAGCTGTCACCACCGGTCGCTATCGTTGAACCTGAAAGGGAAGTCGCATGAACAAGCATTTTTATCTGACCGGTGCGCAAGTCGTGCTGGAGAACGAGACCCTGCAAGACGCTGCGGTACTCATCGCGGACGGCAACATCGTGGCTATCGATCCGGCCAGCAGTGAAGGTGCGCAAGAGATCGACCTGCGCGGTCACACGCTGATGCCGGGCATGATCGACCTGCACTGCGATGCGCTGGAGAAAGAAGCCGAGCCGCGCCCCGGTGTGCACTTCCCGTTCGACTTCGCTTGCGCGCAGGCCGACAAACGCAACGCCGCCGCCGGCATCACCACCATCTATCACGCGCTGTCCTTCGCCAATGCCGAACTGGGCGTGCGCAACAACAGCACAGCGGCCGAACTGGCGCGTGCAGTGCATGCCTGGCAGGAACATGCGCTGGTGGATAACCGCGTGCATGCCCGTTACGAGATCACCGACCCGACTGCGCCGGAGGTGCTGAACGAGTTGCTGGACAAGGGCGAGATCCACCTGCTGTCGTTCATGGACCACACGCCGGGGCAGGGCCAGTTCAAGGACGTGGATGCCTACCGCAGATATCTGGCGCGTACCTACAAGACAGATGAAGCAGAGATCGAGGCCTTGCTGGCAGCGAAACTGTCGCAGGGCGATGCCGCGACTGTGCGGATGGAGCAACTTGCCGAGCGTGCACGTGCACTTGGCATCCCGCTCGCTAGCCACGACGATGACCAGCCGGAAAAGGTCGATGTGGTGAAGGCACTGGGTGTCAGCGTTTCCGAATTCCCCATCAACCTGCCGACCGCACGCGCTGCGCGCAGTGCCGGTCTGTATACCTTGTTCGGTGCGCCCAACGTGGTGCGCGGCGGGTCGCAGTCCGGTTCCATGCGTGCACTGGATGCAGTGAAAGAAGGTGCGGCTGATTGCCTGTGCGGAGACTATTCTCCGGCGGCATTGCTGCCGGCGGTGATGCGCTTGCCGGAATTGGCCGGGCTGCCGCTGCATGAAGCGGTAGCGCTGGTCACCTGCAATCCCGCGCGCGCGGTCAGTCTGGATGATCGCGGTTCCATCGAAGCGGGCAAGCGCGCCGACCTGCTGGCCGTGCGCTATCTGGGCGGTCTGCCGCAAGTGTCGCGCGTCTGGTCGCAAGGCCTGCCGGTGATGACACTCGCCTTCGATCACGGGGCCTGAGATGAGCGGCGTCCTGCTCTATGTCATCGGTGCATCCGGCAGCGGCAAGGACAGCCTGATGCAACATGCGCGCTTCAAGCTGGCGCAGGATGCCAACGTGGTGTTCGCACACCGTTACATCACGCGTCCATCCGATGCGGGCGGCGAGAACCATGTGGCCTTGAGCGAGGACGAATTCGAATCACGTGTGGCGCAGAAACTGTTCCCGCTGCACTGGCACAGCCACGGCCTGCGCTACGGCATCGGCTGCGAACTCAACCACTGGCTGGCGAAAGGTCTCACTGTCATCCTCAACGGTTCGCGTGCCTATCTGCAGGAAGCCTCGCGCCGCTATCCGGAACTGGTGCCGGTGCTGATCGAAGTGTCGCCCGCCGTGCTGCGCGAACGTCTGCAGACACGCGGCCGCGAGAGCGATGAAGAGATCGAGTCGCGCCTGCGACGCGCGGGCGAATTCGCTTCCCTGCAACATGCCAGACTGCTGCGCTTCCGTAACGATGATGCGCTGGAGAGCACCGGCCCGGAATTCGTCGAACTCATCCGCAGTCACGAGCAGGTGACGCTATGAGGCTGACCTTCCTCGGCACCGGCGCGGCCGGTGGTGTGCCGCTGTGGGGCTGCGATTGTGCAGTGTGTACCTTGGCGCGGGTCGACATCACCGCACGCAGACAACCGAACTGCGCTTTGCTGGAAGCGGGCGGCACGCGCTTGCTGATCGACGCGGGCGTAATGGATGTGGCGGAACGTTTTCCGCCGGGTGTGCTGGACGCGGTACTGGTCACGCATTTCCATGCCGATCATGTGCAGGGCCTGTTCCATCTGCGCTGGGGCAAGGGTGCGCTGGATGTGTATTCGCCGCACGACAGCGAAGGCTGCGCCGACCTGTATAAATCCCCCGGCCCATTGAAGTTCACGCAGCTATCCAAATTCGAGCAGATAGAGCTGGGTGAGGTGAGCATCACGGCCGTACCGCTGGTGCATTCCAAACCGACATTGGGTTACTGCATCGAACACAAGGGCGCACGCTTGGCCTATCTTTCCGATTGCCGCGAGCTGCCGCCCGCCACGCTGGAATTCCTGCAACGCTGGCAGCCGCACACCCTCTGTCTGGATTGCACTTTTCCGCCGGATGCGCCGCAACCGCGCAACCATTTCGATCTGGCGGAAGCCATCGCTATTGCGCAGAACTTTCCGAACAGCGAGACTGTGCTGATGCACATCGGCCACAAGCTGGATGCCTGGTTGCTGGATAGACCCGATGCGTTGCCGGACGGCATGACGCTGGCGCGCGACGGCGAGACAGTGGTCTGCATCCCCACCTCATGACACCGCTACTGGCCGTCGGCCTGTCGGTGCTGCTGCATGTGTCGTGGAACTTGCTGACACGGCGCACGCATAGCGATGCCAACTTCCTGTGGTGGATCGTCGGTCTGCATGTGCTGATCTTCGCACCGTTCGCCTTGCCTGCTTTCCTGCACGCCGCGCAGGCTTCGCCCGTACTCTATTTGTGTGCCGCCATCAGCGGCACCGCCAACGGTCTGTATTTTCTCGGTCTGCGCGCGGCCTATCACGCGGCACCGGCCAGCGCGGTGTACCCCATGGTGCGCAGTTCGCCGCTACTGATCGCGGTGATCGAGACGCTGTTTTTTGCGCGCGACTTTCCCCTGTTGTCCTGGGTCGCCATTCTCATCGCGGCAGGCGGACTGTGGCTGATCGCCACCAGTTCGCACGACGGGGTGAAACGGCTGAGCAAGGCTTGGCCGTACGCATTGTTCGCCGCAGTCATGACGGCGGTGTACAGCCTCAGCGATAAAGTGGCGGCGGGTCATCTTGACGGTTTGCATGTCGCGCTGGGATACGTGTGTGTGAACTACGCCATCGGCTGGCTGTTCCTGTGCGGCGAACAAAGACGTCGCACGCAACGCTGGGTGCCCGCGATCACGCCATCCAGACGTTCGCTGCTGATCGGCGCGCTGGGCGTGGGCACGGCTTACGCATTGGTGATCTACGCCATGCGCTGGCTGCCCGCCGCCTACGCGGTGACGCTCACCAACGCGGGCATCGTGCTCACCGTGTTGCTGGGCATCGTGTGGCTGAAGGAACACGAAGGCTGGCGCCAGCGCGTGGCGGGTGCTGCCTTGGTGGTGGTGGGCCTGGTCGGGGTCGGGGTGTTGTCCGCCTGATCAGGCGGCCCTTGCCAGCTTGAACTGGCCGACGGTATCGAACAATGCCTTGGATGAATCCGCCAGCGTCAGCATCTCGTTGCGCGCCTGCTCGAAGCTGACGGCGGTGTCGGCGCTGATGGTGGCGACGGAATCGATGTTGCGCCAGATGTGTTCGCCGGCGGCGGACTGGTCTTCGGTGGCGCTGGCGATCTGGCGCATCATGTCGGAAACGATGTGCATGGAATCCTCGATCTGTTGCAGCAACTGCCCCATGCCTTCGCCGTGCAGCACACCTTGTGCCACTTCCTGCTTGGCCAGTGCCATCGCCTTGCTGGCACCTTCGGTTTCGTTCTCGATCAACTGCACCATCTTGTTGATGTCCGTGGTGGCACTGCTGGTGCGTTCGGCCAGCTTGCGCACCTCGTCCGCGACCACCGCGAAACCGCGTCCCTGTTCACCGGCGCGTGCCGCTTCGATGGCAGCGTTCAAGGCCAGCAGGTTGGTCTGGTCGGCGATGTCTTTGATCAGGAAGCTCACCGAGCCGATGCGTTTGATCGACTGATGCAGCGCCTGCATGGTCTGCACCGAGGAAGCCACGGTCTGGTCGATCTGGTTCAGCGCGACGATGGTGGCACGGCCGGTATCGCTGCCGGAGCGCACCAGATCCAGCGTCTTGCTGGATGCGGCAGCGGCGTTGCCTGCATTGCTGGCGATGGTCTTGATGGTCGTGCCCATGCCTTCGATGGCGTCGCTCACCTGCGATGCCTTGGCGGATTGTTCCTTGGCATTGGCCGTGACCGAGTGCGCCATCTGGCTCACGCCCTGCGCGGTGCGCTGCGTCTGGTCGGCCGAGGTATGCACCTCGTGCAGGATGTCCTGGAAGCGCGCGATGAAGTTGTTGATGGTGGTGGCGAGGTGGCTGATCTCGTCCTTGTTGTACACCGGCAGGCGGCGGCTCAGGTCGCCGTTGTGCAGATGGCTGATCTCGCCGATGAAGGCATCCAGCCGTTTGCGCAGGTGTTGGCCGAACATCGTCTGCGACACCAGCGTCAGCAGTCCCAGCATCACCATCGGTGCCAGCACGATCCACAGCAGATCGTTCATGCCGCTGCGGATGCTCAGTGCCGACGCGACCTCAAGTTCCTTGTTGGCCAGCACCATCCCGTCCAGGCTTTGCACGATGGGCTCCACATACATGCCGTAGATCGCATCCGGGATCACCAGCGCATCTTCCGGGCTGGTGGCCGCGATCTTGATCGCGCTGCGGAAACCCTTGGTATAGGCCGCCCAGTTTTCGGATATCTCCTGCAACTGTTGCTGCATGTCCGCATCGGCCGTCGCTTCCGAGATACGCTGCAGCGATGCGGCGATGTCGGCATCGGCCTGCGTCAACTGCGTCTCGGTTTCCAGCAGGATGGGGTCGGCGCGGCTCACCGCCAGCGCGGTCGCCTTGATCTCGATCAGGCTCTTGGATGTGGTCTGCAGTGATTGATAGCCGCGGAACTCATGGCGCAACTGGTTCAGGTTCAGCATCACGAACACGATCACCGCCAGCATGCCCAGCAGCGAGAGGCCGGTCATCAGACGCAACTGGTGTTGCAGCGAGAGTTTCTTGAGGGGCGAGAACAGCGTCATGGTCGTGTACTCCGAAAGATAAATATAAGAAGAATCTTATAGACTGTTTATTACAGTTCTATGAAGGCTATGCGGCAGCCGGATGCCCGGGATGACATACAGGTGAGCGGCGTACCCGATACCGCTCATCGAATCACAAGCTGTGTCGCCTGCTGGCAGGCTGCGGATAGCGGGTCGTATTGTTCTTCTGCCAAACGGGCGATATCGCCGAAGCGTCTTTCAAGATCGTGCTTGGCGAAGTAGTCGATGACGAACAGGGGCAGCAGGGTGTCCGGCTCCCATCTGCCTTCGAACTGCAAGGTGCTGCCGAACGGGTTCGGTTCGATCGACCAATGACCGCTGAAGGATTTTGAATCGCCCGACAACTGGGTGAAGGTCAGTTTGCTGTCGGGATATTCGGTGAATGCCATCACCGAGTGCAGGTGCACGCGCATGAACAGCACGCGTTCCTCGGCGGTGCGTTCCACCTGCACCGTGTTGTCCGTCAAGCGAAAGGCTTTGGAAGCCAGGATGCCCGGCAGCTTGGTGGCGGACTCGTAATCGGTCAGATAACGGTATGCCGCACATTGCGAAAGAGAAGTGTCGAAACTGGCGCTGAGCAGATAGGTGTCGCCCTCTCTTTGCACGGCGACCCGGAGCGCGTTATCGCCGGGTAAGGGGGTGGCGTTGGCAGCCAGTGCCAGAAGTAGTGCAACGAACAGTATCGATGTGCGCTTCATGCGGCATGTTTATAGCCCCGCAGCATGAAAGCTGTGTGAAGGGTGCGATACAGTTTGATGATGCCCGGTGGCCGTTGCTTGCGAAACGGCCACCGGCGGCAGGGCGTTACTTTTTGGATTTCTGCGCGGCCATCGCTTTGAACTTGCCTGTCTCTTCGATATGCGTGTGCAGGTCTTTCATGTTCTTGCGCCATTCCTGCAGTTGCTCGTCTTCCAGTTCGAGTTGAATGGCGAGGGCTTCCTCGCGTGTCAGTTTTTCTTTTTGAAGGCGCTTGGGCAATTTTCCGCTCATGCGGGAAAGCAGGCGTTCCGCCTCTTCTTCGCTGAGTGTGCGGACTTTCTCTTCGTAT
The DNA here is from genome assembly GCA_043826585.1 of Pseudomonadota bacterium. Lineage (GTDB taxonomy): Bacteria > Pseudomonadota > Gammaproteobacteria > Burkholderiales > Gallionellaceae > Sideroxyarcus. Next base: position 13,114 of record JBDRPZ010000033.1, read on the forward strand.
TCCGGTTTGCTGATCTTTGCCATTTCGGCAACCTCCGTTGAATATTCCTGTAGCCCGGCAATCCGAATCAGCGACGTGATTCTTTTGCAGGGATGAATGACTTTTTGCAAGACTGATTTTGTTGCGGGCGGCAATGTAGGGCTTCTGGTCTATCCGCGCAATTGTAATAATTTCATCACATTCCCTGCGCCACAGCCGACTGTCGGGCGGAAACATTTAGCATGGTGAAAATGGATGCACGGCACATTCGCCGGAGGGATTAATATGCGCGTAACGAAAATATTCCAGTGTATGCAGTTCAGGAAGGTTCAAATCCACATAGAATGCGGGTAGTCGCTCACTGATCTTCTTGCAACTCACTATTACCGCATTACAGATATGTCAAAAAATATTCCGATCATTTCCGAGAGCAAATGCTCACGCTGCAAAGCTTCCAGTTGCTGCACCTATATCACCATCGCCATCGACAAACCGCGCGACCAGCATGATTTCCAGAACCTGCTGTGGCAGGTCGCGCACGATCATGTGTCGGTGTTCAAGGATGACAACGGCTGGTTCCTGCTGATCGATGGACGGTGCGAGCATCTGCAGCCGAACGGCTTGTGCGGCATCTACGAGACGCGGCCGCTGGCTTGCAGAGAGCATAGCGACGAGAACTGCGAGTTCGAGCTGGAGATGGAGGACATGTTCAATCTGTACTTCCCGGACTATGACTCGCTGCTTGCGCACTGCAAGAAGAAGTTCAAGAACTGGGGCGAGGAAGAACAGCCTGCCAAGAAGAAAAAGAAGAAGTCCAAATCAAAATGATGCCGCATTGAAGAACAGCCCCTGCATGCAACATGCAGGGGCTGTTTTCATTTGCAGCGTGTGTGGCGCTCAGACGAACAGGAAAGACATCCACGCGATCAGCGCACCCAGCGCCGCACCGGCCAGCACATCGCTGGGATAGTGCAGACCGAGGATGGGGCGCGACAGCGCGACCATGGCCGAGAACGGCACCAGCAGCCAGAACAGGCCGGGGTAGTAAGACAAGGCGACGATGCAGAACACGGTAGCATGCAGCGTGTGGCCGGAAGGGAAGCTGAACTGGTCCAGCGTCTTGCCCACGCATGTGATCGCGGGATACACGTTGAACGGGCGCGGACGCAATGTCTTGCCCTTGATGAGTTTGTACAGCAGCGTGCCGGTCAGGCCTGCGCCCAGCATGTGCAACACGGTGGGCAGCGCGTCATATCCATCCTGCAGCAGGAAAGAGATCATCAGCACATACCAGAACACGCCGTCGCCCAAACGGCTGGCGAAGCGGAACAGGTTGCGCAGGGTGAAACTGCGGCTCAGTCGGTTGCACGAGACGCACAACGAGACATCGAACTGCTTAATCTGTTGCAGCGGAGAGCTCAGGTTGGCCATGTTTCACTCCCTGTGAATGAACGGTGTCCAGCAGTACAGCTTCCATCTGACCCATGATGTGTTCCCAGGTCAGAGATTCCACGGCCTCGCGCGCCGTCTTGCCCAGTCGGCGCACACGCGGCATATCGTTCGCCAGCGTGCGTGCCTCGGCGATGAAGGCATCGCTGTCGTCGTAAGTTGCCAGCAGACCGTTCACATCGTGCTTGATGTGTTGCTGAGCGGCGGCGTAGTTGTATGCCAGCGTTGCCAGTCCGCTGGCCATCGCCTCCACGGTCACGTTGCCGTAGGTCTCGGTCAGGCTGGGGTAGAGGAATATATCGCCGGAAGCATAGTGACGCGCCAATGCTTCTCCGGTCTGCATGCCCGCGAAGATCAAGTGCGGATGTTGCTTCTGCAATTCGGCGCGCGCCGGGCCATCACCCACCATCACCAGACGCAACAGCGGGTTCAGTTTGCGCATCTGCTCGAACGCCTGGATCACCACATGCAGGTTCTTCTCTGCAGCGATGCGGCTCACCAGCATCACCACCGGTGTGTCCTCGTCCGCGTTCCATGTTGCGCGCAGCTCCGCATCGCGCTTGGCCGGATGGAACAACTCGGTATCCACGCCGCGCGACACCACCAGCACGTTCTGATAACCCTCGTGCTCCAGCTGCTGTTGCAGCGAAGCGGTGGGCACCAGCGTGCACGCAGCCTTGTTGTGGAAGTGGCGCAGGTAAGCGGCGATCGGCTTCTTCAGCAGGCCGATGCCGTAGTGCTGCGTGTAGTTGTGGAAGTTGGTGTGGAAGTCCGTGCAAACCGGAATGCCCAGCTTGCGCGCGGCAGACAACGCCGTCCAACCCAGCGGCCCTTCGGTCGCGATATGCACCACATCCGGCTGCTGCTTGCGCCACAGCTTGAGCAACAGCCCCTTGGAAGGCAGGCCGGACTTTAGCTCCGGATAACCGGGGATAGGCATGCCACCCACCAGCGTCTCGGAATAAGCACCTTCCTCCTTCGCCACATCCTGCTTGCTCTGGCGCGGCCGGATCATGTGGATGCGATGCCCGCGCTTGAGCAGCCCGTGCACCATGCGGCCGATGGTGATCGCCACACCGTTCACTTCCGGAACGTAGGTTTCAGTAACCAGCGCGATACTCAGCGCCGGCGCGACATGGAGAGTTTCGTTAGGTGTATTCATGGTACGCATCGTCGCGCGCGGGTATGAATATTTGATTACGGGGAGGTGAAGAGTTTGTGACGCCAGCAGTCAATTGGGAAAAATATATAGGCCAAATTTCTGCTTGGAGGTCTTAGGTGGTCGGGCTAGGATGCGGGGAAAATGGGAAGATGCTAAAAGTAATTCGATGAAGCTCCATTTCATTCGGAAGGTGATAAAACTGAGCTTATGCTTGAACCTAATCAAGATATCTATCTTCCGAAAATTTTATCCACCGGCTCTGATGAAAGATTTAGTCATTTACTGGTGCCTACTTTACGTTAGCAGGAGAAAACGATGAGCTTTGAACTTAAAACCACTGACGACCTTGTCCGGATCGCGGCCGCTGGTGGCGGCTTTGTTCTTGATGCATCACTTAAATCCACCGACGATCTTGTGCGCATTGCCGCAGCTGCGAGCAATAAAGGCGCGCGTGTGACCTTTTCAGGTCTCAAGTTGAAATCTACGGACGATCTAGTTCGTATTGGCGCGGCCGGCAAAGGCTGCGTTGTTCTTGAAGGCTAAGGTTGCTAACAAGGGGGAGAGGCATGAGATGCATGGGGTCAGGTCTTGCAATATAGCTCCTTGCTCGATTGCAAGACCTGACCCTAAGCCTTCGCACTTGAGCGGGTAATATCCCGCTCTATATGCATTGAGAAAATATAAGATTTGTGGCGAGAATTGATAGAGCCTTACGCAAGGAAGATCTGATGATAAAAATTGGAAATAGAAGGTTACTAATCGCCGAAACTCTAATTGTTCCTGATGGTGAACATGTAGAGGTTACATATAACATCACAGAAACCGACTTGCTCAAAGTGAGGCTAATCTTTCTTCATGATGTGGAAATTGAGAAAAGCGGCAAGGTCCCGGCTATTAGATGCAAATATGAGGACGGCTGGTTTGTATTAGAAGTGTGCAATATTAAATCGAGTTTGGGCACTCATTTCCCCCCGTTCGAAATGGCACTATCTGACAAGAAAGAAAGCATTTCCTGTTCTTGTGCTGCCTATAAGTTTCAGTCCGCCATAAAGACAGAGCTTCAAATCGAGCTGGAGGAAATGCAATGACAATCATCACTCGAGCTGGAGCTACAACAATAAAAGTTGACCAAGTCCATGACAATACCTACCAAGAAGTGATTGTCATCAACGAAGATAAACTTAAACTCATTCTCATTGAGCATCTTTCCCAAGTGGAAATAGCTAAGTCGTGGCAAATGCCTGCGAGTTTAATAACAACGATTGTTTTGGTCTTTTGTACTACTGAATTTAATAAAGCATTTTTGGGTATGCCTGCTGCTACATGGTTGGCCATATTTGCAATATGTTTGGCCGCATGTGTTACTTGGCTGATTATCTGCTTAACGAAATTGAAAAAGGGTAAGACGATAGATGATGTAGTAACCTGCATAAAGAATATGACTATCGACAGTTAATTCAGCTCACCGAAGCATGGGGTCAGGTCTTGCAATATAGCTTCTTGCTCGATTGCAAGACCTGACCCTAAACTTTCCACGGTATGCCTGTTAATAGAACGTTAGAGAACCAATCATGGCCGAATACACCGCAGAAGTTCTTTGGTTAAGGGAAGAACAGGACTTCCTCGATAATCGCTACAGCAGAAAGCATGTACTTCGTTTTGACGGCGGCCTAGAGGTGCCAGGTTCCTCATCCCCTCACGTTGTTTCTCTTCCAATGTCAGATGCCACGGCGATGGACCCGGAGGAAGCATTTGTTGCCTCACTCTCAAGCTGCCATATGCTGTGGTTGCTGTCTGTCGCAGCTAAGCAGAAGTTTCGTGTTGATCGCTACTTTGATGCTGCGGTTGGTGTGATGGAGAAGAACGCCGAAGGAAAAATGGCTATGACCGTGGTCACACTCCGACCTGAAGTACTCTTTTCAGGAGAGCGCATGCCAACGCAGGAGCAAATTAGTCAAATGCACCACGAAGCTCATGAGCAGTGTTTCATCGCGAATTCCGTGAAAACCGAGGTGCGTTGTGAGCCAGTTCTCTAACCCCGCGCTCAAGCTAAGCATAGGGTCAGGTCTTGCAATATAGCTTCTTGCTGATTGCAAGATCTGACCCTAACTTTCACAACAGCTAGGAGAAGAAAAAAACATGAAGTACTTTTACGGAATCATGTGCGTGTTGGGTTTGTTGTTTCCATACGGGGTGTTTGTGCCGTGGCTGGTTGAAAATGGAATCAACATCGAACTGTTCGTGTCAGAGGCCGCCTCTACGAGTATCGGGGCGTTTGCCTGGACAGACGTACTGGTATCCGGGGTGGTCTTGATTGCCTTTATTCTGACTGAAGGTGCTCGCCAGCAAATGAAGCGTCTTTGGTTGCCAATTCTTGGCACGTGCACTGTCGGGGTGTCGTTAGGGCTGCCTCTGTTTCTATTGCTACGGGAGTTGCATCTTGAGCGAAGTAAGTCCTAATAGTTAACGGATCAGCATCGAATTAACTTTTGGAATCTATGGGGTCAGACTCCATAGATTGTTTTTTGTAATGCAATCTGAAAGGCAATTAGGCCAATGATGTATGTTGTGATTGCATTGATTTCATTGCTGGTCGGCTTTGCTACGGGCCGTTACCGCGTATATCAGCTTCAACATGAGGGCGAAGGTCTTGTGAGCAAGATCCTTTTGCATGACCTTCCTTCGCCTGATTACCACTTGCTCAACAATGTCACCCTGCCTGTAAAGGATGGCACCACTCAGATCGATCACATCGTCGTTTCCCGCTATGGGATATTTGTCATCGAGACGAAAAATTATTCAGGCTGGTTGTTCGCAAACGAACATTCACCGACCTGGACGCAGACTCTGTACAAGGCAAGATTCAAATTTCAGAACCCAATCCATCAGAACTATGCCCACGTCAAAGCAGTGCAGGCTTTGCTGGATTTCGTGCCGCAACAACTAGTGAAGTCTGTCGTGGTGTTCACGGGCGATGCTGTGTTCAAGACAGATCGCCCTGCGGGCGTATTTGCGATTGAGGAGATTTCCGATTTTATTCGGGGATTCCGTGATGAGGTGTTGACTGAGAATCGCCTGCAATTCTGCGTGGGCCGTTTGGAGTGTCAGCGCTTGGCACTGACAAAAGAAACCGATGTTGAGCATAGAACCCGCTTGCAGAAACGATTTGGAAGCTCGGATTAGGCTATCCCTAATGACTAGTCTCCGCTCCGTATTCGTAATGTTCCTGCTGTCCTTCCTGCCAACCTACAGCTACGCCTCCCCCTGCAAACCACAGTTCGAGGGTGCATTCTGGGCGGAGAAGGATTTTCGGATCGCGGGAGTGGATGCGGCGTACAGCATGTGCCCGACCTGGTTCAGCGGGGTGCGAATGGGCGCTTCGTATTTCGCGGATGAGCGGTTCGAATACAAGGGTGTGACCAGCTCGGTGCGTTTGCAGTATGGGGAAACGCTGTCGCCGTTCGCGGGGATCGGGGTACTGGTCGGGATGAACAGTCATGAGGTCGATGCTGCGACAGACGGGCTGGACAACAACCGCAACGGACAGATAGACGAGTCGGGCGAGAAAAGCCTGAAAGCCGAATTCAGTGCGGTGCTGTATCCCGAGATCGGTATCGCCTGGTACACACGGATGATCGGCATCACGCTTTCCGCACGGCGCTATTACAGCTCCACCTTCTCCGGCAACATCATCTACAGCATCGGTTTCAGTACGCCGCTGCATTGAGTCGCAGCGCGCGGCTTGCTTACTCTTCAGCCTTGTCCTTCCCGCAGCACTTCTTGTACTTCCTGCCGCTGCCGCACGGGCAGGGCGCATTGCGGCTGATCTTCTGTCCGCTCTTCTCAGGTGCTTTGCCGTGGATGCGTTCTTCGGCGGCAAGGCGTTGTGGTGCCCAGAACTTGTAGATCGCTTTGACGCTGGCCGGTAGGGTCTTGGATAGCGCTTCGCGTTGGGCGGGCGTTTCGATCAGCGCTTCTTCCTCCTCGGTGATGTCAGGCGAACCGAGCAGGTAGATGGGGCGCAACACTTCTGTAGCGTGCCGGGCATCGAACAGTCGCTTCCAGCTGTCGCGCTGCATGGCGATGCCGCTCATGTAGCCGTGCGCCCACATTTCGCCGTCGAGGTATTCGTGTTCGTCGCCTTCGTAGACGTTCATGTCGAAGATCGGCTCGAAGCTTTCCAGTTCCTGATTCAGGTTCCACACGGTGGCGTTCATGTGGCGCGTGAGCAGGTCAGTGATGTGTTCGGCTTGAGCGTCGTTTTCGAATTCGGGTGCATCGGCTGCTGTCGGGCCCCATACGCGCGGTATCCACTCGCCGGGTTCGGGCAGTGCCGGGCCGGAGGCGAGCGCGGTGAGGAAGCCGTCGAGCTGGTCGAGCATCATCACCTCGCTGGAGGTGGCGTCGGACATGAGGAAGCTGTCGAGCGCTTCCATCTCCTGTTCGGAGAGGGCGGGTTTGGCGGGAGTGGGTTCTTGTGCGGACATGGTCGGGCTTGCTGCCTTTCGGGTGTGGGGTGCCAAGGAGGCGGGTGTGGTGCCTCCCTGTGATGGCTCAGGAATAGTCGATGTCCTGTTCGCTGCCGATGTAATGGTCTTGCAGTTCGGTGAGCAAGGTCTTGGCTTTGGTCTTGCCGTATAGCTTCTTCACGATGGTGCCCCGCAGTTGTTCCATGCGCTCGCGCAGCAGCGGCTGGTATTCGGGCGGGATCTTTTTCAGGAAGCGGTCCCAGCTGGTGTCGACGTCGGGCTTGCTGTCGCGGATGTGGGCGATGAGGTTCTCCAGCGGTCGTTGCGCGGTGCGCGCGACGATGCGTCCATCGCCGTAGAGCGCGAAGAGGATGGCAACGGTGATCGCGGCATTGGCATCCAGCTCGGAGTCTCTTACCACGCCGGTGGCGTTATGTTTGCGCAGCCATTTGGCACAGTCGATGATCTGCTGGTTGCGCTTCCTGTCGGCCAGTTCGTTTTGGAACACGGCGTCGCCTGCCCAGTTGGATGCGGGATCGGCACTGCATATCTCGAGGAAGATGGCCTTGAGGTTGCGTTGCTGTACGAAAGGATCGTTGTCGAAATCGGAGACGTAGGCGGCGTAGGGCAGGGCGGACAGTTCCTTCATGTGGCGGAAGCCCATCTGGAACACGTATTCAGCACCGTGCTGCAACAGGAAGGCGAGCTTGGCATCGCCGCTGTCGGCGATGTCCGCTTGGCTGATCGCCAGCGAGATGCAGCCCACGGTGAGGTGGAAGGCTTCGTGCAGACCTTCCGCGGTGCGGTCGTTGGTGAACTTCTTGGCGACCAGCAGGGTGATGCCGCACAGTTCGTCGAAAAGTATGCTGGCGGATTCCTGTTTGTCCGCGCGCTGGCCGAGCGCTTCCAGCGCTTGCACGAGCTGGGGCGTGCGGGTGGTGTAGCTGGTGATGTTCATCAGGAGAAGATGTCCTCGCCCAGACTCGGACGCGCGCCGGGCTTGGTGGCTGCGGGCGCTTTGCTGGGCACTTGTTTGCGCAGGCGCAGCAGCAGTTCTTTGGTGCTGCGGCCGACGGCGAACTGGCTTTCACGCGCTTCTTCGTCTTCTTCGGGTTCTTCGTCGTGCTCTACTTCCGGGCTGGGGTGCAGCTCGTTCTCGCCGGGACGCCAGTCGGGGAAGATCTCGAACAGGATGCTGTCCCATGCTTCTTCGTCGTTGCGGATGATCTCCAAGGCCAGCGGGATCACATCATGGTCGGATGTGGTGCTGCCACTGCGGGGCGAACCGAGGTTCTGGATGTCGTTGGCGATCTCGATGATCTCGTCGATGGCGGTGGAGAACATCACGGCGAAGGCCGTCGTGCCCCAGGCGGTGGCGAGTGCGGCATCGAGCAGTTCGGCACGGCGCTCTTCATCGTCGGTGGCGTACAGCATGCCGTGTATATGCGCGAATAGCGATTCGGTGAGCACTTCCGGCTCGTCTTCGATCCAGTCTTCATCCCATGTGGCGGCGAAGTAGGCGAGACTCTCGGCCCAGGATTTGGGCGGGATGAGCATGGTCGCCAGCGACAGCTTGCCGCCGTCGAAGGAGGACAGGTGCAGAGAGGCGACATGCGCTTCCAGCGCGTTGAGCACCTCGACTACGGCGAGGTCGCCGAACTTCTCGGCGGTTTCGTTGATGGCTTCTTCCGCGTGTTCGGGCGATCCTGCCAGCACCAGTTCGGTGACTTGCAGGGTGATCGCTGGAAGTTGTGGCTTGTCAGTCATTACCGTCTCCGCGTGTGTCGAATAGATGTTCGATGTTCTCGCCGTGTGAAGACTGATCGTCATCTTCGTCGTCGTTCTCTTTGTCTTCTTCTTCCTGCAGGGCGGCGAGCGAGTGATCCTCTTCTTTCAATCCTTTGGCATTCTTGAACAGGAAGGCGGTGATGACCGCTTTGCGTGCCAATTCGGCATCGGCGGCGAACACGGTGGTCAGCGCATCGCCCGAGGTGGAGGTGGTGGTGGATACCATCTTCATCACTTTGGCAGCATCGCCTTCATCGTATTGGGCGGCTTCGGCCATCAGACCCGCCACATCGCCGAACACCAGATGGTCGACCAGCGCGAAGCTGAGCATGTTCACGTCGTCGATCACCGTGCCTTTGGCGTATTCGCCGATGAGGGATTCGATGACGCGGTCATAGCGCTTGCGGTCGGGCGGTTCGCCCAATGTGTCACTGATCTGGTGGCCGAGTTCGCGCGATTGGTAGAGGAATTCTTGATGGATGTTTTTCATGATGCTCTTTATATGAATTGTTTAACGGTCGTTGCGCGGCAATTCGATGCCGCATCGGCTGAAGAGCGAACTCCACAGACTTTGTGCCTCGTGCTCGGGGTCGATGACGATGCGGTTGTTCTGGCTGTAGTTGTACTCCGCCCGCTTCTGCGGATCGGAAAGCAGCTCGTACGCCTTCTTGATCGCGTCGAATCTACGTTCGGCGCTGGCGTCTGGGTTGCGGTCCGGGTGATGGCGCATGGCAAGTGCGCGGTATGCCTTCTTGATGTCGTCGGTCGAAGCGGTCGGCGAGACGCCAAGGATGTTGTATGGGTTTTCCAATGAAGCCTCCTGCAAGGCGCGCGATTTTACCAATTTCCGACGATGACTGTTGAGGTTCCATGTACTGGCCGCAGCCAGAGCCTTTGGGGGCGTTCAGCGACCGGCGGCGGGTGTCGGTCGCACCAGGAAAAGCATAGGCGCGCGCTTCATAGGATGCGTTTACAGGCAGCTGGTACGAAGGATTGCACCGGGTATGTGAAGGCATATGTGACTGAAATAAGGTTGAAATATGCGTGCAACACGCTGCGGCTAGAGTCCTGCTCATGAACCAGACGACTACAGCCGGGCTTTCGTCCGTACAGCCGCACAAGGAAGCTTTGGTCGCTTTGCTGAGCGATCTGGAGCAGATTCGGATCAGCCTGCTCGATCTTGAGATGTCGGCCTCGGAACGCTGGTACGCATTGCCGCCTTCGCGCCATGAGAGTGCCAGGAACCTGATGCACTACATCGCCCTGCGCCGGCACGACCTGCGCGCGTTGCAGTTGCGACTGAGTCGATTGGGATTGTCTTCCCTCGGACGTTCAGAGCCGCATGTGATGGCAAGCATCGATGCGGTACTGGCATTGCTGTACAAACTGTCGAGCGATATCTGGCACGAATGGAAACAGGCGGCCATCAACGAGGCATTCACCAAGGGAAGGGCGTTGTTGCAGCAGCGTGCGCTGGCGTTGCTGGGGCCGGTACAGAACAGGCGCGAGGTGCGGCTGCTGGTGACGATGCCCAGAGAGGCCGCTTGGGACGAGACACTGGTATATGAATTCCTGAAGCAGGGCATGGACTGCATGCGCATCAATTGTGCGCACGATACACCGGCCGAGTGGGAGGGCATGATCCGGCATCTGCGCAGTGCAGAAGCAAGGCTGGAAAAGACCTGCCGCATCCTGATGGATCTGCCGGGGCCGAAGCTACGTACGGGGCATCTGGAGCCGGGGCCGGAGGTGTTGCGCATACATCCGGGCCGTGATGTGTACGGGCATGTGATCGCGCCGGTGCGGATCTGGTTGCGCAATGAGAATTCTGAATCCGAAGTGCCGGACGAGGCCGATGTGAGTCTGTCCGTGAGCGGTGAATGGCTGGCGCGCCTGTCTGCGGGAGACAGCATCTGCCTGGTTGATACTGCGGACCGCGACCGTTGTTTCCATGTCTTGGCAGTGGAACAGCACGGGGCCTGGGCGCAGTGCTCACAGACCACCTTCGTACAATCCGGCACCATACTCGAACATCGCGGGCAGTCACTGGAAACGCGCGACGGGTACGAGACTGAGATCAGGAACATCCCGCCGATCGAGGGGGCGTTGTTGCTGCACATGGGTGACCATCTGCTGATACGCGCCGACCAGAACCTAGGGCGGCAACCGAAGTTCGACGACGATGGCAAGATCGTCGCGCCGGCCGAGATCGGTTGCACCCTGCCGGAGGTGTTCGAGTCGGTGAAAGTGGGAGAGCAGGTGTGGCTGGACGACGGCAAGATCGGCGCGGTGATCGAGGAGAAACGCGAACAGGGATTGCTGGTGCGTATCACCAGTGCGCGCGCAAAGGGCGTCCGTCTGCGTTGCGATAAAGGCATCAACTTTCCGGATAGCCAGTTGCGCTTGCCGGCGATGAGCGCACTGGACAAGGAATATCTGCGCTTCGTCGCGGCGCATGCCGACATCGTCGCGCTCTCTTTTGCCAACGGAGAGGAGGATGTGCGCGAACTGTTGGCGGAGATCAAGGTGCTCGGCGCAATGCATCTGGGTATCGTGCTCAAGATCGAGACGCGGCGCGGCTTCGAGCATCTGCCCGGCATGCTGCTGGAGGTGATGCATGCCGCTTCATGCGGGGTGATGATCGCGCGCGGTGATCTGGCGGTGGAGGTCGGCTACCAGCGTATGGCTGAGATTCAGGAAGAGATCCTGTGGACCTGCGAGGCGGCACATGTGCCGGTGATCTGGGCGACGCAGGTGCTGGAGACGCTGGTGCGCGACGGTATCCCCACCCGGGCCGAGATCACCGATGCAGCCATGGCGCAGCGCGCGGAATGCATCATGCTGAACAAGGGGCCGCACGTTCTGAAGGCACTTGTGTATCTGGACGACATCATGCGCCGCATGGCCACGCATCAGGATAAGAAGCGACCCACGATGCGTGAGTTGAATTTGGCCAGAGTGTTCGACTTCACGGCCTGCTGAAAGAAAGCAGGCGACATCGCGCCGCCTGCCCGGCCTTACTCTTTCTTGTCCTTCTTGTCGGTTTTTCTTCTGCTGCTTTTTGCTTCGATGTTGCTGTTGAGTTCCTGCATGTTCTTGCGCCATTCTTCCAGTTGTTCGTCTTCCACTTCCAGCTGGATGGCCAGCGCTTCCTCGCGCGTCAGCTTTTCCTTGTGCAGGCGCTTGGGCAGTTTGCCGCTCATGCGCGAGAGCAAACGTTCCGCTTCTTCTTCGCTGAGTGCGCGTGCTTTGGCTTCGTATTCCGGGCTGCTGATCTTTGCCATTTAAATATCCTCCGATAGTTTTAGTTGTTAACCCAGCAGTATCAAACCCCAAACCACGCAGACATTGATCAGGCTCACCAGCACGGCCGAGCTGCCGATGTCCTTCGCGCGTTTGGCGAGGTCGTGGTTCTCCAGCGAGATGCGGTCTACGGTGGCTTCGATGGCGGAGTTGAGCAGCTCGACGATGATGACCAGCAGCACGCTGCCTATCATCAGCGCCTTGGCGATCAGCGTGACGGGCAGCCACAGCGCGAGCTGGATGAGAACGATGGCGAGCCACACTTCCTGACGGAAGGCGTCTTCATGTTTGTAGGCGGCGCGGAAGCCTGCGATGGAGTAGCCGAAGGCGTTCCACAGGCGTACGAAACCGGTTTTTCCTTTGTGGGGGCTTTGCAATTGTTGCTCCTGAAGCGTTGTCATATTGATTCCAATAACTATAGGTTACCTCGAAAAATCCAAATTTCGTCGCAATACTGCGTTACGCGCAAATAATCTTTCCTTACATATCACTCATATGCTGCGTCAAGATTTTTTGCTCGCGCCTTGTCTTGCTTAGAACTTTGAATTTTTTGAGGCACCTTTCACACAAAAAAGAACGCGCACCTGACTGCGTGCGCGCAAGGGAGGAGAGAACATGCAGCGTGCTTATGCCGCCTTTCTCAGGAAGTGCTTGGCATAGCGCGCGTTCATGCGCGATACCGGCATCAGGATGAACAGGTCGGCACAGTTGAATTCCGGGTCCCATGCCGGTTCACCGGCGATGTAGGCGCCCAGACGCAGATAGCCTTTGATCAGCGGCGGGATGGTGACTTCCAGATCCTGCTGCAGCGATTCCAGCGGCAGGCGGCAGTGCGGGAATACGGTGTATTCGCTCGGTGCGGCGTGCAGCCTGTGCACCTTGTTGTACACGCTGGCCGCGTAGTGGCCGCCGTCGGCCATGCTGATGCTGGCGCAGCCGATAAGGTATTCGTGGTTGTGCTTGCCGATGTAGTCGGCAAGGCCGCTCCACAGTTGGGTGATGGTCGCGCCGTCGCGGTAGTCGGGGTGTACGCAGGAGCGGCCCACTTCCACCATGCGGTCGCGCATGTTCTCCAGTCGTGACAGGTCGAACTCTGTCTCGGAGTAATAGCCGCCGGCATTGACGGCTTGCTCGGGCGGCAGGATGCGGTAGGTGCCGACCACTTTGCTGTTGCCATGGTCGCGCACCAGCAGGTGCTCGCAATATTCGTCGAAACGGTCGATGTCCAGACCGAGGTCGGCGCTGGGCAGATTGGCGCCCATCTCTTCGCCGAACACTTTGAAGCGGATGCGCTGTGCTTCGGCGATCTCGGCCACCGAACGTGCCATATTGAAAGTGAGGCGGCGCGGTGCTTCCTGTTTTTGTTGCTGACGGATCAGATCCAACATCGTCTTGCTCCTAAGTTGTCGATGAGGACAGGTTAATTTCCGAATGTTGCGGGTGGGTTAACGCAATATGAAGCTTGTGTGACTCGGCTTGTGCCAGTTCGGAAGCGATCGATGCATGCGCGCGCAGTGCCAGTTCGCGACGTTCAAAATCGGCGGCATGCAGCGCTGGTGCGGGGATCAAGCGCACATGTAATTTGCGTGTGTTGAGCAGTGTCCACATCGATGCGCCGAAGGAGATGTCGTCGATGTATGCGGCGGCTGTGCTGCGCGCACCGCTTTCGTCCTGATAGCGGATGGCGACGGGGTGCAACGGAACGCCGGCGTCGATGGCGGGCTGTAACAGCGAAGTGTGGAAATGCGCGACCTGCGCGCCGTCGGTGCTGGTGCCCTCAGGGAAGACGGCGAGGCATTCGCCTTGCTGCATCAACGTAGCTAGCTGTTTGTTGATGCGCGCGGCGGCGCGCGCGTTGCCGCGCTCGATGAACAGTGTGTTGGCGCGCGCGCACAGCCAGCCGATGGCGGGCCAGCGCCGCACTTCGGATTTAGCGACGAAGCGCATCGGCACGACAGAATTCAATACGAAGATGTCCAGCCAGGAGATGTGGTTGCTGACAATGAGGCCGTTACGCAATGCGGCAAGGTCCACGGCTGCCAGTTTGACGTTGAAGATGTTCAGCAGATCGGCGGACCAGTTCTGCAGGATGCGGCGGCGCATGCCGGCTGAAAGTCTGGGATAGATCACGGCCATGAGCAGGCCGTAGCCGATATGTAACGTGAGACGGAGTGCCCGGAACAGGGCGACGGGCTTTTGCAGCATGCGGCTTCAATCCAGCGAGAATATGCACAAGGTGCAGAAAAAGCTCAGCGTGGCATTGAAGCCTTTGGACATCAGCAGACCCGGGATGCTGATGTGCTCATGTGCATGTCTTGCCGATATCTGGCGAGCGATTCGCTTCATGTCGTTTCCTTTGCTTGGGATAGGGTGGGGTCACGCTGTTCCACGAACAGGCTGTTGCCGCGGGTCTTCTTGGCCATTTTCTTGGCATCGGTCATGGCGGCGGAGACTTCGTGATGCGACGGGAAGCGGCCAGGTTCTACCCGGATCGCGCCGATGGAAAGGCTGCTGAGCGGGTGGAACTTCACGGTGCCGTCGCGTCCTTCGCTGGTGTAGCCGCCGGCGGCGATATGCTCCTCGCGGAACATCAGCGAAGCGGCCTGTTCGAACGAGCGCAGCGCCTGTTCACAACGTGTCTGCCAGTCGCGGCTTTGCATCAGCAGGATGAAGTCGTCGCCGCCGATGTGACCGATGAAGTCCAGCTTGGGGTCGCAGGCCCAGCTCAGCACACGACCGGTGAGCTGGATCATCTCGTCGCCTTTACGGTAGCCGTAGGTGTCGTTGAACGGCTTGAAGTGGTCGAGGTCGCAGTAGCAGGCGACGAAGGGGGTATCCGCCTGCAGCAGGCGGCCTATGTGTTCGTTGATGGGCACGTTGCCGGGCAACAGGGTGAGCGGGTTGGCATAGCGTGCGGCTTCCAGCTGCATCTGTGTCAGTTCGCGCAGCAGGCTCTGACCCGAGGCGACGCCGATGTAGCGGGTCTTCTCGGTGATGATGAAACCTTCGGCGAAGTGGCGATCCTCTGATTCGGCCAGGAAGTGGCTGAGCTCCTGGATCGGCATATTTTTTTCTACGAGCAGCGGCGTATTTTGTATCAGTTCCAAGCAGGGCTTTTTGCCGTGCAGTTCGCGCTGGTACGGTCTGGCGAAACGATCGATGAAGCTATAGCGGTTGATCAGGCCGATCGGCTTGCCGCTGCTGACTACCGGTATGGCTCGCAAGGTCGGGTCGATATTGAATCGGTCGAAGATGTGGTCGATCAGCATGTCAGGCTGTGCCGGTTCGATGTAGGTCAGCAGTTTGTGCGCGGTGGCTTGTGAATAAGGTGGACACGAAGGGCATGACGAATCCGGGAAGATGGAGATGTCGGAAGCGTTGATGATGCGGCTGGTCTCAGCCGGAGCGACCATAGGCGGCGTCGGGCTGGGACGGGCGATGAAGTAACCTTGCCCGAGTGCGATGCCCAGGTCTTTGACGACTTTCAACTCTGCTTCGGTCTCCACACCTTCGGCGATCACCTTGGTGCCACAGCTCTCGGCGATGCTCTGGATGGATTTGAGGAACTGCAGCTTGATCGGGTCGCGGTCCACGCCCTGCACGAAATGCATGTCTATCTTGATGTATTCGGGGCGCAACTCGGACCACAGGCGCAGGCTGGAGAAACCTTCACCCAGATCGTCGATGGCGATCTTGAATCCCATGCCGCGATAGTGCAGCAATGCGCTGCGCATGGCGTCGAAGTCGAAGGTGGGCTGGTTCTCGGTGATCTCGATGACCACGCGCGATGGGTCTATCTCCAGTTGCTCCAGGAAGGCCAGTGTCTGGCCGTTGCGGACACTGGGTTGGGTCAGCGTCTGCGGACTGACATTGAGGAACAACTGGCCGGGCAGGTCTTGCCGGGCGAAGCTCTCCAGCACGGTGTGTCTCGCCAGCATCTCAATCTCCAGCGCCAGTCCTTCGCGCTCAGCGGTGCTGAACAGGTTGACGGGCGAATGCAGAGGGCTGTTGGCAGGGCCGCGGATCAATCCTTCGTAGCCGAGGAATTCGCCGCGCCTGAGATCGATGATGGGCTGGAACAACGCGCTCAGATTTCGGCGCTCGAGTATTTCCTGTAGCGGTGTCATGGCTTGTTCCTTGTATTCTTGAGAATGCACCAGATCTGCCAGAAACTGAGCGCGTGGTGCGCGCGGGAATGAGTGGTTTTGTGCGGGAGGAAGGACGACGAACATGGCGCGCCTCATATTTCATATTCAGGGCCGGCAGATTAGCGCTGCAGTGTTACGGGCAGATGACGGCTTTCCCATATACGCAAGACGGTTACAATAAGTCCCGCTTCGTCGTCGCCTACATTTCCGAGGGTTAGCGCATGATCGCTCCGCAGTTGCTGCAAGATCTTTCCAAACGATTGAACAGTCGTGGCTTTTCCGTGGTGCTGTCTGCACTGTCCGTGCTGTTCGTGCTGACCCTGTACTACTCTCAGAATTCATTCCTGGAAGCTTTCGAGGCGCGCACCTACGATCTGCGTTTCCGTGAGATGCGCGGTGCGATCCCGCTGGAACCCAGTATCGCCATCATCGCTATCGACGATAAGAGCATCGCCGAGTTGGGCCGTTATCCCTGGACGCGCAGTCAGTACGCGCGCTTGCTGGAGCGGCTGAAAGCGGCACAGGCCAAGGCCGTGATGTTCGATGCCTTCTTCCCCGAGCGCGAGGACATGGTGAGTGACCAGGCGTTCTCGGCCGCGATGCAAAAATCGGGCAACGTCACCTTGGCGCAATTGTTCGAATATGGCCCGGACGGGCAGGTGACAGGCGTCACCCGCTCATTGCCCGAGTTCGAGCGGGCGGCGGCATCGCAGGGGCAGATCAATCTGTTCCCAGATGAGGATGGCGTGAATCGCCGCGTGCCTTTGCTGATCGAGGCGGACGGCAAGCTGCATCCGTCGTTGGGTATGACGGCGGCGATGACGGCGCTGGGCGTGAAGGATTTCTCCGCAGAGGCTTTCGATGTGGTTGTGGGGGACAGGCATATCCCTGTGGACGGGCAATATGCGATGTGGATCAACTACACCGGCCCGCCGGGCGGTTATCCGCGCTATTCCTTCACGGATGTGGTGCACGGGCGTGTGCCGAGTGAGGCATTGAAAGGCAAGGTGCTGTTCGTCGGGGCGACTGCACTGGGCGTCTACGATATGCGGGTCACGCCTTTCCACGGCAATACGCCGGGGGTGGAGATCCACGCGACCGTGGCAGACGACATCATCAGTGGACGTTTCATCCGCCAGGGCGGTCTGGAGGCGCTGGTGGATATATTGTTCATCGTGTTGATGGGGCTGACTGCCTATTTCCTGACCACGCGGCTGAAGCTGTATGGCGCCATTCCGGCAACGGTGATGTTGCTGGCCGGATACATCTGGTTCACCTATGAGATGTTCGCGGCGGGGCAGTGGCTGAACATCATCTACCCGACCTTGTCCGCGATCCTGGCGCTGCTGGTGGGTGGCAGCTTCCGTTATCTGGTGCTGGAGCGCAGCGCGCGTGAGATGCGCTCCATGTTCTCCAGCTATCTGTCGCCCAAGCTGGTGGCGCGACTGGAGAAGGATCCCGACGCGGCCAAGATCGGTGGCGATAACAAAGATGTGACGGTGCTGTTCACCGACATCAAAGGTTTCACCACCTTCAGCGAATCGCAGCCGCCGCAGGTGGTGGTGTCGCGCCTGAACGAATATCTGGGCGAGATGGTGAAGATCATCGAGCGGCACGACGGCACCATAGACAAATTCATCGGCGATGCGGTGATGGCCTACTGGGGCGCGCCGCTGGCGCAGCCGGACCATGCAAGGCTGGCGATGGAGTGCGTGGCGGCCATGGCGGCGCGCATGGGACAGCTGACAGTCAAATGGGAAGCTGAAGGCGTGGAACCGTTTGCGATTCGCGGCGGTCTACATTCCGGCGAGGTGGTGGCTGGCAACGTCGGTTTCGCGGGCAAGAAGATGGAGTACACCGTGATCGGCGATACGGTGAATCTGGCCTCGCGGCTTGAGGGGACTGCCAAGTACTACGGCATCAGCTATCTGGTGGGTGAACAGACGCGTATGCTGGCACCGGATGCCTGTGCCTATCGCGAACTGGACAAGATTCGGGTGGTCGGCAAGCATTTACCCGTTACAATTTATGAACCTCAGGTAGGCCCGGGTGCATTGAATAGCGAACAGCTGGCACGCTTCAACACGGGACTCGGCCTTTATCGTCAACGTGACTGGGCGGCAGCGCAGTCCGAGTTCGCCGCCTTGTTGGCTGAGCGGCCCGGGGACAAGCCCAGCGAGTTGTACATCGAACGTTGCACGTACTTTGCAACCAATCCCCCGGCAGAAGACTGGGACGGCGTTTTCAACCGGGTAGAAAAATAACGCGACCGCCAGTGTCGCGAATCTCATCAACAGAATTTGGATAGGTGGATACATGCGTAACTTGCTGATTGCATCCCTGATCGGACTTTTTTCTTTCAACGCTCATGCAGGCCTGAACGGCAACGGGCTTGCCAACGGTTTCATCAAGGCCGATTTCAAGCGCGAGATCCCTGCCGATAAACTCGACAAGCTGCTGGCGACCGGCGGCGGTCTGCTGTTCATCGCGCGTCAGGGTGGGGTAGTCGATGCGATGGGAGCCGATGGCAAAGTGGTATTTACGCTGGCTGCCAAGTCCGGTGAAGTGCAGCTTCTGAAGCGCCCGGAAGGTGCCGCTGTCACCAAGGACACCTTGTATGTGGTGGATAGCGATACCGATCAGGTAGTGATGTATGCCTTGCCGGGCGGCAAGTACAAGGGGCGATTCGGTGCTGCCGCAGGCGGCTTCTTCGGCGGCGATGATCAGGCGCTGGACGGGCCGCGCGGGATCGCGGTGCACGAAGGCGTGGTCTATGTGGCGGATACCGGCAACAAGCGCATCCAGATGTTCGGCGTGAACGGTGTGTTCCTCCATACGCTTGCCCTGCATGCGCAGGGCAAGGATGAGAACGGCAGGGAATTCCCTTGGCAATTGAGGAAGGCGACGGATATCGCGCTGGACGAGGTCGGCCGCATCTATGTGCTGGATAGCGATGAGAATCAGGTCAAGGCCTACGATGCCAACGGTCTGTATCTGAAGTCTTTCAAGGACGTCGGTTCGCCGGTCGCGTTGGCCGTGGCGGAAGACGGCATCTATGTCGCGGATGGAAGTAAACAGGTCGTGTCCAAGTTCGATTTCGACGGCAATCTGGCATTCCCGTTCGGTTCCAAAGGCGAAGGAAAATCCCAAACCAAGAAGCTGTCCGGTCTGGCTGTAGAAAAAGGACAGCAGGTGTTCATCGGGGATGCCGGCAAATCACGGATCAATCATTTCCAAACCATCGCCGGCACCCGTATGGAGCCGGTGCCGAAAGCAGCAGGGCGAGCTTCCATCAAATGGCAAGGCAGCATCCCGGTAGAGGCGGTGCAACTGGCCGGTGACGGCAAGGGGACGGTGTATGCCATCACCAAACCTGGCAAAGAGGGCGGCGCGCTGCTCAAGCTACAGGATGGCAAAGTGACGGCGACCATCAAGCCGGCCGATATGGAGCTGACTGCGGTTACGGTGGACGCGAGCGGAGCGCTTTGGGTGCTGGATAAAAAGAAGAAGCGCTGCGTGAAGCTGGACCAGACAGGCAAAGAGCTTGCCACTTTCGGCAGTAGCGGCAGCGGTGCCGGACAGTTCAGTAATCCAACATCGGTGGCAGTCGCCAGAAGCGGGTTGGTGTTCGTGGCAGATCGCGGCCATCGCTCGGTACAGGTGTTCCGTGCCGATGGCGTGTATGTGAACAAGCTGGGTGGCAATATCTCCAATCCGTTGGCTATCGGCATCGATCCTCAGGATCGCTTGTTCGTGCTGGATGGCAGTCGCAACAGCGTGCTGGTGTTCACGCCCAGCGGTGAGTTGTCGCATGAGTTCGAGCGACCGAAGGAAGGCAGCCTGCTTGCGAAGCCGTTGGATATGGCGGTCACGGCGGACGAGGTGCTGGTGCTGGATGGCAATCAGGTCAAGGCCTTCGATCACAAAGGGAAGTTGCTGCGCGTGTTCGGCACCAAAGAGACGGGCACCTCCAATCTGGGCGACCCGGTAGCCTTGGCCAGCAGCGGCGGTAGCACGCTGTTCGTTGCGGATGGCGAGGGCAAGCGTGTCGAATCTCTGTCTGTGTTGTACAAGCCGCAGCAGCCGTCCAATTTTGTGGCCAAAGGCCTCGTCCATGCCGTCGATCTGAGCTGGGACAAGCCGGCGGCGTTCTACGTAAATGCTTTCCGTATCTATCGTTCCAAGAGCGAGAACGCGGGTTATGTACAAGTGGGTACCAGCGAGACCAATTCCTTCTCCGATACTGGGCTGGATGCGGACGAAAAATATTTCTACCGCGTCGTGGCGCTCTCCGATTTCGGGTATGAAGGGGCGAGCAGTGCAGCCGCCAGCGCGACGACCGAGAAATTCACACCGCCAGCATTGGCTGAAGTGACAGCTGAAATGACGCCCTGGCAGGCGAACCTGAAATGGGAGGCGGTCGATCCGCAATATTTCTCGGCCTATCGCATTTACCAGCAGGAAGGTGATGCCCTGGTGCAGGTGGGGGAAGTGACGACACCGGAGTTCACCAAGGATGCCTTGCAGCCCGAGACGAAATACACCTTCTTTGTCAGTGTGCTGAGCACCGACCAGACAGAATCCGAGAAGCTGCCTGTGGAAACGACGACACTGATCTTCAATCGTCCGCCTTTGGACATCGAAGTGGTCAGTCTGGAGAACGTGTTCTCCAACTCTTACAAGATCTACGAGCGCGACGGTATCGGTACCATCCGCCTGACCAACAATACCGACAAGAAGATGGAGAAGATCCGGGTCAGCTTCCTGTTGAAGAACTTCATGGATTTCTCGACCGAGAACAAGATCCTCAAGTTGATGCCGGGGTCGAGCGAGGAGTTGCCGCTGAAGGCCGTGTTCAATAACAGCATCCTGACCATGACCGAGGACAGCTCGGTGCAGGCGCTGATCGAGGCTAGTTACTTCGAGAACGGCAAGAAGGTGACTTACAGCCATAACGCCACGGTCAACGTGTACGACAAACATCGCCTGACATGGGACGAACGCGGGCGCTTTGCGGCATTCGTCACGCCGAAGGATCCGCCTGTGCTGAATCTTGCACGTTCCATCGTGGGTGAATACCGCGAGACCAAGGATGAAGCGCAACTGGCGGCGGCACTATTCGACGGACTGGGCGTGTTCGGCCTGACCTATATCCAGGATCCGAGCAATCCCTACCAGCTCACGTCGGGCAAGGAGCACACCGTCGACTACATCCAGTTCCCGCGCGAGACGCTGGAGCGCAAGTCGGGCGATTGTGACGATCTGGTCGCGGTGTACAGCGCCGGGCTGGAGAGCATGGGTATCAGCACGCGTGTGCTGGAAGTGCCGGGCCATATGCTGATGATGTTCGATACGCGTATCCCCGCGGAAGCCGACGGCTACACCATGGATAACCTGTACGTGATCTACGAGGGCACGCTGTGGGTGCCGGTGGAGACGACGCTGGTCGGCAATTCCTTCATCAAGGCATGGGAGAAGGGGAGTGAGACCTATTACAAATACAAGGACAATGGTTTGACGGTGCTCGATGTGCACACCTCATGGGACACCTACAAGCCGGCCAGTCTGCCGGATTCCGACTGGAAGGCGAGCGGTCTGAACCGCGCCGCCATCGAGAAGAAGTTCCCGACCGATATCCTGTCGGTACTGAAGATCAGTTCGCAGACCAAGACCCGTCGCTATCTGGACATCATCAAGGACAAGCCGGACGATGTGGATGCCCATTTGCAGGTCGGTATCATCCTGGCCAAGATCGGCGACCGCAAAGAAGCGATGAAATATTTCGACAAGGTGCTGAGTCTGGATGCGAAGAATGCATCCGCGCATAACAATCGCGGCAACCTGTACATGATCGACGACAAATATCAGGATGCTGTCAAAGCCTATGCTACAGCGGCCAAGCTCAGTCCCAAGGATCCGCATATCCTGGTCAATCTGGCGCGTGCCTATAAGCGTCAAGGCAACACCAAGAGTGCCAAGGCCACCTTTATCAAAGCCAAGAAACTGGATAAGAAGGTGCAGGTACAATATCGCGCATTGGCGCTGGAACTATTGAATGCGCTTTGAGTCGGATGCCCGGCTAGCTTAATCAAGGAGACAGGATCATGAAGAGATTGATTTCGTTGTTGGTGTTGCTGGGTATCGTATTGGCCGCCCCGATACAGGTTTCGGCAGCCGATCAGGAGCTTTCGCTGTGGGAGCGCTTGCGCAAGAAGATCGAGTTGCTGACGCCGAAGAAGAAGTTGAGCACTACAACGGCAGCCGGCGGCGTGCGCGGCACACTGGCGGATGCGGATGACGTCTACTGGAAGGGCGAGGCGGAGCAGGTCGCCATTGATGAGGATGAGTTGACCGCATTCAGCAAGGCGGTCGAGTTGGTTGATACCGGAAAGATGGATGATGCGAAGGCCGCATTCGCCGGTTTCGTCCAGAAATACCCCGATAGCTCGTTGCGTCCCGACGCCGAAGCGGCCTTGGCGCAGTTGGCGCCAGCCCAGTAAGTCCACAAAAGGAAGGGGCGGCTGGTAGAAAGCCGCCTCAACCACTATAATTCCGCCCCCGAACCTCCGGACAGCGGACTTCACATGCAGTTATTCAGCTTCGGCCTCAATCACCAGACCGCCCCGCTTGACGTGCGCGAGCAGCTATCGTTCAACGTCGAGACGATGGATGACGCCTTGCACGACTTGGTCGGCAATGGCGCGGCCAAAGAAGCCACTATCCTGTCCACCTGTAACCGAACCGAGATCTATTGCAGCACCAGCTCACCCGCCCAGGCAGTCAGCTGGCTGGCCGATTACCACAAGATGCCGGCCAACGATGTCGAGCCCTATATCTATCGCCTGCCGCAGGAGCAAGCTGTAAAGCACGCCTTCCGCGTCGCCAGCGGCCTGGATTCCATGGTGCTGGGCGAGCCGCAGATCCTTGGCCAAATGAAGCAGGCCGTGCGTCAGGCAGAACATGCCGGCACCATGGGTTTCCTGTTGCACAAGCTGTTCCAGCGCACCTTCTCGGTCGCGAAAGATGTGCGCACGCAGACCGAGATCGGTGCCAATCTGGTGTCCATGGCCGCTGCCGCCGTCAAACTGGCGGAGCGCATCTTTCCCAGCATCTCGGAACAGAACGTATTGTTCATCGGCGCGGGCGAGATGATCGAACTGAATGCGGTGCACTTCGCAGCGCGCAAACCCAAAAAGATCACCGTCGCCAACCGCACGCTGGATCGTGCGCAGACCTTGGCGCGCCGCATCGATGGCCACGCCGTCACCCTGAACGAGATGCCGGAACAGCTGGCGCATCACGACATCATCGTCACCTGTACTGCCAGCCAGTTGCCTATCCTGGGTAAAGGCCTGGTGGAACGCGCGCTCAAGCAGCGCAAACACCGTCCCCTGTTCATCGTCGATCTGGCCGTGCCGCGCGACGTGGAGCCGGAGGTGGCCGAGCTGGATGACGTGTTCCTGTACACCGTGGACGATCTGGCCGAGGTGGTGCGCGACGGGCAGGATGCGCGTCAGGGCGCGGTTAAAGAGGCCGAGGTCATCATCGATTCCGGCGTGAACGAGTTCATCCACTGGATGGAGTCACGCGAAGTGGTGCCGACCATCCGCGCCCTGCGCGACCATGCCGAGCGCCAACGCCGTCACGAGATGGAGAAGGCGATGAAGCAACTGGCCAAGGGCGAGTCACCCGAGAAAGTGCTGGAAGTGCTGAGCGCCTCACTCACCAACAAATTCGTTCACGCACCGACGCAAAGCCTGAATCAGGCGCAGGATAGCGAACGACAGACACTGCTCGACGCCGTCCATCGTATCTACCACCTGCACTCCCAGGAATGAAACCCAGTATCGCCGACAAACTCGCGCGTCTCGCCGAGCGTTTGGACGAGGTCACGCGCCTGTTGAGCAGCGAAGAAGCCACGCGCGATATGGACACTTTCCGCAAACTCAACCGCGAGCGCGTGGAGATCGAACCTGTGGTCGAGCTGTTCCATGCCTATCAATCCTGCGAATCCGACATCGCCGCCGCGCGGGAGATGGCCGACGATCCGGATATGCGCGAATTTGCGGATGAAGAGATCGAGGCAGGTCAGGAAAAGCTGGCGCAACTCGAGATCGAATTGCAGAAGCAGTTGCTGCCGAAAGATCCCAATGACGAACGCAACGTGTTCCTCGAAGTGCGTGCCGGTACAGGCGGGGATGAGGCGGCATTGTTCGCGGGTGACTTGTTCCGCATGTATCTGCGCTTCGCCGAGCGCCGCCGCTGGCAGGTGGAGATCATCTCGGAAAGTCCGGGCGAGGTCGGCGGCTACAAGGAAGTCATCGCGCGCATCATCGGTCAGGGTGCATATTCCGTACTCAAGTTCGAGTCGGGCGCGCATCGCGTGCAGCGCGTGCCCGCTACCGAGACACAGGGCCGTATCCATACTTCAGCTTGCACCGTCGCTATCCTGCCGGAAGCGGATGAAGTGGGCGAAGTCGAGCTGAATCCGGCCGATCTTCGCATCGATACTTTCCGTGCCTCGGGCGCGGGGGGGCAGCACATCAACAAGACTGATTCCGCCGTGCGCCTCACCCACATCCCGACCGGTACCGTGGTCGAGTGCCAGGATGGCCGCTCGCAGCACCAGAACAAGGCTCAGGCCATGCGCGTGCTGGCCGCGCGTATCAAGGATAAAGAAGAGCAGGCCGCACACAGCAAGATCGCTGCTGAACGCAAGTCATTGGTCGGCAGTGGCGACCGCTCCGAGCGCATCCGTACCTACAACTTCCCCCAGGGCCGCGTCACCGACCATCGCATCAACCTTACCTTGTACAAGATGGACCAGATCATGGATGGCGATATCAGCGAGTTGACCGATGCGCTGATGGCTGAACATCAAGCCGAGCAACTGGCAGCCTTGGGACAGGAAGGCTAAGCGCCATGTCCAGCATCCGCGAGCGCTTGGCGCAGGATGTCGCCGCCATACGCCAGGCACTGGAACTGGAGCAGGATGAGGCACGCAGCGAGGTGCAAACTCTGCTGCAAACCGTGTTGGGCGTGAATCGCGCTTACTTGCTGGCTCACCCGGAGCGAGTACTCAACGAACAAGAGTTTTCCCTCTATCAAACCTCATTGCAACGCCGTTTACAGGGCGAGCCGCTGGCTTACATTCTGGGCGAGCGTGAGTTCTTCGGGCTGAATTTCAAGGTTTCTCCTGCTACATTGATTCCGCGTCCAGATACAGAATTGCTGGTGGAGTTGGCGCTGGCGCGCATCTCGTCCGCAGGTGCCCGCGTTCTGGATCTGGGTACGGGCAGTGGTGCGATTGCGCTGTCTATCGCGCATAACCGCCCCGATGTCCAGATGACGGCGGTGGATGCTTCGGAGGCAGCCTTGTCAGTGGCTCAAGATAACGCCAACTGTTTGGAGGTTCGCAATGCACGTTTCGTGCATTGCGACTGGTTTGCGGCATTGGAGGGGCTGCGTTTTGATCTGATCGTCTCCAACCCGCCCTATATCGCTGCGAATGACCGGCATCTGTCTCAGGGGGATCTGCGTTTCGAGCCAGCCAGTGCGTTGGCATCCGGGACGGATGGGCTGGATGACATTCGCCGTATCATCAGCGAATCAGGTGCTCACCTTGCGGCAGGCGGCTGGCTGATGTTGGAGCATGGCTATGACCAAGCCGAGCAGGTATGCGCATTGCTGCTGCAGGCCGGTTTCAGGAATGTCCGTTCAGACAAAGACTTGGCAGGGATAGCGCGCGTCAGCGGCGGGCAGTACACCGAGGATATATAGCTCTTTGGGGGTGGTATATAGGCCGATATATAGGCCAAACGGCATATAGGCAAAGCAGCAGTGGCTGCCTACAATCCACCCCGAGTTGTGAGTTTTGAGTTGTCATCAACTCGATCTTTCATACTCGCCTCCTATTCTGGGCCGTCGCAGGATGGCCCGTTTTTTTTGCCCGCGATTTACGCGGGCAAAATCAGGAGAGTAGTTTGCGTGCGCGTGCGATGGCCGCTTCGACTTGTTGTGGTGCAGTGCCGCCAGTGTGGTTGCGGGCAGCGAGTGAGCCTTCCAGCGTCAATACTTCATAGATGTCATCCGTGATGAGGTTGGAGAACTGCTGCAGTTCATCCAGCGCCAGATCAGCCAGATCACAGCCTTTCTGTTCAGCATGTCGTACTGCCAGTGCGACCGCCTCATGAGCATCGCGGAACGGCATACCTTTTTTCACCAGATAGTCGGCCAAGTCAGTGGCCGTGGCATAGCCTTGCATGGCAGCGGCGCGCATCGCTTCGGGTTTGACGGTGATGCCGGCGATCATGTCGGCATAGATGCGCAGGGTCTGGGTGAGCGTATCCACTGTGTCGAATAGCGGTTCTTTGTCTTCCTGATTGTCTTTGTTGTAAGCCAATGGTTGGCCTTTCATCAAAGTCAGCAATGCGACCAGATGACCATTCACGCGCCCAGTCTTGCCACGCACCAGTTCCGGCACATCGGGGTTCTTCTTTTGCGGCATGATGGATGAGCCGGTGCAGAAGCGGTCGGCGATGTCGATGAAGCCGAAACGCGGGCTCATCCACAGGATCAGTTCTTCCGACAGGCGAGACAGGTGTGTCATCACCAGCGCGGCAGCGGCGGTGAATTCGATGGCGAAGTCGCGGTCGGATACGGCGTCCAGGGAGTTCTGGCACACCGCTTCAAAATTCAGGAGTTCGGCCACGCGTTCGCGCTTGATGGGGTAGCTGGTGCCGGCCAGTGCGGCTGCACCCAAAGGCAGACGGTTGACGCGACGACGCGCATCAGTGAAGCGTTCCGTATCGCGCTGGCACATCTCGAAATAGGCCAGCAGGTGATGCGCAAAACTCACCGGTTGCGCGACTTGCAGATGGGTGAAACCGGGCATCACGGTATGGGTGTGATGTTGTGCCAGATCGAGAAGTGCCGATTGCAGGTTCTTCAACAGGCCGACGATGGTGTCGATCTCGCTGCGCAGATAGAGACGGATGTCAGTGGCGACCTGGTCGTTGCGTGAGCGTCCGGTGTGCAGACGCTTGCCGGCATCGCCCACCAAAGTGGTGAGACGCTTTTCGATATTGAGGTGCACGTCTTCCAGATCGAGCGACCAAATGAAGTCACCGGCGATGATCTCGTTTTCGATCTGCGACAGGCCGCGGCGGATCTCCTGCAGGTCCTGATCGCTGATGATCTTGTTCTCGGCCAGCATCTGCGCGTGTGCCAGTGAGCCTTGTATGTCCACCAGCGCCAGGCGCTGGTCGAAATCCACGGAGGCGGTATAGCGCTTCACCAGTTCTGCTACCGGTTCGTTGAAGCGTCCTGACCAGGTTTGATTGTCTTGCATCGTTGCCATGTCTTGTCCAGAATGAGCGGCACTTACGGGGGATCCATGCCGAGGACGCGCAGTATAAATCAAAACATTCCACACCGACTGCTGCCGGACTTCCGCAATCTGGGCACGGTGCTGCGCATCGTGCTGCTGGCGAACGCATTCGCGCTGGTCTGCGCGGTAGCTCAAGTGTCTACTTTCGGCGAGCTGTGGCAGCGTATGCTGCTTGATTCTGCCTTGCTGCAGCCGGTGCTGCTAAGTGCCTTGCTGGCCTTGTATGTACTGAATGAAGTGCTGTCGCGACTATCTTATTGGCGGTCTGTGGCTGTCATCATGTTGCTGTCTGCATGCATCACTTTGTTCTTTTCACAGATCGGTGGCGAATTGTTCATAGAGGCAAATGAATCGGCCATCTTTCTCGATGTCCGCCGCATGTTACTCGCCGCGCTCCTCTCATTGGTATTACTGACATACTTTCGCTGGCGTGCCATGGCGATGTCACCCGCACTGCAGGATGCGCGCTTGCAAGCCTTGCAGGCGCGCATCCGCCCGCACTTTCTTTTTAATAGCATCAATGCAGTGCTGGCCATCGTGCGAGCAGAACCCAAGCGCGCAGAAACAGCATTGGAAGATATGGCGGATCTGTTCCGCATGGCGATGAGTGATGTGCACGATCTGGTCGCGCTGAAGGATGAGGTGGCGCTGGCGCAGCGCTATTTGGCGCTGGAGCAACTGCGCATGGGTGAGCGCCTGCAAGTGCACTGGCATACGGAACATATGCCGCCACAGGCTTTGATCCCGCCACTGGTATTGCAGCCGCTACTCGAGAATGCGGTGTATCACGGTATCGAACCCCTGGCCGCAGGCGGCACCATCGACATCGATATTCAAGAGAAAAGCGGGCAGCTGCATCTGTCGGTGAGCAATCCGCTGCCGGGCAAAACGGTGCCGTCCGACGGCAACCGGCTGGCGCTGTCGAATATACGCGAGCGTCTGTCGCTGCTGTTCGATGTGGAGGCGGAGTATCGTGTGGAGCGCGATGATGACAGTTATCATGTGCACATAGTGATTCCGTTACGTGAGGTGCCATGAACGATACCGTGATCCTGCCGCTGACTGTATTCATCGTGGATGATGAGCCGCTGGCGCGCAGCCGCTTGAAAGATCTGTTGGTCGACTGCAGTGCGCAGATCGAACTGCAAGTGGTGGGTGAGGCTGGCAATGGGCAGGAGGCGCTGGAAAAGCTCAATGAGACACCCGCAGAAGTGGTGCTGATGGATATCCGCATGCCGCAGATGGACGGTCTGGAACTGGCTTTGCACTTGAACAAGCTGGAACATCCGCCGATCATCATCTTCACCACGGCCTATGATGCTTACGCGATAAAAGCTTTCGAGTTGCGTGCCATCGACTATCTGCTCAAACCGATCCGTCTTGGTCGTTTGTTCGAGGCGATATCGCGTGCGCGTGACGCAGTACCCATCCGTACCGAAGTATTGCGCGAGCTCATTCCCGAGGCGCGTACCCATCTGTCGGCACACGAGCGCGGCAGAGTCATGCTGATCCCGATCGAGGATGTGATCTTCCTGCGCGCGGAAATGAAATACATCACGGTTCGGACTGCAGAGCATGAATATCTGATCGAAGAATCGCTGACTGCGCTGGAAAAAGAATATGCTTCGCGCTTCGTGCGCATACACCGCAGCTGCCTGGTGGCAAAATCCGCTATCGCCGGTTTTGAAAAAGGCGGCGAGGAAGGCGAGAGCGGCTGGCTGGTGAGGCTGCAGGGATTGGAGGAGCGGTTACCGATCAGCCGCCGCCAATGGAGCAGCGTTAAAGCGCTGGGCGAAGCACAGGATCAGGGAGAATAAGTTGCTGACCATATTGGTGATCAATTCAAAAGGCGGATCGGGCAAGACAACATTGACCACCAACCTGGCGGCTTATTACGCAAGCCGTAGCTTTCGCACTGCCATCATCGACTACGACCCTCAAAGCTCCAGCCTGCAATGGCTTCAAGCCCGCCCAAGTACTGTTCCTTCTATTCATTCCGCCAACGGTGCACCTGCCAAAGGAAATGCGCATCTATCCAGCCGCAAGGGATGGGTCCCGCTGGATAACGAAGTGCTGATCATCGATGCTCCTGCGGGTGCCAACGGTTTGTTGCTGAAAGAATTGGTGCGCAAGGCTAACTTCATCGTGATCCCGGTCGCACCCTCTCCCATTGATATCCGTGCCACGGCAGATTTCATCAAGGATCTGTTCCTGGTCGGCGGCGCACGTACCAGCAACGCGCGCCTGGCTGTTGTGGCGAACCGCGTGCGCAACCGCGGCAGTTCGGCCTACGTTGCCCTTGAACGATTCCTTGCCTCGCTCAAGTTGCCTTTCCTGACCTCATTGTCGGATAGCGATGTTTATCTGCAATCAGCCGAGGAGGGTTTGGGTATCTTTGAGCTGGATGAACTGGTGAGTGGAAGGGAGCGCCAGGAGTTCATGCCTATCGTGCGCTGGCTGGACGGACATTTCCCCAATCGCTTCGGTGTGCGTTCCGAAGACAAACAAGCCATTCTGGAAGGCTCGCGCAAGTGGGCTGCGTTCCGTCCGGGCAGTGCCACGGGGCGTTTCCCTGCTTTCCAGCCATCTGCAGGAAAATGAACGGCAACATGCTGCACGCGCAGCCAGTCAATAAATGAGCAGGATCCTATTCCACGGCGTGACGAGATTCATTGCGCTGGCCATATGTCTTGCCGCGTTGGGCGGATACCTGCTATCGCAGTTGTTCCTTGAGGTCAATGTCTCTTCTGCCAAGCGCAGCGTGCAACTGCTGGAGATCGAAGAATATATGGACGACGCAGCGATCGGGCTGGGGCGGCAGATACAGGAATGGAAAGATATGCTGCTGCGCGCTGATGACGGGGCGCTTTACGCAAAACATCAGCAAGGTTTCAAGGAAGCCAGTATCGCCGTGCAGTACGCACTGATGAAAGCCAGGACAGAGATTGCCGACATCGGTATGGAAACGGTGGACATCGACTTGTTGATCGCGGAACACAAATCGTTGCTGACCGAGTACATGCAAGCACATGCAGGATTTAAGCCTGACGATGCAGGTAGCCGAAGTAAGGTGGATAGAAAGGTGCTGGGTATAGATCGCGCACTGCAGGAACGCATCGTTCTGCTGAAATCCTCCATCTCGGAATACGCCAAGCAACAATTGGCGCGCGCCCCGCAGACCCAGGGTGACCGCGCCATCATGGTAGGGCTGCTGGGCACTGTTTCACTCATGCTGATGGCCGGGCTTGGCTTTGTGTTCGCCCGTCGTATTCGTGCCGGCTGAGCGATGAGGTTCTCGAGCAAGGCTACATATCCACGGAACTAAAATGGCTTTGCGGGTTCAATCAGTGCGGCAACGACTTGTGTATCACAAACTAGCTGAAGGAACTTGAGATGGTATCTACAGAATACGCGTCGCGTAGACGTTCGATCCTGTCATGGGGAACGCTGGCCAAGCTGGGACTGACCGCTGCGTTCTTCGCCTGGTTCTATCTGATCTGGACCAGTACCGACGAATTGGACAGGCGCTTGAATGCCACTGTGGACCCGTTCGCCGTGGCGCACGACCTGCAGGTGGAATACAAACTTGAAGTGCAGGAATGGAAGAATTTGCTGCTGCGCAGCAGTGACCGAAGCAGTCTGGACAAGAATTGGCGAATTTATGAGCAACAGTATCGCAAGGTCGCCGAAGCGGCCGAAGCAGGGCTGAAGCAGAGTGATGTCAGGGCGATCAATGTGAAGCTGCAGTCTTTCATCGATGCACACAAAGAGAACTTTTCCAAGTACGAGAAGGACAAGGAGATATTTGCCCGGA
The DNA here is from genome assembly GCA_043826585.1 of Pseudomonadota bacterium. Classification (GTDB taxonomy): domain Bacteria; phylum Pseudomonadota; class Gammaproteobacteria; order Burkholderiales; family Gallionellaceae; genus Sideroxyarcus. The sequence goes on from JBDRPZ010000033.1 coordinate 44,615, forward strand.
ATGGCTATGATCCGCGCAAAGCGGATGCCAATGTGAAAGGGATAGATCGTCCGCTATTGGAGATATTGGAAGCCGCCGACGAGGAGATGCAGCATGAGAAGAAGCTGATCAACGGGCGCATGATCGCCAAGGCACGCAATCAGATCGAACAGAGTCTGATGGCTTTGATCCTGATGATATTGGTTGTCGTCTGGCGTGCGAAGTTCTAGGTTCTAGCGCACTTGTACTGCATCAACAGAAAAGCCCGCAGATCGCGGGCTTTTCTGTTTCAACCGCTGTTACGCAGTCCGGCAGCGATACCGTTGATGGTGAGGTGGATGGCACGCTTCACCTTCTCATCCTGGTCGCCATCACGGTGACGATGCAGTAGCGATACCTGCAAGTGATTGAGCGGATCGATGTAAGGCGTGCGGGTGGTCAGGCTGCGCGCGAAGGTCGGGTTGTCCTGCAGCAGATGTTTCGCGCCGGTGATCTTGAACAGCATGTCGACCGTGTCCTGCCACTCTTGCTCGATCATGGCGAATATCTTGTCACGCAGCGCCTCGTCCGGCACCAGCTCGGCATAACGGGAGGCGATGCCCATGTCGGTCTTGGAAAGCACCATGTCCATATTGGACAGCAGGCCGCGGAAGAAAGCCCAGTCCTTGTTCATTGCACGAAGCTGATCGAGGCCGGTCTGGCCTTCGCGCTCAATGAATTTCTTCACCGCGCTGCCGAAACCGAACCAGCCCGGCAATAGCATGCGTGTCAAACCCCAGCTGAATACCCAGGGGATGGCGCGCAAGTCCTCGATGCGATCCATCGCCTTGCGTGAAGAGGGACGGCTGCCGATGTTAAGTTCGGCGATCTCGCGGATGGGCGTGGCGGCAAAGAAGAATTCCGTGAAGCCGGGCGTCTCGTAAACCAGATTGCGATACGCGGCGATGGCGTCCAGGCTCATGGCTTCCATGATGCGGATGAACTCGGGGTTGCCGTCCGCGTTGTGCGGATAGTCCATCAGTGTGGCTTCCATGGTCGCCGCCACCAGAATCTCCAGATTGCGACGGCCGATCTCGGGGTCGGAATATTTACTGGAGATGACTTCGCCCTGTTCGGTGATGCGGATCTGTGCGTTCACGCTGCCCGGTGGTTGCGCCAGGATAGCTTGATAGCTTGGGCCGCCACCGCGACCGACCGTGCCGCCGCGGCCGTGGAACAGACGCAATTCGACGCCGTGCTTCTTGAACACTTCCACCAGTTCCAACTCGGCTTTGTACAGTTCCCAGTTGGCGGTCAGATAGCCACCATCCTTGTTGCTGTCGGAATACCCGAGCATGACTTCCTGCGTATTGTTGCGGCTCTTCTTGAGCAGCTCGCGATACCAGGGCAGCGAGAACAGCGCGTCCATGATGGCACCGCCGCCGCGCAGGTCGTCGATGGTTTCGAACAGCGGGATGATGTTCACTTGCAGGTCGCCGTCTTTGAGCAGGCCGCTTTGTTGCAGCATCAGCGCAACTTCCAGCACGTCACTCACCGCGTCTGCTTTGGAGATGATGTAGTTGGGCAAAGCATTGTGGCCGAAGCGGCTGTGGATGTCGGCGGCGGCGTGCATCAGTTGCAGTTCGCCGCGTACTGTGGGCGAGAAGCCATCCAGTTCGGCTGCCAGTTGCCTGCCTGCCTGCAAGGCGGCAAGCAGGGTGGTGCGACGGGCAGATTCGTCCTGTTGGGCGTAATCTGTGACGGCGGCCTTTGCCAGCAATTCGCTCACCACTTGCTCATGTACGCCGCTATGCTGACGCATATCCAGCGGTGCCAGATGGAAGCCGAACACTTCCGCGGCACGGCGCAGTTCGCCCATGCGGCCGCGCGACAGGTAGAACGCGCCGTGACGTTCCAGCGACTGGATGACGATGTCGAGTTCGGCGATGAATTCTTCCGCCTTGGCGTATGGCTTCACCGTTTTGGCGACAGGGTGCAGGTGGTGTACACGATGCCCCATGTGCTCGGTGGTGGCGACCAGGCGCGCATAGATGGCGAGCAAGGCGCGACGATAGGGCTCGTCCTCGCGGCTTTCGGCCTGATCCGGCGATTGTTCGGCGAAGGCGGTCAGTTCCTGACTGATGTCGACCAGACGATTGGAAAGACTCAGGCGCGCGCTGAGCAGATTGGTCTCCGACATGTAGTAGTCGAGCGCGGTAGCGGAATGGCGCTTGGCCGCATCCAGCATCACTTCGTGGGTGACGAAGGGATTGCCGTCGCGGTCGCCGCCGATCCAGCTGCCCACGCGCAGGAAGGGCGGCAGGTTGAAGCGTTGCCCGAAACTCTTTTCCAGCTGCTTCTCCATGTTGCCGTACAGCTTGGGGATCTCGCGCAGGAAGGTGTAGTCGTAGAACGACAGGCCGTTGTTGACCTCGTCCTCCACCTTCAGCTTGGTGGTGCGCAACATGCGCGTGCTCCACAGGATGAGCACGAAACGGTGCAACGTCTCTTCGTTCTCGTCCAGCTCTTCCGGCGTCATGTCCAGACGGTCACGATCTGCCAGCAACTTGGATATAACGAGCTGGCAGTTCAGGATGCTCTTGCGCTGCACTTCGGTGGGGTGTGCGGTCAACACAGGCGAGATCACGGCCTTGTCGAAGAATGCGTGCACGGCCGCCGCATCCAGCTTCTGCTCGTGGGCATGGTTCAGCACCAGTTGCAGGCTGCCTTCCTGCGGGCGCGAGCCGGCTTTCTGGTGCGCGCGGCGGCGGCGGTTGTGATGCAGATCTTCCGCGATGTTGGAAAGTTGTGAGAAATAGCTGAAGGCACGCACCACCAGCAATGTGTCTTCCGGAGAGAGCTGGTCCAGCATCTGCTCAAGCTTTTCACCGTCGCGCTCATCCTGCGTCTTGCGGAAGTGCACCGCAGCGCGGCGTATGCTTTCGATCAAATCGTAGGTCGCCTCACCTTCCTGTTCGCGCAGGGTGTCGCCCAGCACACGTCCGAGTAGGCGGATATCTTCACGCAAAGGTGCGTCTTTGCTGGAGATGTTGGTGGGTGCTGCGATCAAGTTTGTTTTCATCATAGATATGTCGTCGGCGCAAAAGCGCGGCGCTCCTGATAGAATGCGCCGCGCTTATGAACTAATTAATTGCAAGGAAAACCAATGAATCAGGCTACGTTCACTCCTCCATCCCGTCTGGTAATCGCCTCGCGCGAAAGCGCGCTGGCCATGTGGCAGGCTGAACACATACGGGACAGGCTGCGCGCATTATACCCGCAAACCACAGTCGAGATTCTCGGCATGACTACCAAGGGCGATCAGATACTGGATGTCTCTTTGTCCAAGATCGGCGGCAAGGGATTGTTTGTAAAGGAGCTTGAGACGGCGCTTGAAAACGGCAGTGCCGATATCGCTGTGCATTCCCTGAAAGATGTGCCGATGCATCTGCCGGAAGGTTTCGTGATGCCTTGCATCTGTGAGCGCCACGACCCTTGCGATGCTTTTGTATCCAACGATTTCAAGACACTGCAAGACTTGCCTGCCGGTAGTGTGGTGGGGACCTCCAGTCTGCGCCGCGAAAGTCAGTTGCGTGCACGCTTCCCGCATCTGAAGGTCGAGCCGCTGCGCGGCAACGTGCAGACCCGTCTGCGCAAGCTGGATGAAGGTCAATATTCGGCCATCATCCTCGCCGCCGCCGGGTTGAAGCGCCTCGGCCTGGGGGATCGCATCCGTAACGTCATCAGCAGCGAAGACAGTCTGCCCGCAGTGGGACAAGGTGCGCTGGGTATCGAGATCCGTGCCGGACGTCCGGAACTGGAAGCCGTGTTGGCACCGTTGCACCATGCCGAATCGGCCACCTGCGCACTGGCTGAACGTGCAATGAGTCGTACGCTGAACGGTAGCTGCCAAGTGCCTTTGGGCGGTTTCGCCGAAATTCAGGGCGACAAGTTGCGTATGCGCGGCTTTGTTGCAACCCCGGATGGTTCGCGCATGTTGCGCGCCGAACAAATCGGCGATATCGCGCAGCCGGAAGCGCTGGGCAAGTTGATCGCGCAGGAACTGCTCAAGCAAGGTGCCGGCGAGATCCTTGCCGCACTGAATGACTGACAGGCCACTCGCCGGATTGAACATCGTCGTCACGCGTCCGCGTGACCAGGCGGACGGATTGGCTACTAGTCTTAAGAAGCTGGGTGCCAATCCGGTCATGCTGCCACTGCTGGAGATCGCACCAGCACCAGATCAGGCTGCGCTGCAGGCTTTCGTGCAACGTGCTGCCAGCTACCAACTTCTTGTCTTTATCAGCCCGAATGCCGTGCACTATGGCATGGCTGCGCTGCATCACATCCAGCGTGGGGTGCGTGTCGCCGCCGTCGGCCAAGGTACAGCCAAAGCTTTACGCAAGCAGCAGGTCGAACAAGTGATCGTGCCGACAGAGCGCTTTGATAGCGAAGGGCTGCTGGCCTTGCCCGAGTTGCAAGAGGTGGGTGGTTGGCGCATCGCTATCCTGCGGGGCGACGGTGGACGTGAACTGTTGGGCGAGACGCTTGCATCGCGCGGGGCACAGGTCGAGTATGTGACCTGCTATCAGCGCAGCAAACCCGAATTGGATGCGGATGTGTGGTTGGCCGCGCAGCCAGATGTCATCACCGTGACCAGTAGCGAAGCATTGGGGCACTTGTGGCAAGGGCTGGGTGAGGCTGCCGCCACGCTGGCGCGAACAGCGACAATGTTCGTCGCACATCCGCGTATCGCACAGATCGCACAATCCCAAGGCTGGCAGCATGTGGTCATCACAACTGCCGGAGATGACGGAATGTGCGAGGGTTTGGTAGCATGGGCTGCACAGCACAGAAAGTGAGTCGAGCATGAGCGAAGAGACATCATCCAATAAGACCCCAGGCACGCCTGAGAAAGCGGATGCCGCCCCGCCAGAAAGTCGTGTGACTTCGACGGTGTCGCGCATGTCGCTCACCCAGCTTACGCTGGTGGTGCTGGTGGTGATCTTTATTTGGCAATGGCTGGATTCGCATAACCGTATCAATGCGCTGCAAGAAGTTGTGGCGAAGCGCTTGACCGAAGTGTCGGGTAACAACCAGGCAAATCAGACCTTGCTGGCGCAAAGTCAGGAACAGGTGCGTGATCTGGGCGGTAAGCTGAGTCTGCTGGAGAATCGCTTTGCCGAAACGCAGGCACAGCGTGCGGTGCTTGATGCGCTGTATCAGGATATCTCCAGCAACCGTGATGTGGGCGTGCTGGCCGATGTCGAACAGGTATTGCTGGTGGCAGATCAGCAATTGCAGTTGTCGGCCAATATCAAAGCGGCGTTGATCGCCATGCAGAACGCCGACAGTCGTTTGCAGCGGCTGGACAGGCCGGGCTTGACGGATCTGCGCAAGCGCATCGCGCGTGACATCGAACGGTTGCGTGCATTGCCGGAAGTCGATCTGCCGCGATTGAGCAAACAACTGGAAAGCATCATCCTGGCGGTAGATAAGTTGCCGCTGGCACAGGATGTACGGCCGCCTGCAAGTGCGAAAGTGGGCGTGCCGAAGCCGGTGGAAGGGAATGCCTGGCAGCGCTTCTGGCACGAGGTGTGGCAGGAGCTGCGTCAACTCATTCGCATCGAAGATACCCATAAGCAGGAATTGCCGCTGCTGTCGCCCGAGCAGTCCTTCTTCATGCGCGAGAACGTCAAGTTGCGTTTGCTCACGGCAAAGATGGCGCTGATGACGCACGATCAGGACGGATTTCGTCGCGAGTTGCAGACCGTGCAGCAATGGTTGGCCCATTATTGCGACAGCACTGCGCGCAGTACACAGAAAGTGCTGGAAGAATTGAAGAAGCTCTCTGCAGTGCCGGTCTCTGTCGATGTGCCTGATATCACTCCCACGCTGGATGCCGTGCGCAACTATCGCGCCGCGCAGGAGCGGAGCGCGAAATGAGATTCCTTTTCTGGTTGCTGGTGATCTTCGCCGTCGCTGCTGGTTTCTCCGTTTTTGCCCGCAATCCGGGCTATGTGCTGCTGGTGTACGCCCCTTGGCGCATAGAACTTTCGCTCACCATGTACATCATTGCGCAACTGCTTGTTCTGGCCGGTGCATATATGTTGTTGCGGCTTTTGCTCGGCGCTATGACTTTGCCGGACTTCGTGCGCAGGTTCCGTGCCGCCCGGGTGCAGAAAAAAGGACGGGAGGCCATGCTGGCTGGCTTGACTGCGTATTTTGAGGGGCGTTTTGCCGCGGCAGCCAAGGAGGCCGAGCGCGCGATGGCGCTCGGGGAAAGCACCTCTCTTAACGCTATCGTGGCGGCGCGTGCCGCGAACGAGCTGCGCCAGTTCGACAAGCGGGATGCGCACTTGCAATCGGCCAGAGGCAAGTCGCCCGGCGACGATACCTTGCGTCTGATGGCACAAGCTCAATTCGATCTGGAGCAGCGCCAGCCGCAAAAAGCGCTCGGCGCCTTGAAGGAATTGCCGGGCAATGCGAAGCGCAAGCACATCGGTGCACTGACACTGGAATTGAAAGCACAGCAACAGGCGCGCAATTGGGACGCAGTACTGGAAGTGGCTGGTCAACTCGAGAAGCGCGACGATACGCATCGCACTATGGCAGAGCAGATGCGACAGCAGGCCTGGCTGGAGAAGCTGCGCGCCTGTGCGGAAGATGCCCAATCGCTGCGTGCGGTGTGGAAGAGCATGCCGAGCGAATTCAAGCATAAGCCGCGTATCGCCGCCGAAGCGGCGCGCATCTTCATGCGTTTGGGAGAGTGTGCGATGTCACGCAAATTACTGGCCGAGACATTGAGCAAAGAATGGGATAGCGGGCTGGTCGCACTGTACGGTGATTGCCGTGAAGGCAGTGTGATCGCGCAGATAGAGCAGGCGGAAGACTGGCTGAAGGAACATCACGACGATGCCGGTCTGATGCTGACACTGGGCAAACTGTGTCTGCACCAGGAACTATGGGGCAAGGCGCAGAGCTATCTGGATGCCAGCATCAGTCTGCAACCCAGCCGCGACGCCTACACGGCGTTGGCACATCTGGCCGAGAAGCAGCAAAAGCCGGATGACGCCTTCAAGTATTACCAGAAAGCTACGCAGCTGGCGGAGTCGGACTCTTCGGAACGAAAGTGAACGCGTCGGAATAGAAAGCGCTGTTAGGCAGGCCGCGCTGCGAGGTGAAGTCTTTGTGTGCCGCTTCCACCACCACCGGCGCGCCGCAGGCATACACATCGTAACCGGACAGGTCGGCAAAATCTTCCAGTACCGCCTGATGCACGAAACCGGAACGTCCCTCCCAAGCCTCATCCGATACCACCGCAGTGAACTTGATGCCATGCGCTTCCCATGCGCGAATCTTGTCCAGCATGTACAGATCGGCAGCCTTGCGCACGCCCCAGTAGAAATGCATCTCGCGTTTGAAGCCGATCTTGATCGCATGTTCGATGATGGCTTTGACCGGTGCGAAGCCGGTGCCGCTGGCCACGAACACGATGGGCTTTTCTGAATCCTCGCGCAGGAAGAAAGTACCCAGCGGCCCCTTGATGCGCAGGATGTCGCGCTCCTTCATGGTCTTGAACACATGCTCGGTGAACGTGCCGCCGGGAATATAGCGAACGTGCAGTTCCAGCAAGCCGTCGTCGTGCGGCGCGTTGGCCAGCGAGAAGCTGCGCGGCTTGTCGTCTTTTTGCAGGATGTCGATGTATTGACCGGCGAGGAATTGCAAACGCTCGTTGGCGGGCAGTTTGAGGTAGATCGCCATCACGTCGTCGGCCAGTTTTTCCATCTTCTCCACACGGCACGGCAGCATCTTCACCGGGATGTCCTGCGCGCGCGTCACTTCATGACTCTCGATCACCACGTCCGACAAAGGCTTGGCACAGCAAAACAGCGCCATACCCTCGGCCTTCTCTTCGTCGGTCAGCGCGTAAGTCTGATGCTCGCCGAAATCGACCTTGCCTTCCAGAACCTTGCCCTTGCATACACCGCAGGCGCCATTGCGGCAGCTATAGGGCATCACCAAGCCATGTTCAAGAGCCGCCTCCAGAATGGTCTCGCCTTCCGCGACAGGGAAGGTGTGCTGGCTGGGTTGTATCGTGGTCTTGAAGCTCATGGTGCGAATTCCGGTTTAAATAAAGACCGCGATTTTAACGCATAATCGCCCAATGACTAATCTGCTCCTTGTCGGTAGTGGGGACATCGCACAACGCTTATTGCCCCTATTGCGCGACCGCTACCGCATCTACGCCCTTTTGCGCGACCCAAAAAAAACTTTCGGTTGGCGTAAAGAAGGGGCTACCCCTCTTATTGCCGATCTTGATGACAGAAGAAGTCTGGCGCGTCTCGGCGGCTTGGCTGATGTCGTGATCCACCTTGCACCGCCACTGGCGGGGAGCAATCAAGATATGCGCACCACCCATTTGTTGGCCGCTTTGTCGAACGGAAGAATGCCGAAGCGCTTCATCTACATTAGCACCAGCGGCGTGTATGGCGATTGCGCGGGAGAGGAAGTGCGCGAGACGCATCGCCTCGCACCGCAGAGTGCACGTGCACAACTACGTGTCAGTGCCGAGCGGCTAGTAAGGGCATGGGCCAGCCGCAACGCCGTACGCGCCAGCTTCCTGCGAGTGCCCGGCATCTACGCCGAAGATCGTCTGCCGCTGGAAAGATTGCGCGCGGGCACACCCGCGATCGTCGCAGTTGAAGACGGCTATTCCAACCACATCCATGCTGACGATCTGGCGCGCATCATCGTTGCCGCTCTGCGTCGCGGCAAGAACAATCGCGTGTATCACGCGGTGGATGATGACGAGATGAAGATGGGGGACTACTTCGACCGGGTGGCGGATGCCTATGGGTTGCCGCGTCCGCCGCGAATGGCGCGTGCGGAAGTGCAGAGGATAGTGTCGCCGGGGATGTGGTCGTTCATGGCGGAATCCAGACGTTTGAGTAACCTTAGGATGAAGCGCGAGTTGAAGGTGAGGCTGCTATATCCGACGGTTGGGGATGCGCTGCAAAAATAACTTAGGCACAGGGGATGATCAATCGCCCCACTTCTCCATCAACGTCTGCTCCACCCCAAGATGATCCAGTATCCGCGCAACAACAAAATCCACCATCTCCTGCACACTCTGCGGATGATGATAGAAGCCGGGATTGGGCGGCATGATGACCGCTCCGGCATGCGCTAGCTTGAGCATGTTCTCCAGATGGATGGCGGAGAAGGGCATCTCTCTCGGCGCGAGTATCAATGTGCGTTTTTCTTTGAGCATCACATCGGCTGCACGGCAGATGAGGTCATCGCTGATGCCGCCCGCGATCTTGCCCAGCGTGCCCATGGTGCACGGACAGACCACCATGCCGTCGCCGGGGTTGGAGCCGGAGGCCATGGGGGCGTACCAGTCCTGGATGCCGAATACTTTGAGTTCCCCGCTGAAAGCACCGAAGCGTTCTTTGAACATCTGTTCTGCATCTTGCGGACGGCTGGGCAGAGTGAAGTCCAGTTCCTGTTTGGCGACGATCTGCGCGGCTTGCGAGTAGACGAGGTGCACACGCTGCCCGCTTTGCAGCAGGCATTCGAGCAGGCGCATGCCGTAGGGCAGGCCGGAGGCACCGGTGAAGGCGAGGGTGATGGTCTTCATGTCATGTTTTCCGGAACGGGGTCGCTGCCATTATCCATGAAACGTGCCGCAACCAATCCGTTCACGGTGCCGAACACCAGCGCCGCAGTGGCAAAGAAGGGGATGAGGTATGCGATGCCGCTGTGCGGGATGAGCCACAGGTAGACCACTGTCATTTGTCCGGTGATATGCGCGAACGAGGCGAGTACGCTGTGCGTGACGGGACCGAACAAGCGTTGTGGCAGATGTATGGCGAGGGCGAGCACGGCCAGGCTGCATAACGCGCCGCTCAGGCTCAGGAAGAATCCGGGCGCAAGGAAGTTGCCGAACAGCAGACTGCCCGCCACCACACGCAACAGCGAGACCCACACCGCAGCACGCCACCCGAAACGGGCGAGCACGATGAGTGTGATGATGTTGGCCAGCCCCGGTTTGACGCCGGGCAGGGGCGATGGAATAGCGTTCTCCAGCACGGTGAGACCGAGCGCGACGGCTGCCATCTTGGCGATGTGGTGGTCTTCGGTGGTGGTATTCAGCTTAATAGTTGAGGCTGTCATATCTTTTCTGTCCACCGGTCAGCTCCACGCTGACCTCGTTCGGCAGGCATATTGCGATCTCGCCGGATTGTTCAAGCCAGCCCTGGCGCACACAATACTGTCTGGGGCTGGGGTCGCTGCTGATGCGTGCCTTGCCTTTTTCGATGGTGATGATGCTGGTGCCGAGCGGGCCGGGCACTTCGATCTGTTGGTCGCGCGAGAGCGGGACTGAGCTGAAGACCTTGCCGCCGCTGCGAATGACGGCGGTGTCGGCAATGCCGCCGTTCCATACTTTATTGGTGAGCAGGATGATGCAGAGTCCGCCTGCCAGCAGGGTGAGCCAGTCGCCGGGTCTCAGGTTGTGCAGAAAGGAACGGTGCAGTTCATGCGAGTTCACGGTGGCGCACCAACACCTGTTGCTGTGACTGGAAGTGGTGGGCAAGACGCTCGGACAAGTAGACCGAGCGGTGTTGTCCGCCGGTACAGCCGATGGCCACAGTCAGGTAGCTGCGGTTGTCGGCGATATAGTTGGGCAGCCAGTCTGCGACGAAGCGGCAGATATCTTCATACATCTTGTCCACCATCGGCGTGTTCTGCAGGAACTGGATAACCGGTGCATCACGGCCGGTGAGCGGGCGTAGTGCGGGGTCGTAGTGCGGGTTGGGCAGGCAGCGCACGTCAAACACCAGATCGGCATCCAGCGGGATGCCGTGTTTGAAGCCGAACGACTGGAACAGCAGCGTGAGGCGTGCGCGGTCGAGCTGGATGAATTGTTTGACCCATGCGCGCAGTGCGTTGGCCCCCAGTTCGCTTGTGTCGATGCGGTGACCGATGCTGCTGATCTCGGTGAGCAGTTCGCGTTCGTAAGCTACACATTCCGGTAGCGTGCGCACACCGTCATTCAAGGGGTGCAGGCGACGCGTTTCAGAGAATCGTTTTACCAGCGTATCGGTCTGCGCATCGAGGAACAGCAGGTGTACATCCAGTCCAAAGTGCTTGAGTGTGTCAATGTGTTGCGGTAAGGACTGCACGCTGCCACCACTGCGTACGTCCACGCTGACACCGATCTTGTCATATCCGCTGTCACGAAGATTGGCGATCAGGGCAGTGAGCAGCTCGGCGGGCAGGTTGTCCACACAGTAGAAGCCGGCATCTTCAAGCGTTTTGAGCGCGACGCTTTTGCCGGATCCGGACAAACCGCTGATCAGAATAAGCTGCATCGGTCAGTCTCCTGTGAGCTGTTGTTCCTGCCGTGAGATGAATTCCTGCATGGTGTCTATGCCGCGCTGTTGCAACACGAAGTTGCGCGCAGCAGCTTCAACCAGTACGGCAAGGTTGCGTCCTGCCAGCACCGGGATCTCCACTTTGCTGATGGAGACGCCCAGGATATCGTCCTTGCCGGACTGTGGCAGACGATCCAGCTTGGACAGATCGTCGTGCTGCGGACGATACAGATGCACGATCAGCTTCAGGCTCTTTTTACGGCGTACTGCGGTCTCGCCAAACATGGTGCGGATGTTGAGTATGCCCAGCCCGCGCACCTCGAGCAGGTCGCGTAGCAGGTCAGGGCAGCGCCCCTCTAATGCCTCAGGCGAGATGCGGAACAGGTCCACGATGTCGTCGGCGACCAGGCCGTTGCCGCGGGTGATCAGTTCCAGCGCCAGTTCGCTCTTGCCCACACCGCTATCGCCCGTGATCATCACGCCGACACCCAGCACGTCCAGAAACACGCCGTGACGCGAGGCGGAATCGGCCAATGCCTTGACCATGTAGTGGCGCACCATCCACATCAGGTGCACGCTGCCCAGCGGCGAATGGAACAGCGGCGTCTCGGTGCGGTTGGCGAATTCGATCAGGCCTTTGGGTATCTCGGTTTCGCCGGCGACGATCAGGCAGGAAGGCTTTTGCTGGTCCAATGTGGCGAGTGATGTTGCCAGATCGGCGGGGGAGAGGTCGTGCAGATAATCCAGTTCGGTATTGCTCAACACCTGTATCCAGTTCGGATGCACCAGATTCAGGTGACCGATCAGCCCCCAGTTGGAAGCGCTGACGGTTTCGCTGTCGAGTGTGCGTTCAGAGCCGTCACCCGCAACCCACGTCAGACCCAGGCGTTCCTGTTTGTCGCGAAATAACTGCCTGATGTTGACTTGTGCCACGGCGGATCAGGCGTTCCAGTCGTTGAACAACTGATGCATCTCGGTCGGGTCGTCGGTCGCTTCCAGACGGTCCCTGAATGATTGCTCGCTGAACATCTGCGCCAGTTCGCCGAGGATCTGCAAGTGCAGGTCGGTGGCGCGTTCGGGTACCAGTAGCACGAAGATGAATTTCACCGGTTGCCCATCGGGCGCATCGAACGGGATGGGGGTCTTCATCTTGACGAAGGCGGCTGCAGCATCGCGCAGGCCTTTGACGCGGCCATGCGGAATCGCCACGCCTTGCCCAAGTCCGGTAGAGCCAAGCTTTTCGCGTGCGAACAGGCTGTCGAACACCTGACTGCGCGCGATTCCCAGTGTATTTTCAAACAAAAGGCCCACGTTTTCGAACACGCGTTTCTTGCTGGCGGACTCGCTGTCCAGCATCACGCAGTCGGGGGCCAATATCTTGCTGATTAGACTCATGCTGATTCACCAAATTAAAACGAGGCAGCGATTCACGCTGCCTCGTCCGGTTTACTCTGCTGCTTGATGTTTGCCCGAATCGTCATGGCGACGTGCTTCGAACTTCTCCTTGTGCTTCAGTACCTGGCGATCCAGGGAATCGATCAGGGCGTCGATAGCAACGTACAGATTGCCGTCTTCAGTCTCGGCAAACAGCGTCTTGCCGCTGATGTTGAGCGTGGCTTCGGCTTTCTGCTGCAGTTTTTCGACAGAGAGGATCACGTTCACGTCGATCACATTGTCGAAATGGCGTTTGACCTTGTCCAGTTTGCCGATCACATGTTCGCGGATCGCGGGAGTGATATCCATGTGGCGTCCTGTGAGATTGAGGTTCATAGCCTGCTCCTTTATGGTTAGAGTGATTTACGAAGGTTGACCGGGAGTATGTTCATGGATTCCCGGTATTTTGCCACGGTACGGCGGGCGACGATAATGCCCTGCTGT
>JBDRPZ010000034.1:0-54692 GCA_043826585.1 Pseudomonadota bacterium
TGCCTATGGCGTGGTGGCACGTCTGGCCTTGCTGGCTGCCTCTATCGAACTGGAGGAACTCACTGCATGATGAGGATCCTTGTTTCAATGTTGGCTGTATTGTCGTTGCTCACCGGTTGCGGCAAAGAGCCGTTGTATCAAGAGCAGGCATATGTGTTCGGCACCATCGTAGAAGTGAGCATTTACGGCGAAGAAGAAGCCAAGGCGCGCCAAGGCGCGGCTGCCGTGATGGCAGAGTTCCAGCGCCTGCACGATCTACTGCATGCCTGGCAGCCTTCCGCCTTATCCGCGATCAACGAGGCGATCGCTCAAGGCAAGACTCAAGCGGCACCTTCTGAACTGGTATTCCTCCTGCAAGACGCCGAGCAATTTTCGGTGCAATCAGGCGGCACGTTCAACCCCGCAATCGGTGGTCTGATCAAAGCCTGGGGTTTCCAGTCGGATACGTTCCAGCCGGTACTGCCGGATGAGAAGAAGATTTCCGCTCTGCTGAAAGCCGATCCGCAGATGACGGATATGTTCTATCCTCGGTCTGCTGATGCGGCCGATGAACAGGTTGGCAGCAAGAACCCCGCGGTCATGGTTGACTTGGGTGGCTTTGCCAAAGGCTATGCATTGGATCGCGCCGTGGAGATATTGAAGGCGCAAGCTATCGCCAATGCTTTGGTCAACATCGGCGGCAATGTCATCGCTTTGGGTACTCACGGTAAACGTCCCTGGCATATTGGCATCCAGCATCCGCGCAAGCCGGGCGCGATCGCAACGCTCGAGTTGAGAGATGGCGAGGCAGTCGGTACATCTGGCGATTACCAGCGTTACTTCGAGCTGGACGGCAAGCGTTATTGCCACCTGCTCGATCCGCGCAGCGGCCAGCCCGTGCAGGGCGTACAGGCGGTGACCGTGCTGACGCGCGGCGAGCGTGCCGGACTATTGTCGGATGTGACGTCCAAGCCCATCTTCATCGCCGGGGTTTCCAGCTGGCGCGCTGCGGTTCGCAACATGCACCAGACCGATGCGCTGTTGATCGATGCGGAAGGCAAGGTGCATCTCACCGAATCCATGCTGAAGCGCTTAGAATTCACCGACGTTAAAACCGTTACTATCCCCGTGCCATGAACGAAGACGAACGCTTGGAGCAAAATATCCAGCGCAGCACCGCCCGGCATGCGCTAAAGCAGATCCGCGACATCGTGGACAAAGAGAATGCCGACGACGCGTTCAAGGGGCGCGCGCTAAGATTGTCGTTGCGTTACGGCTGGTTGGTGCTATTGATAGTTGTCTTGTTGTTCGCTAGTTATTTGGGAGTCATCTGATGGCCGGTATATTGGTAGTTGCGCACAACGCGCTGGGAGAAAGTCTGGTGGATTGTGTCGCCCATGTGCTGGGCAAGATACCGGAGAACATGAAGGTGTTGTCGGTATATGCCGACGACGACCCGCAGCAGAAACTGGCCGAGGGACATGAACTCATCCAGCAGCTGGACAGGGGCAATGGCGTGCTGATACTGGCCGACATATTCGGTGCCACGCCCAGCAATGTCGCCCGACAACTGTGTCACAAGGAACACATCATGGGTGTGGCCGGCGTGAACCTGCCGATGCTGCTGCGCGTGGCATGCCATCCCAGCAAGAACATGCCCGAGCTGGCTCAGATAGCACTTGAGGGCGGTCGCGAATGCATCGTGACCATGGGTGAAGATTAAGGAAAGACATGCTGAATCAAGATGCACAAATCATCAATAAGCTCGGCTTGCATGCAAGGGCTTCCGCCAAGCTGACGCAGCTCGCTTCTCAATATCCCTGTGAAGTATGGCTGTCCCGCAATGGCAAACGAATCAATGCCAAGAGCATCATGGGCGTGATGATGCTGGCTGCCGCCAAGGGCTCCACCATCACCATCGAAACCGACGGGGATCGCGAAGAAGAAGCGATGACTGAATTGCTGGCGCTGATCAACGACTATTTTGGAGAAGGCGAATGAGTTTTACGATTCATGGCTTGCCTGTCTCCAGCGGCATCGCTATCGGCCGTGCACATCTGGTTTCACATACCTCGCTCGAGGTATCGCACTATGTCTTGCCCAAGAATCTGGTGGAGGAGGAAGTCGCTCGTCTGGACGCGGCGCTGCATGCGACCCGGGAAGAGTTGACCGACCTGCGCACGCACCGCCCGCAGATGGCGGCTGCGGAATTCGATGCCTTCCTGGATCTGCACCTGATGATCCTCGGTGACGAGCACATCAGCCATGCCGCGCGGGAGATGGTCAAAACCGAGCAGTGCAACGCCGAATGGGCACTGAAGACGCAGATGGACGAACTGGTGGCACAGTTCGAAGCCTTCGACGATGCCTATCTGCGCGAGCGCAAGACCGATGTGATCCAGGTGGTCGAGCGCATCCTCAAGGTACTGGGCGGTCACCCCGGCCATGTACCGCCGTCGTCTCAAGCCGACGGTGAGATGGTGCTGGTGGCCCACGATGTCAGCCCGGCCGACCTGATCCAGCTCAAGCCGCACCAGTTCTGCGCCATCCTGACCGACCTGGGCGGTGCGACCTCGCACACCGCCATCGTTGCGCGCGGCCTGAACACGCCGTGTATCGTCGGTCTGCACCATGCGCGGGAACTGCTCAAAGACCGTGACATGCTGATCGTGGACGGTGCGCAGGGCGTGGTCATCGTCAACCCCGACAAGAACCTGCTGGCCGAATACAAGCTGCGCCAGAGCGAATGGCAACTGGAACGGCAAAAGCTGAAACGACTGAAGACGGCACGCGCCAACACGCTGGATGGCACAGTCATCGATCTGATGGCCAACATTGAGATGCCGACCGATGTGCAGCAGGTGAAAGACAACGGCGCGAACGGTGTCGGTCTGTTCCGTAGCGAGTTCCTGTTCCTAAACCGCGATGAACTGCCGGACGAGGAAGAGCAGTACCAGGCCTATCGCACCGTCCTGCAGGGACTGAAGGACAAGCCGGTCACCATCCGCACCTATGACCTGGGCGCCGACAAACAACTCAAAGGCGTGACGCGTGTCGCCAGCACTCCGGCACTGGGCTTGCGCGCAATCCGCCTGTGTCTGGCCGAGCCGCAATTGTTCCGCACCCAGTTGCGCGCGCTGCTGCGGGCATCGGTTTATGGCAATCTGAAGATCCTGGTGCCCATGCTGTCCGGTGCTTCGGAGATCAATCAGACCTTGCAGCTGATCGATTCCGTCAAACAAGAGTTGTCTGCACAGAAGGTGGCTTTCCGCGAAGACGTACCCATCGGCGGCATGATCGAGATACCGGCTGCCGCACTGGCGCTGGGTGCTTTCATCAAGAAGCTGGATTTCCTGTCTATCGGCACCAACGACTTGATCCAGTACACGCTGGCCATCGACCGTACCGATGAGGAAGTCGCCCATCTTTACGACCCGCTGCATCCCGCGATCCTTGAATTGTTGTCGCACGTGATCAGCACCGCCAACAAGGCGGAGATCCCGGTCTCGGTATGTGGTGAGATGGCGGGTGAGTTGCCTTATACGCGGTTGTTGCTGGGTATGGGCTTGCGCCAGTTCTCCATGCACCCGGCCCAGTTGCTGGGTACCAAACAACGCGTGCTGACCACCAGCCTGCCGGAGATCGCACCGCTGGTGCAGCGCATCCTGCGTGCGGACGATCCTCTCAAGATCCGCGAGTTGCTGGATAAGTTGAACGCTCTCTAAATTGTTTGTTTGCTTCAAATAGAAATCGGGCGTCCAAAGACGCCCGATTTTTTTGCTAGAGCCGGACCGAAGTCAGCTTAGAACTTGTGCAGGAAGCCGCCACCGAAGGTAGTTGCTGTCACGCTGGTTGCGCCATTGGTCTTCTTGGAGCCATAAGCAACAAAGCCTTCTGTACGCTTGGAGAACTTGTATGCGTACTTGAGCGCGACGTTGTTCACATCGTTTGCAGCAGCGCCGGTTGCAGCAGTAGAGCCTGCTTTGGCGAAGCTGGCAGCGATGCTGGAAGCGCCCATGTTGATGCCGCCGACCAGTTCAACGTTCTTGCCGGTCACGCTGGCAGTCGTGCTGGTGTTGGTCTTCATGTTCTCGAACATCGCGCCAACCCATGCATCGGCCAGATCGAACTTGCCGACCAGACGGAATGCGCTGTCAGTCGTACCGACTGTCACGTCTGCACGGCTCTCGTAGCCTGCCGCTGCGTAGATATTGTCTTGAGCGAATGTTGCGGACATGGACATGATGCCCTTGTTGCTGGTCGATGTCTTGGCTTCGTCCGGGCTGTACATAAATGCAGCCTGCAATGCGCCCATCTTTGGAGTCCAGTACTGGATCATGTTCTTCTGGCGTGTGTTGTAGTTCTTGCCAGCGGAACGGCCGATCACGTTGGTAGCAGACCAGGAAGTAGTGTTGTCGAACAGTTCGATCTTGTTGTGAGCAACCTTGAACGGGGTGTCGTGGATACCCAGAGCGACTTTACCGAAATCACCCTGCAAACCGAAGTAGCTGTTACGTGTCTTGCCCAGACCGGCGCCGGTGCTGCCGTCGGCATCCATCTCGACTTCATACTGGAACAGACCCTTCAGGCCGTCACCCAGATCTTCGCTGCCCTTCACGCCGAAACGCGATGCATTGGTGTTCACGCGCATGGAAGTGTTGGTGCCGTCGTTATGCGAATCCAGAGTCAGGAATGCCTTGCCGTAGACTTCGATGTTTGCGTTGTCGGCGAATGCCGGAGCGGAGAGGGCAGAGGCGATTGCCAGAGCGATCAGTTTTTGTTTCATGGTTACTCCTTAACGTTAATAAAATTACTGCACTTGGCTCTTAACGGCCAAGCGCCGAAAGAACTGGGTGCGGATGATGCCGTTCGTTTGTTACAGCTTTGTTAAGGTTGTCCGACTGTTTCATTTTTGCACTAGGGTTTTTGTGGACGTGCGCGTGCTGAATTGACAGCGTGTGGCAAAACACGGACACTTCGTCCCGTGCCGATTTGAGATCAGCTTGCGGGGCACATTAAATATTCCAGCTAAAGCGAGATGACCCGCTCTAGCTGCAAGCTGTGCGGGTTTTGTTTTTGGGAGTTTGTATTGTCCGGATCTGTTGGAATCGTCTGCGCGCAACGCGCAACCTTTGAAGAGCCGCTGAATTTCAGCTGTGGCAAAGTGCTGCCGCGCTACGAGCTGGTATATGAAACCTACGGCACATTGAATGCCGACAAGTCGAATGCCGTCCTGATCTGTCACGCGCTGTCCGGCCACCATCATGTCGCCGGACGCTATGCCGACGACGAGAAGAACGTCGGCTGGTGGGACAACATGATCGGCCCCGGCAAACCCATCGACACCAACAAGTTCTTCGTCATCGGCCTGAACAACCTTGGCGGATGCCACGGTTCCACCGGACCTTCAAGCATCGATCCTGTCACCTGCAAACAATAAGGCTCAAGCTTCCAGATGGTGACAGTGGAAGATTGGGTGCATTCGCAGGCGCGCTTGGCAGATATGCTCGGCATTCAGCAGTTCGCCGCCATCATCGGTGGCAGTCTGGGGGGCATGCAGGCGATGCAGTGGGCGGTCACCTATCCCGAGCGTGTGCGCAACGTGCTGGCCATCGCCACCGCGCCGCACCTGACCACGGAGAACATCGCGTTCAATGACGTGGCGCGCAACGCCATCCTGACCGATCCCGATTTCCACGGCGGCGATTTCTATCAGCACGGTGTGGTGCCGACGCGCGGCTTGCGACTGGCGCGCATGCTGGGCCACATCACCTATCTTTCCGACGATGCGATGGCAGGCAAGTTCGGACGCGGCCTGCGCTCGGGCGAATACAAATACGGTTACGACATCGAGTTCGAAGTTGAATCCTATCTGCGCTATCAGGGCGACAAGTTCGCCGCGTACTTCGATGCCAACACTTATCTGCTGATGACCAAGGCGCTGGATTACTTCGATCCGGCACAGCACACCGAGCACAATCTGGCGCGAGCCTTCGCCAATGTTCAGGCCAACTATCTGGTGGTGTCGTTCTCCAGTGACTGGCGCTTCTCGCCCGACCGTTCGCGCGAAATCGTGAAGGCGCTGCTGCATAACAAACGCAATGTGAGCTACGCCGAGATCACCTCGCAGCATGGCCACGATTCCTTCCTGATGCAGGACGAACAGTATTTCGCAGTGATGCGTAACTATCTTGAGCGCGTGGCGGAGGAACTGCCATGAATACATCCATCATCGAAGCTCGCCCCGACTTCGCCGCCATCGCCCAGTGGATCCCGTCAGGCTCTTCTGTGCTCGACCTCGGTTGCGGCGACGGCAGCCTGCTGCGTTACCTGCGCGAGACACGCGAGGTACGCGGCTACGGCGTGGAGATCAACGACAAGAAGATCGCCACCTGCATCGCCAACGGTGTGAACGTGATCCAGAACGATCTGGATAGCGGACTGGCAGATTTTGAAGATCAATCTTTCGACTTCGTCATCCTGTCACAGACGCTGCAAGCCACGCGCCATACTGAGGCGTTGATGAACGAGATCGTCAGAGTGGGGCGCGAGGGCATCATCAGCTTCCCCAACTTTGGTTACTGGAAGAACCGCCTGCAGATCTTCAAGGGTCATATGCCGGTGTCGAAACAGTTGCCCTACCAGTGGTATGACACACCCAATGTACACCTGTGTACCTTGAAGGATTTCGAGCTGCTGTGTGATCACATCGGTATCCGCATACTCGGTCGTCACGTGATGAACGAGCATGGTGATGTGAACCTGCTACCCAATCTGTTCGGCAACGTGGCGGCATACCGCTTCAAGCGCGAGGCATGAGCGTCTGGGAGCAGTTGTTCACGAGGCGCATGTTGATATGCGTGTTCACAGGTTTCGCTTCCGGCTTGCCGTTGTTCCTGCTGTTCAACCTCGTCCCCGCCTGGCTGCGCAGTGAGCAGATCGACCTCAAGACCATCGGCCTGTTCGCGCTGATCCAGTTCCCCTACACCTGGAAGTTCCTGTGGTCGCCGTTCCTTGACCGTTATGTATTGCCGATACTCGGTCGGCGGCGCGGCTGGATGATGCTGACGCAAGTCGGCCTGCTGCTGGTGATCGCCGCCCTCGGCGGCTTCTCTCCGCAGACCGACATGACCGCCATCGTGCTGTTCTGCACGCTGCTCGCCTTCCTCTCTGCCACGCAAGATATCGCGCTCGATGCTTACCGCCGCGAACTACTGAACGATGTGGAACTGGGTCTAGGCAACGCCATCCACGTCAACGCCTACCGTGTCGCCGGACTGGTTCCGGGTTCGCTCTCCCTCATCCTCGCCGACCACATGGCCTGGGACTGGGTGTTCATCATCACCGCGCTGTTCATGCTACCGGGTATTGCCATGACGCTGATGGTGAACGAACCGCACCGAGCCTCGCCACCCAAGACGCTGCGCGAAGCCGTGGTGGAACCCTTCCACGAGTTCATCACCCGCAAGGGCTGGAACAGCGCGCTGCTGGTGCTGGCCTTCCTTCTGTTCTACAAACTAGGCGACAGCATGTGCACCGCGCTGGCGACGCCGTTCTATCTGGACATGGGATTCAGCAAGACCGACATCGGCCTCATCGCCAAGAACGCCGGCCTGTGGCCCTCCATCATCGGCGGCATGCTGGGCGGCTTGTGGATGGTGAAGATCGGCATCAACCGTGCGCTGTGGCTGTTCGGCGTGGTGCAAGTGGTGTCCATCTTCGGCTTCGCCTGGCTCGCCTCGCACGGCCCCTTCACAGAGATCGGCGTCGCCGAACGCACCCAGCTCGCCATCGTGATCGGCATGGAAGCACTCGGTGTTGGCTTGGGCACCGTCGCCTTCGTCGCCTTCATCGCCCGCACCACCCACCCAGCCTACACCGCCACCCAGTTCGCATTGTTCACCAGCTTGATGGCGATACCACGCACTTTCGCCAATGCCGCGACGGGGTGGCTGGTAGAGAGCATGGGGTGGACGATGTTCTTTATGCTTTGTGTGCTGCTGGCGATACCGGGGATGGTGTTGTTGTTGAAGGTTGCGCCTTGGAATAATTCCAGTAGTATTCCCCTAGGCCACGCTTCAAGTTAATTATTATTCACATCTATCCTTGGGTATTCGAGCATATGTACCTTATCGCAGCAGCTGCAGCAATCTTCGTTGGACTTATGTTTGCGCCTGTTGCTTGGTATTTCAGTCGCGCCCTTTGTAATTCCACAACACCCCGAGAAGGTTATTTTGCTTCTGGCATAATTTTTTCAGGTGCACTATCTGTAACTCCCGCCCTATTTATGACCGCAAGAAACTATGGCAAACCTGCTCCTTTCGGAATGCCGGAAGGGCAAATCTTTGCCTATACGCTTCTCCTTGTTTGGGGAGTTTTCTTCGCTTATATATTGCTATCCATGATTATTAAGTGGCAAAAAGGGAACGTACCCGTTTTATTTGCGTTAACTGCTATTGCCACCGTATTTGGGATAGATTTTCTTCAAGCAAATGCAGACGTTCACTTTAGTGGCATACTTTCTTTCATCTACTATGTCTTAGCAATTGCTCTAATTCCTGCCCAAAGCGCTTTAGCTTTAAACCATATAAAGTTGACAAAAATTCTCAGTTGCCAGAATCAAAATCTCGCTTAGTCGTACTGGAACGCCTTCATTGAGTTATCTTTACTTGGAAAGATTAGCTCGCATAGGGCGCAATAAACAAAGTTCATTGCGCCGGATGGATTCAAAGCAAATCCGTAGGTGGTGGCCCGACAGCCAGTCACTTTTCTTGTCTTGCCAAGAAAAGTAACCACAAGACGGTGCGCGCAGCGCCCTCAAAACCGCAGTTGACGTTCACTCCCTTGAGCTCCGCCGAGTAGCGCAGGCGAGTCAGGGGATTTCGGCGAGGACTGTCTGAGCGCGAAGCGCGAGTTCCGCAGCCGCCTGACTTGCCGAGCAACGCAGGGAACCCACGAAGTGGGCGGCAAACCAGGGTCGCCTTTTCTTTGGTTACTTTCTTTTGGCGAAGCAAAAGAAAGTAACTTGCTGTCGGGCAACCCCCGACGGTGTTGGTTTTCAGATTGGCGGGCTTTGCCCATCCTTCGATACGGCTATCGCCTACTCAGGACGAACGGACACACTTTCAATTCCTGTAATCCACCGTCAACGGAGCATGGTCACTGAACCGCTGCTCCTTGTAGATGCTGGTCGATAACGCCTTCTCCGCAATACCGGGCGTAGCTATCTGATAGTCGATACGCCAACCCACATCCTTGGCCCAAGCCTGCCCACGGTTGGACCACCAGGTGTAGGCTTCCAGCTCGGGATGCAGTTTGCGGAACACGTCGACGAAGCCGACTTCGCTGAACAACGCCGTCATCCAGGCACGCTCTTCCGGCAGAAAGCCTGAGTTCTTTTTGTTGCCTTTCCAGTTCTTCAGGTCCTTCTCGGTGTGCGCGATGTTCCAGTCGCCGCAGACGATGACGTCACGCCCGCTCTGCTTAAGAGCCACCATGTGCGGCATGAAGGCTTCGAGGAATTTGAATTTCACGTTCTGGCGCTCTTCGCCGCTGGAACCTGAGGGCAGGTAGAGCGAGACCACGCTGAGGTTGCCGTACTGCGCTTCGATGTAACGGCCTTCCATGTCGAACTCGGGGATGCCGAGGCCGATGATGACGTTGTCGGGTTTCTTTTTGCTGTAGATACCGACACCGCTGTAGCCCTTCTTCTCGGCATAGTGGAAATAACCGTGATAGCCGAGCGGGGCGAGCATGTCGGGGGTCAGGTCAGCTTGTTGCGCCTTGAGTTCCTGCACGCACATGATGTCGGCATCCTGTTTGCCGAACCACTCGAGCAGGCCTTTGTTGTAGGCGGAGCGGATGCCGTTGAGGTTCAAACTGATAATTCTCATAACTGATGGTTCGTTTCTGTCATCTTGGGTGGCGGGCATTATAATGGCCGCACTGTTCAACTCTTCTCCATTCTTCCCATGCATGCATATCGCCAGGATTTCATCCGCTTCGCCGTCGCGCAAAAGGTATTGCGCTTCGGTGAGTTCCAAACCAAGGCCGGTCGTCTGTCGCCTTACTTCTTCAACTCCGGCCTGTTCCAGGACGGCGCTGCTTTGCGTGAACTGTGCCAGTTCTACGCGCAGGCTATCCTAGCCTCAGGTCTGGAATTCGATATGTTGTTCGGCCCCGCGTACAAGGGCATTCCGCTGGTAGCGGGTACTTCCATCGCGCTGGCGGAGCAGGGGCGCAACGTGCCTTATTGCTTCAACCGCAAGGAAGCCAAGGACCACGGCGAGGGCGGCAATACCGTGGGCGCGCCGCTGCAGGGCAAGGTGCTGATCATCGACGATGTGATTTCGGCGGGCACCTCGGTGCGCGAATCCATCGAACTTATCCGCGCGGCGGGTGCCACACCGTGCGGCGTGGTGATCGCGCTGGATCGTATGGAGCGGGGGCAGGGCGAGTTGTCGGCGGTGCAGGAGGTACAGCGCGACTATGGTCTGCCGGTTGTTTCCATTGCAGCCCTGAACGATCTGCTCGGTTATTTGCAGGGGCAGGCGGACTTGGTGCAGAATCTGCAAGCGGTTCAAACTTATCGAGATAGATACGGGGTGAAATGATGATGGATTCCAAAGTATTGCTGAGTGTGACGGCCTTGCTGGCTGCTGTATCACTGAATGCCGAAGCCAAGCTATACAAATGGGTGGACGAGAACGGCACCACGCACTATGGCGAGACCATTCCACCACGCTATGCGAACCGCGACACGCAAACCCTGGAAAAGGGGCGCCTGAAAGAACGTGAATCCTCACGCGAAAATCTCAATCAGCAAACCCATATGAAGACGGATGAAGAGATCCAGGCCGAACGGCGCGACAATGCGCTGATCAACACCTACAGTTCGGACAAAGAGATCGATCTTGCGCGCGACCGCAACCTGCAGCAGGTCGAGGCGCGCATCAGCAGTTACACCACACTGCTCAAATCGGCCAACGAGAACCTTGCCAGCCTTCAGCAGGAAGAAGAACGGATCGCCAAGCAGAACCGCAAGACACCCAAGTCGCTGATGGAGGACCTGGAAAATGCCAGACAACGCATCGAGCAGTTCCAGACCGAATTGGATACCAATAAAGCCGAGCTGAAGGCGGTTAGAGAAAGGTATGCTGCTGACAAGGCACGCTATCGCGAATTGAAAGGATTGCCCCCGGAAAAAGGGGAGTGATCACATAGCAATGAACCGGCCGTTTGCTGCTTCGTATTGCAGCAACTGCCCGTGTTCAATATCGAAATACCAACCATGAAGCTTCAACCTGCCATCCTCTACGCGTTCGCGTATCCAGTTGAAGCTCATCAGATTATCCAGAGAGCTAAGGATGGCCTGCTGCTCGCAGGCGCGTTCCAATTCATCCTTTGATGCCTCCGGCATCTCTTGCAGCACTTTGCTGCGGGCTTGTTCAGCCAGCCGCATCCAGCTGCTGATAAAGGATTCCTGACCGTCTATGGCCGCCGAGCCGCTCATCAAAGCCTGGATACCGCCGCACTGTGCGTGGCCGAGAACGACTATATGCTCCACGCATAGCGTCTTCACACCGTATTCCAGGGCGGCGCTGGTGCCGTGCCGCCCACCGATGCGGTTCTCGTCCGGAGGCACCAGATTGGCGACGTTGCGGATGACGAACAGGTCACCCGGCGCGCAATCGAGCACCAGCGCAGGGTCGACGCGCGAATCGCAACAGGCAACGACCAGTATCTTCGGTGTCTGTCCCTCTTGTACCAGTTGACGGTACAAAGCATCATCGTCCGTGAAATGCTGTTCACGGAAACGATGGAATCCTTTGATCAGTTCTGCCGGATTGGTCATTCGCCGGTCAGCAGCCGCTGTGCTTCGCGGTATTTGTCGGAGGTCTTTTGCAGGATGTCTGCCGGGACTTCAGGCGCTGGCGGCTGCTTGTTCCAGCCGGATGCTTCCAGCCAGTCGCGGATGAACTGCTTGTCGAAGCTTGGCGGGTTGCTGCCGACCTGATACTGGTCGGCCGGCCAGAAACGCGAAGAGTCCGGCGTAAATGCTTCGTCGATCAGATACAGCTTGCAGTCTTCATCGGTGCCGAATTCGAACTTGGTGTCTGCGATGATGATGCCGCGCGTCAGCGCGTAATCCGCCGCTTCGGTGTACAGCGCCAGTGTGGCGTTCTTCACCTGCTCGGCCATGTCGTCACCCAGCAATTTCTTGGCTTCCTCGAACGAGATGTTCTCGTCGTGGTCGCCCACAGCGGCTTTGGTGGAGGGCGTGAACAATGCCTGCGGCAATTTCTGTGCTTCCTGCAAACCGGCGGGCAATTCGATACCGCATACCGCACCGGTCTTCTTGTAATCTTTCCAGCCGGAACCGACCAGATATCCGCGCACGATGGCTTCGATCGGCAGCGGCTTGAGCTTCTTGGTGACAAATGAACGGCCGCGCACCTGTGCCTTTTCGGCGTCCGTCTTCACCACCGATTCGGGAGCGATACCCGACAGATGGTTGGGAATGACATGACCCAACTTTTTGAACCAGAAATTCGACACTGCTGTCAGTACCTCGCCCTTGCCCGGGATAGGCGTAGGCAGGATGAAATCGAACGCGGACAAACGATCGGTCTGCACGATCAGCAGATGCTTCTCATCCACTTCGTACAGGTCGCGCACCTTGCCGCGGTGCAGAAATTTCAGGCTGGGTAGATCGGATTCGTGCAGGGCAGTCATGGTGACCTCATTGGTTTCAACATATTGCAGACGTGACAACGCCCCCGTTGCCGGGGGCGCCTTTGGCGAAATTACGCGCCTTTGTGGTAACCGACCACGCGCTCGACTTCGTTCTTCGAGCCGAGGATGACCGGCACGCGCTGGTGCAGACCGTTGGGTTGCAGTTCCATGATGCGCTCGCGACCAGTGGAGCTCACGCCGCCGGCCTGGTCCACGATGAAGGACATCGGGTTGGCATCGGACCACAGGCGCAGCTTGCCGGCTTTGGCCGGATCCTTGGTGTCGAACGGATACATGAAGATGCCGCCGCGGGTCAGGATGCGGTGCACTTCAGCCACCATGGAAGCGACCCAACGCATGTTGAAGTTCTTCTCGCGACCGCCGTCCTGACCCTTCATGCACTCGTCGACATACTTCTGCACCGGCGCTTCCCAGAAACGCTGGTTGGACATGTTGATGGCGAATTCGGCTGTGTCTTCCGGAATGACCATGTTCGGGTGAGTCAGGAAGAAGTCGCCAACGTCGCGATCCAGTGTGAAGCCGTTCACGCCGTGGCCGGTGGTGATCACGATCATGGTGTTCGGGCCGTACAGTGCATATCCTGCGCACACTTGCTTGGTGCCTGGCTGCATGAAGTCGGCAGCAGTCGGGTTGGTCACGCCTTCAGGGCAACGCAGGATGGAGAAGATTGTACCGACGGAAATGTTCACGTCGATGTTGGACGAGCCGTCCAGCGGATCGAAGGTGATCAGGTACTTGCCGCGCGGGTACTGCTTGGGGATCTCGTAGATGTCGTCCATCTCTTCGGAAGCCATGGCTGCCAGGTGGCCGCTCCACTCGTTGGCTTTGATGAACACTTCGTTGGTGATGATGTCGAGTTTCTTCTGTGTCTCGCCTTGCACGTTCTCGCTGCCTGCGGAACCCAGCACGCCGATCAGCGCACCCTTGTTCACGTCATGCGCGATCTGTTTGCAGGCGGATACGATATCGCTGATCAGGCCGGTGAAGTCGCCGGTTGCACCCGGGATCTGGCGTTGTTCTTCGATGATGAACTGGATCAAACTCTTGCTCATGTTGCTCTCCTCTTTTAGAAATTTTTTCAACTGCCGGATTTTACAGGTTTTCCGTCCGGCTCTCCACGGCTATTTAGCGATGCTCTCCGTCATTGCCGCCCCCGCGTGGCAATCAGACTCGCCGCGACACTGGCACCTATCAACACGGCGATGACAGCAAGCGATGCCTGCACCGGAACGTGGTACCAGGGCACGATCAACATCTTGCTACCGATGAAGACGAGCACCATCGCCAAACCGTATTTCAACAGGTGGAACCGGTCGGCCACATCGGCCAGCAGGAAGTACAGTGCGCGCAGCCCCATGATCGCGAAAATATTCGATGTGAATACGATGAACGGATCGGTAGTGATCGCGAAGATGGCCGGAATGGAGTCCACCGCAAACACCAGATCGGACACCTCGATCAGGATCAGTACCAGGAACAGCGGCGTGAAGTAGCGCACACCGTCCTTTTTCACGCTGAACTTCTCACTATGCCCTTCTTCTGAGATGCGCAAGTGACGACGGGCGAATTTCAGCACCGGATTCTTTTCCAGATCGGGCTCCTTATCCGCCATCACCAGCATGCGCCCGCCTGTGATCACCAAAAACACCCCGAATAAGTACAGCACCCAGGAAAATTCGCGCACCACCCAAGCCCCGGCCAAAATCATCACGGCGCGCATGATGATCGCCCCCAACACGCCGTAAATCAGTACACGCCGCTGGTATTCCGGTGGAACATGGAAAGCGCTGAAGATCAGCAGAAAGACGAATACGTTATCTACCGACAGTGATTTCTCGATCAAGTAGCCGGTAAAAAACTCCAGCGCTTTGCCGTCGGCGATTTCCGGCCCGACCGTGGCGTTCAGATGCCACCATAGCGCCGCGTTAAACAACAGCGCCAGGGTGAACCAGACTAGCGACCAGATGGCCGCTTCTTTCACGCTAACCTTGTGCGCCTTGTTGCCGCCGAACACAAACAGATCCAGCACCAACATCACCAGCACAAAGGCAATGAATATCCCCCACATCCAGGGTTCGCCGATATTGCTCATATGGCTGGTTTGCGCAAAGGTCGCTTGCCAGATTATTTAGCAGTCAATTTGGCAAGTGCTTCGTCGGCTGTCTGGTCATAACGGGCACGCTCTTTCTTCGCGGCAACTTCCAGCGCCTGATTGATCTCGGGAAATTTCAGCGCCAGGATGCGCGCGGCCAGCATTGCCGCATTCTTCGCGCCATCCACGGCCACGGTCGCAACAGGGACCCCGGGCGGCATCTGCACCGTCGCCAGCAATGCGTCCAGACCCGACACGACACCGCCGGACAGCGGCAGACCGATCACCGGCAAACGGGTATGGCCGGCAATCACGCCCGCCAGATGCGCGGCCATACCAGCACAGCCGACCAGTACTTGCACGCCTTCCTTGTGCGCACGGTCAATGTAAGCGATCACTTTATCTGGTGTACGGTGCGCCGATGCCACTACGATCTCGCTGGCGATGCCGAGGTCTGACAACGTGTCGCGCACTTTGACGACGGTAGGCAGATCGTTGGGGCTGCCGGTGAGGATACCCACCAATACCTTGCCGTTAGATGCCAGTTCCATGCTTGCTCTCCTTGCTTTCAGTTGCTTATTTGGTCAGGGCGATGAACAGCTCCGGCAGTTTGATCGGGAGCTGGGACACATTGTCCACGATAGTGTATTGCTTGCCGAAGATGTCGGAAACATATTCGTCCGCCTTGGGATCGAGGTTGATGCAGTAGGTGTAGATGCCGTCGCGGTCCAGTTCCTTCACGGCCTGACGCGCATCCTGTATCAGCAATTGCGGATCGTTCACGTCGATGTCGGCGGGTTCGCCGTCGGTCAGGATCAGCATCAGTTTTTTGTCCGCCTGCTGCGTCTTCAGGTAATGCCCGGCGTGGCGCATCGCCGCGCCCATGCGCGTAGAAAAACCGGCCTGCATCTCTGCCAGACGCGATTTCACTTCGTCGCCCCAAGGCTCTTTGAAGCCCTTGAGATGGTAATAGCGCACATCGTGGCGGGTGTTGGAATGGAAGCCGCCGATGGCGAAGGAGTCGCCAACCTGCTGTACCGACCAGGCCAGCAGCGACACCGCTTCCTGGCTCAGTTCGAGGATGGTCTGCTGGCTGCCCGCGGCTTTTTCGCTCAGCGATTGCGACAGGTCGACCAGCAACGTGACCGCGAAACTGCGCCCGTCGGTGCGGTGCGACATGTTGATGCGCGGGTCGGGCGATGAACCGCTCTTGAAGTCGATCAGCGAGCGGATCGCCACGTCCAGATCCAGCTCGGAGCCTTCTTCCTGGTAGCGGATGCGCACCTTGTCCTGCGGCTTGAGCAATTCGAGCATGGCTTTCAGGCGCTTGGCCAGCTTGCTGTGCTTGAGCAACAGGTCGTCGATCTTGCCCGGGTTGCCGCGCGGGTGCAGTGCTTCGTACACGCTCACCCAGTCCGGACGGTAGTTCTGTGCGTTGTAATCCCACTCGTCGTAGTGGCGCGGCGGCAGGCCGTGCAATTCTTCTTCGGTGGTCTGGCGCTTGTCGAGATGTTCGAACATCTCGTCCTCGTCGCTCTCTTCGATATAGATCCACAGATGACGGTTGTCGTCGCGGTAGCTGACTTCGGTATTGTCGAAGTACATGTTCGCCGTCAGGTCACGCTGACCGCGCGTGCGCGCGATGAATGCCAGCGCCACGGAAGACATCTCGGCGCTGCTCGATTCGCCGGTTGCCATCAGTTCGTGGAAACGTTTGGTGTATTCCTTGATGTGCTCGTTCTCGCACTTGAATTCCGGATCAAGGATGGCACGCGACAACAGTGCCAGCCGGAGCCGGAACACGGAGACACCCTGCTCCTCGAGTTGCAGGTCCTCTTCCTTGGGGATCGGGTGCAGCGCCAGCAGCAGCTTGCGCAACCCCGGATATTTCCTGCACGCCAAATAGTCCACGCGTGAGTCTTCGAAGATCTCGACGCTGGCGCGCTGGAAGGGGCTCCAGTTGTCCACGAT
Organism: Pseudomonadota bacterium; assembly: GCA_043826585.1. Lineage (GTDB taxonomy): Bacteria > Pseudomonadota > Gammaproteobacteria > Burkholderiales > Gallionellaceae > Sideroxyarcus. The sequence continues at coordinate 16,799 of JBDRPZ010000034.1, forward strand.
CATCTTCTGCGACCAGCGGCGGTGTGCCGCCATGTGCGCCAGCGCGGCGCGGTAGCGGTCTATGCCGGATACGCCTTCCAGCTCATCGTACACATCGGGCAGACGGATGCCGTCGTCGGTGTAGTAGGGCATGGGTTTGCGCAATTCATCGAATGCCTCGGAATAGGGGATGAGGTAATCGCTGTCGTCCCACAGGGCGCGGATGTAGGTATCCAGTTTGCGTTCGTTATCCACCAGCAGGGTGCCGTGACGTTCGCGCTGCATGACCGCGACCGCATCGGCGGATTCCAGACTGAAGTATTCGACCTGGCGTTCCGGATGGTGGTTGTAATACTTGATGCCGTATTCGATCCAGTTACGCAGCCCTTGCAGGGACAGGGCGCCCAGCAGTCTGGGGGCCTGTTTCAGCAACTCCGGCAAGCCGGGGCTGGGAAAGGTGGTGTGGTGGCCGTGCACCGAACCCGAGGTGCGATCCATCATGTCGCGGATCAGCTCGATGTACTGCTTGAACATCTTGCCGGTCTGCAGGCGTCGCGCTACGGCACCGCTGGTTTGCAGGAACGGCACCATGGCCTTGAAGTTGGTGTGCGTGGACATGTATTCCGCGAATTCGCGCAACTCGATCAGCGCGTACTCGCCGACGACATCGGCCACACCCGGCGCTTCTTCCAGATAGACCAGCAGCGGTTCGGCGCCGCGACCCATCTTGCCGAGGATACGTGCATTCTCGATGTAGGCTTCCAGTCCGCCCTTGCTCAGCAGCTGCTGGGCCTCTTTCATGCATTCGTCGAAGACGGCATTCACCTGGGCGAACTTGCAGCCAAGCTTCTCCCAGTATGCTGCGACCTCTTCGCTTCTTTCCTGCACGGCTTCAGTCATCGCACAGCCTCCGGCTCCGCACGGCCTGTTCAGGCGAACGAAGCGTCGATCGCGTGATCGAGCGTGTCGCGGATGTCGGCATCGTCGGTGATCGGGCGCACCATCGCCATGCGGCAAGCGGCTTTGGCTTCGACACCGTTCTTGATCAACGTTGCTGCGTAGACCAGCAGACGCGTGGAGATACCTTCTTCCAGGCCGTGGCCCTTCAGATTGCGTGCGGCCTGGCCGATCTGCACCAGCTTGCTGCAAGTGCCCACTTCCAGACCGGTTTCCTTGGCCAAGATCTCCGCTTCCAGTTCCGCGCTCGGGTAGTCGAACTCGAAGCCGGTGAAACGCTGCTTGGTCGATTGCTTCAGATCCTTCATCAGGCTCTGGTAACCGGGGTTGTAGGAAATCACCAGCTGGAAGTCCGGATGTGCTTCGATCAGCTCGCCCTTCTTGTCCAGCGGCAGGGTGCGGCGGTGGTCGGTCAACGGGTGGATCACCACGGTGGTGTCCTGACGGGCTTCGACGACTTCATCCAGATAGCAGATCGCACCGATGCGGGCCGCTGTCGTCAGCGGACCGTCCAGCCAGCGTGTGCCATTGGCGTCCAGCAGGTAGCGGCCGACCAGGTCGGATGCGGTCATGTCTTCGTTACAGGCCACGGTGATCAGCGGCTTGTTCAGCTTCCAAGCCATGTATTCGATGAAACGTGATTTACCGCAACCGGTCGGGCCTTTGACCATTACCGGCAGACGCGCGTTGTAAGCTGCTTCGTACAGCGCCACTTCGTCGCCTTGTGCCTGGTAGAACGGCTCTGCGTGGACTTTGTATTGTTCCTTGTTATCCATAACGAACTCCTTGGTTCGACGCATGCCCGCATGCTGCTTGCGGGATTGTGCGTCTGGAAAAAAACGCCCCCAACGTGTGGGGGCGCGTTTTCGTTGCTTCGATACTGTCTGAGCTTACTTGTGTACGCCCAGCTTTTCGCGCCAGCCCGGGAACAGCTTGTCGCCGTCTTTCGGGAAGGATTCGAATGCACGTGCGAACTCTTTGTGCGTCTTGGCGTATTCGATCGGATCAGCACCGGACTTCCAGCACTCGTATGCCTGACCGAGGGAGATACCGCCGGCTGCTGGGCTGTCGATGTGGCCGAAGGAGCCGCCGCCGCAGGTGTTGATCACGTTGCCGTGGCCCAGGTTTGCGAAGAAGCCCGGCAGACGCAGTGCGTTCATACCGCCCGAGATGATCGGGGTAGTGGCCTTCATGCCGTACCACTTCTGGTAGAAGTAAGGTCCTTGGCACTCGTCACGTTCCAGCATGTATGCCAGTACGGTTTCCTTGCCGTGGCCTTCCATCTTGCCGTAGCCCATGGTGCCGGTGTGCATACCGGATGCGCCCATCAGACGCACCATCTTCATGTAGCACAGCGGATCCATACCCATCGGGCTCTTGTAGGAAGTCACAGCGCCGTGGCCTGCGCGGTGGAAGTGCAGGAAGGTGTCCGGGAATGCACGGCGTGCAGTCGTTACACCAGCCGGGCCGGTCACGAAGCCGTCCACCAAGAAGGCGACGTGGTCAGCAGAGTTGTACTTGGCGAAGGTTTCCAGCACGAACTCGCCGCGGTGGATCATTTCCTTGTGGTAATCGGCTGTGATGTTGGCGGAGAACAGCTTGGCCTGGCCGGTTGCCTGTTGTGCGCGGTCCATGGCTTCTGCCACCTTGGGCATAACCACTTCCATCGGGCAGAACGGCTGGTTGGCTTGCGGCTCGTCGTTCTTGATGAAGTCGCCACCCAGCCAGAAGTCGTAACAAGCTTTTGCGAATGGATCAGGACGCAGACCCAGTTTCGGCTTGATGATGGTACCGGCGATGTAACCGCCATCTGTCTCGGAACGACCCAATACCTTCCACAGATTGGTGATGTTCGCGGATGGACCATCGAAGTGCTTCATCATGCTCTCGGGAACCAGGAAGTCCAGCATGCGCAGACCTTGGTGGTCGCCCATACCCTGGTTGTTACCCAGGATCAGGGACCACATGTGGGAGATGTTGTATGTGCCGTCGGTCAGGTTGGGGTCGAACAGTTCGACCGGGTAAGCGATCTTCATCAGACCGCCGCCCTTCACAGGATCGTCACCGAATGCGGTTTCGTCCACTTCATAGACCAGCGCGTCAACGCCGCGCGTGAAGTCGTCGGTGGTGGACACTTCAACGTTGGTACCGGTGGAAGATTCAGCGGCGACGTGAGCAGCCACTTCCAGGAAGCCGTAGCCCTTGGCCGGAATCAGCTTGTATGCAACCAGCAGGTGCTTACCGCCAGCGATCAATTCTGCTTCTTTCAGATTCAGATTTGAGTAACGATTCGATTGATCCATTGTTTTCTCCTCTTGTCGTGTAAATGTTCTTGCAACGGCGTGCACTTTACGCAGCCGCAATCATAAATAACAGTCAAATGTTTTTATCGCTATCATAAGCTTTGCTTATGGAATAAAATCCTGACCACTATGTTGCCACTCACTCTTCGTCAGCTTCAGGTCTTTGAAAGTGTCTCGCGCCACTTGAATCACTCTCGTGCCGCAGAAGAACTTTTCTTATCGCAGCCTGCCGTTTCAATGCAGATCAAGCAGGCCGAACAGACTATCGGATTACCCCTGTTCGAGCAAGCTGGCAAACGCCTGTTCCTTACCGAAGCTGGCCGGGAGCTGATGCATTATTCGCGCGCCATATTGCAATTGATGCAGGAGATGGAGTCCAGTTTCGATGCGATGAAAGGCATGGAGCGCGGCAAGCTGAACATCGCTGTCGTCAGTACCGCCAATTACTTTATGCCGCAGTTACTAGCCAGCTTCATTCAATTGCATCCTGGCATCCAAGTCGCGCTTTCCGTGGCCAACCGCGATGCCGTTCTCAAGCAGCTTTCAGAAAATATCGCCGACCTCGCTATCATGGGACAGCCTCCTGTCGGGACTGAGATGGTCGCCATGCCGTTTTTGCAGAATCCAATGGTGGTCATAGCCGCGCCTTCGCATGCTCTTGCTGGCAGTTCGCACATTCAGGCCCATCAACTTGCCAAGGAAACGTTTCTGCTTCGCGAATTGGGCTCGGGTACCCGTGGTGTGGTGGAACGCTACTTTGACAGCAACAAGCTTCCTCTGCCTGCGCACATGGAGATGGATACCAATGAGGCGATCAAGCAGTCGGTTCAGGCTGGCATGGGTGTCGGTATCATTTCCCGTCACGGCATAGAACTTGAACTGGAAACGGGCCGCCTTGTTATTCTGGATGTGGACAGCTTTCCCATCGTACGTCACTGGTACATCGTACAACGCAAAGATAAACGCCCCTCGACTGCGGTCATTGAGTTCGAGAAGTACCTGATTACCCATTCGCAGATTGTTTCGATCGACAAATAAAAAGCGACCCGAAGGCCGCTTTTTATTTGCTTGCTGACGCGTCGATTACTTCACGATCGCGTTCAGCTCGCCTTTGATGTAACGCATTGCCATTGCATCCAGCGCGATCGGCTTGATCTTGCCGGCTTGACCAGCGGAACCGAAGGCTTCGTAGCGTGCCTTGCAGATCGCCTTCATGGCCTTGGTAGTTTCAGCCAAGAACTTACGTGGATCGAAGTCCTTTGGATTTTCAACCAGGAAGCGACGAGTTGCGCCGGTCGATGCCATACGCAGGTCGGTATCGATGTTCACTTTGCGCACGCCGTGCTTGATGCCTTCCACGATCTCTTCAACCGGCACACCGTAAGTCTGAGGCATTGCACCGACGAATTCGTTGATGATCTTCAGCCATTCTTGCGGCACGGAAGAAGAACCGTGCATCACCAGGTGGGTGTTGGGGATACGTGCGTGGATATCTTTGATGCGGCTGATCGCCAATGTGTCGCCTGTGGGCGGCTTGGTGAACTTGTATGCGCCGTGCGATGTGCCGATGGCGATAGCCAGTGCGTCCACTTGGGTGGCTTTCACGAATTCAGCCGCTTCGTTAGGATCGGTCAGCAATTGGTCATGGGACAAAACGCCTTCAGCGCCGTGTCCGTCTTCTTTTTCGCCGGAACCGGATTCCAGAGAACCCAGACAGCCCAGTTCGCCTTCAACAGAAACGCCGACAGCATGCGACATCTCAACCACGTTCTTGGTGACGTTGACGTTGTATTCGAAGGAAGAAGGCGTCTTGCCGTCTGTCATCAGGGATCCGTCCATCATCACGGAAGAGAAACCGGACTTGATGGCGTTGATACATACTGCCGGAGATGCGCCGTGATCCTGGTGCATCACGACGGGGATGTGCGGATACATCTCGACCGCTGCTTCGATGAGGTGACGCAGGAAAGGCTCGCCTGCGTACTTACGGGCACCGGCGGAACCTTGCATGATCACCGGGCTGTTGGTCTCATCAGCCGCTTCCATGAGGGCCTTGACCTGTTCCAGGTTGTTGACGTGGAACGCGGGCAGACCATAGCTATGCTCAGCTGCGTGGTCGAGAAGTTGACGTAAGGATACGAGTGCCATTATTTCCTCCTGATATTAATTACAAAACATTAACTCTTGCGATGATCGCCGACACGCACGATCTTCATAGTATTGGTGTGACCAGCTTTACCGATTGCTTCACCGACTGTCATCACGATCAGATCGCCATCTTGCACCATCTTCAGCTTCAACAGCTCATCTTCCGCCTGACGCAGGGTGACCGAGTGATCATCCGATGTTGATTCGAAAGAGATCGGGTGCACGCCGCTGAACAGGGTGACCTTGCTCAGGGTGGCTTCCATCGGTGTCATAGCAAAGATCGGCGTTTCTGCACTGGTGCGCGACATCCACAAAGCTGTCGAACCGGATTGTGTCAGGGCAACGATAGCTTTCACCTTGAAGTGAGAAGCCGCATACAAAGCCGACATCGCTATGGCTTGATCGATACGGGAGAACTTGTGATGTTCCAGACGACGGTCTGCAGCACTGTCTTCACTTTCTTCTTCAGCATTGAGACAGATACGTGCCATCGACTCGATAGTCTCGACCGGATAGTCTCCAACTGCAGTCTCAGCAGACAGCATCACGGCATCGGTTCCGTCCAGCACAGCGTTGGCCACATCGGACACTTCCGCTCTGGTCGGGATCGGAGCTGTAATCATCGATTCCATCATCTGCGTGGCCGTGATGACCAGACGATTCTTGGCGCGAGCCAGTTTGATCATCTTCTTCTGCAGACCGGGCACTGCGGCATCGCCGACTTCGACTGCCAGATCACCGCGCGCAACCATGATGCCATCGGAGGCTTCGATGATCTCGCCCAATACCGGGATAGCCTCGGCACGCTCGATCTTGGCGATCAGCAGGCTTTTGCCGCCGGCAGCGTGCATCAGTTCGCGGGCGAGCTTCATGTCATCGGCAGAGCGCGGGAAGGAAACCGCCAGGAAGTCGGCCTTGATCAGTGCTGCCGTCTTGATGTCTTCCTTGTCCTTGTCAGTCAGTGCAGGTGCGGTGAGTCCGCCGCCTTTGCGGTTGATGCCTTTGTTGTTTGACAACACGCCACCGCGTACCACGGTGCAGTGTACTTCCGCACCTTTGACTCCGCTGACGTGGAATTCCAGCATACCGTCGTTGAGCAACAGGACGGTACCGATCTCCACATCCTGTGGCAGTTCTTTGTAATCCAGACCCACACGTTCCTGATTGCCCAAGCCTTCCAGCGCGGCATCGAGAATGAACGAGTCGCCCGGCTTCAGAATGATCTTGTCATTCTCGAACTTGCGTACACGGATCTTCGGTCCTTGCAGATCTGCGAGGATACCGACAGTACGGCCTGCAGTGGCTGCCGCCGTACGCACGATCTCGGCACGTTTCTGATGGTCTTCGGCAGTGCCATGCGAAAAGTTCATCCGCACGACATCCACGCCGGCTTTGATGATTGCGGTCAATGACTTGAGGTCATTGGTCGCGGGCCCCAGAGTTGCTACTATTTTTGTTCTGCGCAGCATGATTTCCTTGTTGTTTCTAGCGTTCTCCCCTGCATCCCTCTCTCTCCATCGGGGATGCAGGTGACGTTGTTTTACTGCTTTGCGCGTTCTTCCAGAATCGCCACTGCAGGCAAAGTCTTGCCTTCGAGGAATTCAAGGAACGCACCACCTGCGGTGGAGATGTAGGACACCTTGTCGAAGATGTCGTACTTCTGGATCGCAGCGATCGTGTCGCCACCGCCAGCCAGTGTGAATGCGCTGGTATTGGCGATCGCCTCGGCGATCTTCTTGGTACCTTCACCGAACTGATCGAACTCGAACACGCCGACCGGACCGTTCCAGACCACGGTGCCCGCCTTCATGATGATGTCAGCCAATTCCTGTGCGGACTTGGGACCGATGTCGAAGATCATGTCGTCATCAGCCACTTCGCCCACGTCCTTCAGGACTGCCGGCTCATTGGCATCGAACTTCTTACCGCACACCACGTCCACCGCGATGGGGATGTTAGCGCCACGTTGTTTCATTTTTTCGATCAGTGCTTGAGCGGTCGGGATCAGGTCATCTTCGCACAGCGACTTGCCGACGTTGCCGCCGGTTGCCTTGATGAAGGTGTTGGCGATACCGCCACCGACCACCAGTTGTTCGCATTTCTCGGACAGAGATTCCAGAACGGTCAGCTTGGTAGAAACCTTGGAACCGCCAACGATGGCAACCATAGGACGTGCTGGGCTGAGCAATGCTTTGGTCAGGGCTTCCAGTTCTTGCGTCAGCAAGATGCCGGCTGCTGCAACTGGTGCGTACTTGGCCACGCCGTGGGTAGAAGCTTCTGCACGGTGTGCTGTGCCGAATGCGTCCATCACGAACACGTCGCACAAAGCGGCATATTTCTTCGCCACTTCTTCAGTGCTCTTTTTTTCGCCCTTGTTGAAACGGCAGTTTTCCAGCAACACCAGTTCGCCTTCAGCCACATCGAAGCCGCCGTCGATCCAGTCGCGGATCAGGCGTACGGGCTTGCCCAGCTTGTTGGCGATATCGTCAGCTACGGGTTTGAGCGAGTTCTCTTCGGAGAACACACCTTCTTCAGGACGGCCGAGGTGGGAAGTCACCATGACTTTCGCGCCTGCGCTCAGCGCGGCGTTGATAGTAGCCATGGAAGCGCTGATGCGCGCATCGGAGGTTACCTTGCCATCTTTGACAGGTACGTTGAGATCAGAACGGATCAGGACACGTTTGCCCTTGAGATCCAGGTCGGTCATTTTGATTACGGACATGATTTTTCCTTCTACAGACTGAAACTTAAAGGGCTGGCATATGCCAGCCCTTGTTGAGCATGGATTACTTGGCAATGTGCTGCGCAAAACGCAGCATGTTGCAGGTGTAACCATATTCGTTGTCGTACCAGGACACGATCTTGACGAAAGTGCCGTCCAGTGCGATGCCTGCTTCCGAATCGAAGATGGAAGAGAAGCCGCAACCACGGAAGTCTGTGGAAACCACTTTCTCATCGGTGTAACCCAGTGTCTTGCTGATGTCACCAGACTGGGAAGCTGCCTTCATGGCTGCGCAGATGTCTGCGTAAGTTGCTTCTTTGTTCAGCTCGACAGTCAGGTCGACTACGGATACGTCAGAAGTCGGTACGCGGAAAGCCATACCGGTCAGCTTGCCGTTCAGTTCTGGCAACACCTTGCCCACTGCCTTGGCTGCGCCAGTAGAGGAGGGGATGATGTTTTCCAGAATACCGCGACCACCGCGCCAGTCTTTCTTGGACGGGCCGTCAACAGTCTTCTGTGTAGCAGTTGCAGCGTGCACAGTAGTCATCAGACCACGCTTGATGCCCCAGTTGTCGTTCAGCACTTTAGCAACAGGTGCCAGGCAGTTAGTGGTGCAGGAAGCAGCAGAGACGATTGCCTCGCCTTTGTATGCAGTGTGGTTCACGCCGTACACGAACATCGGTGTCGCATCTTTGGAAGGTGCGGACATCACGACCTTTTTGGCACCGGCAGCGATGTGCTTCTGGCAGCCAGCATCGTCCAGGAAGAAGCCGGTACATTCCAACACCAGCTCAGCACCCACTTCGCTCCACTTCAGGTTTGCAGGATCGGTCTCGGCTGTCAGGCGGATCTTCTTGCCGTTCACCACCATGTTGTTACCGTCAACACCGACTTCGCCCTGGAAGTTGCCGTGTACGGAATCGTATTTTAGCATGTATGCCAGATAGTCCGGCTCCAGCAAGTCATTAATCGCAACAACTTCGAGCTCGGGGAAGTCCTTAGCGATTGCGCGGAATGCCATGCGGCCGATACGACCGAAACCATTGATACCAACTTTGATTGCCATGTTTTCTCTCCCGTTTAGTAATAAATTTTTCTTACAGTACCGACTTGACGGCCTTGACCACGTTCTCTGTGGTGAAGCCGAAGTGCTTGAACAACTCAGGTGCCGGAGCGGATTCACCGAAAGTATCGATACCGACCACTGCGCCGTCCAGAACGTACTTGTACCAGCCACCGGTCACGCCCGCTTCGACAGCCACGCGCTTGATGCCCTTCGGCAATACGCTGTCCTTATATGCTTGGTCTTGCTTGTCGAACACGTTGGTGGACGGCATCGACACCACACGTACATTGATACCTTCTGCTGCCAATGTTTCTTGTGCGCCCATCGCCAGAGCAACTTCGGAACCAGTTGCGATGATCACCGCTTGTGGCTTGCCGCCCGCGGCCTCGGACAGAACATATGCACCCTTCCGGATTGCCGCGATTTGCGCTGCATCGCGCTTCTGGAATGCCAGGTTCTGACGGCTGAAGATCAGGCTGGAAGGTCCATCAGTACGCTCGACCGCGGCCACCCATGCTGCGGCGGATTCAACGGTGTCGCACGGACGCCATACTTCCATGTTCGGGATGTAGCGCAGGGTCGCTGTCTGCTCGACCGGCTGGTGTGTCGGGCCATCTTCGCCCAAACCGATGGAGTCGTGGGTGAACACGTAGATCACGCGCTGCTTCATCAGTGCCGACATACGCAGCGCATTACGTGCGTATTCGGAGAACATCAGGAAGGTGCCGCCGAACGGCAGGAAACCGCCGTGCAGTGCCATACCGTTCATGATGTGCGACATGCCGAACTCGCGCACGCCGTAGCTGATGTAGTTGCCGGGCTTCTTGCCGGAAACGTGGTGCGCGCCTGTCCAATTGGTCAGGTTGGAACCGGTCAGGTCGGCGGAACCGCCGAGGAACTCAGGCAGTGCAGGTTGCAGGCCGTTGATGGCGTTCTGTGAAGCCTTGCGAGTGGCAATGGTCTCTGCCTTCTCGTTGGTCTTGGCGATGAACTCCGCAGCGTGTGCAGCCCAGTTGGCCGGCAACTGGTTATTGATACGACGCTCGAACTCGGCAGCTTCTGCCGGGAATGCGGCTTTGTATTCTGCGAACTTGTTGTTCCACAGTTTTTCCAGTCCTTCTCCCTTGGTGCGTGCATCCCACGCTTCGTAAACGTGCGCAGGGATCTCGAACGGAGGATATTTCCAGCCGATGTGCTCACGTGTCGCTGCGACTTCAGCATCGCCCAGCGCTGCACCGTGCACGTCGTGCGTGCCTTCCTTGTTCGGAGAACCGGCACCGATCACGGTCTTACAGCAGATCAGAGTCGGCTTATCAGTAACAGCCTTGGCAGCTTCGATAGCGGCATCGATCGCCTCAGGATCGTGGCCTTGCACATCAGCGATAACGTGCCAACCGTAAGCTTCAAAACGCTTTGGTGTGTCATCGGTGTACCAGCCGTCGATGTGACCGTCGATGGAGATGTTGTTGTCATCCCAGAATGCAGTCAGCTTACCCAGACCCCAGGTACCAGCCAAAGCACACGCTTCGTGGGAGATGCCTTCCATCATGCAGCCGTCGCCGAGGAACACATAAGTGCGGTGATCGACGATCTCGTGACCCGGCTTGTTGAATTCGGCTGCCAGCAGCTTCTCGGCCATCGCCATACCCACGGCGTTGGTGATGCCCTGGCCCAGCGGACCACCGGTGGTCTCAACACCGGGTGTGTAGCCGTACTCGGGGTGACCCGGTGTCTTGGAGTGCATCTGACGGAAGCGTTTCAGTTCTTCGATCGGCAGGTCGTAACCGGACAGATGCAGCAATGCATAGATCAGCATCGAGCCGTGGCCGTTGGACAGGATGAAGCGGTCGCGATCAGGCCATTTCGGATTTGCCGGGTTGTGGCGCAGATGGCGATTCCACAATACGTCGGCGATCTCTGCCATGCCCATCGGCGCGCCCGGATGACCGGAATTCGCCTTCTGCACTGCATCCACCGCCAGCATGCGAATTGCACCTGTGATGTCGTTATATTTTGGTGGGTTTACACTGCGCGTTGCTGACATTTCCGTTCTCCTCCGAAAAAACTTTGTGGTGATTAGGCACCAGACACTACATTAAAGAGGGGCGATTATGCCTCAGCGCCCATTGTTCGGGCAACTCGACAATACCCCCGGTTATCGATTGGGAATGCGCCATTTATTCAGCTGGCGTTCTTTTTAGGTGGTTTTATGCCCAATTGCTTGAGTTTTCGATACAAATGGGTGCGCTCTATACCTATTTTGTCTGCCAAACTGGCTATATTTCCTTGTGCCATTTCAAGATGGTAATTCAAGTAGGCGGCATCAAAATGCTCACGCGCTTCCCTGAACGGCAACTCCAGTGGCAATTCCAGTTTCACATAACCATTACGGCTATCTGTTGGAGGCGAAACCTCTTCTTCAGACTTGGCGGGAACAACTTGCTGGGGTTTCAAAGTTTGCGCTATGGTGGCTAACAATTTTTTCAGTGCGATAGGTTTCTCCAGAAAATCTACTGCACCGATGCGTGTCGCTTCCAGCGCTGTCTCTATGGTGCCGTGCCCCGACATCATGATCACCGGCATCGTCAATTGCCCTTGTGCCACCCACTCCTTGAGCAGTGTCAAGCCATCGGTATCCGGCATCCATATATCCAGCAACACAACATCCGGTTTTTGGCCGATCAACTTGCGTGCCTCTTCGGCGTTCTCGGCCAATAGCACGCCATATCCCTCGTCGTACAGGATTTCCGATAGCAACTCTCGTATGCCTGCTTCGTCATCCACGATCATAATCGTCTTGCTTGTCATGCCGCCCTCCCGGTCTTCTTTTCCAGCACTGGCAACAGAATGCTGACGCATGTTCCGCCCTGTGGCTGGTTATGTATGCTGATGCTTCCCCCGTGCTCTTCCACGATCTTCTTTACGATAGGCAACCCAAGACCCGTTCCCCTGGCTTTGGTCGTTGTGTATGGCTCAAAGGCCTTGGCAAGGAACTGTTCCGGAAAACCACTTCCGTTATCTGCCACTGATAATCTGAGCATGCCGTTCTTGTCGTCACTGGTCGACAAGGTGATCAATCTATCCGCAACTTGTTGCAAGGCGTCGTGCGCATTCTGTAGCAGGTTGTGCAGCACTTGGCGCAAGCGTGTCGCGTCGCCGTTGATCGTTGTTTTACGAGCGTCGAGATTGACTTTGATTGGGCTGCTGTTTGCTTCATATAAGCCCAGTATCTCGTTCAGCAATTGATGCAAATCCAGTGGCGTTAAGCGTGCCGCGGGTGCGCGCGCATAGTCTGCAAAGTCCGAAACCATGTTCTTCATTGCGGCAACCTGGCTGACTATGGTCTGTGTGGCGCGCTGCAACAGTTGCGCGTCCTTTTCGTCCAGCCGATCGGAAAGTCTGTGTTGTAAGCGTTCTGCCGAGAGCTGGATCGGAGTCAGTGGATTCTTGATCTCATGTGCCAGGCGTCGTGCTACCTCGCCCCAGGCGGCCTGTCGTTCAGCTTGGCGCAAATGTGTAATATCGTCGAACACCACCACATAGCCTCGATTTGCATCCCCAGCCAGTCTGGTTCCTCTTAGCAACAGAACTTGATCTCCTTCCTTGCTCATGCGCTCGATCTGTCGCTGCCACACTTGTTGCGGGCTGGAAGCGATACCTTGTTCGATCGCATGCAGGAACGGCCTAAGCAAACCATGCTCCTCTGCCAGGCTCTGCGTGTTTTTTCCATTCAGCTCTGCAGAAGCCACACCAAGTATCTGGCCTGCACTCGCATTGGCTGAACGCAGCAACAGATGCTCATCCAGCACCAACACACCTGATGATAGGTGACCCAAAACGCTTTCAAGGTGTGCCTTGGCATCGGCAACTTGTTGTTGTTGTTGCTCACTTAACGCCTTCGCCGCCGACAATTGCGATGTCATCTGATTGAACAATGCCGTCAACCCGCCCAGTTCATCGTTGCTTTGAACGGGATAGTTGCTGCTGAAATCCCCTTTCGCTACCGCCCGTGTACCCGCCGCCAAAGCTGCCAACGGTGCGCTCAGTTTTGAGCTCAAATAGAACGCTGCCGAGATGGCACTTAGTAATACGATCAATAACGATAGCGTGAGCGTGATCCCGTACAGTCGCTTGAGCCCCACCCGGGAAAGACTCAACTGTTGATAGTCTCCATAGACCCCTTGGACCGTCTCGGCATCTGCTGCCAATCGCTCCGCAACCGGTTGCGCGAATTGCAATACTCTACCTTCGTTGTTAACAGACCGGATCGGGACGATGACCCGTAAGATCAATCGTCCGTCCGGTAAGGCATCTGCTTGGCTGTATCGCCCCTTTTCCCTGACTTGGCGCAGCATTTCTGCAGAGAGTGATTCAATGCGATCGACCCGCTTACTGCTGGCAAAGGCGGATAATTTACCGTTCCTGTCGAATACAGCCGCTTCTTGCGCGCCGCCTTCCGAGATGAATCGAGCAAGCGTTTCGCCGTGTCTACCAGGAGATTGGTCCGCAAGGATCAAGGCTACAAACTGTCCTTTTCTTCCCAGTTCGTCCAGCCCATTCTGTAAAGTGCTGCGCGCCAGGCTCAAACCGCCTTCCAGCGCTTTCTCAACACGCACATCGAACCATGATTCGATACTCTTTCCAAGAAACTGAACGGATACCGCGTATACCAACATGCCTGGCAATACGGCGATCAGGGAGAAGAACATAGCCAGCCGCAACGTCAACTTGGCACCATACACCTGATCCCGCAATTTTTTTCTTAGCTGCCAGAACTGATAGATCACCTGCACCACCAGGCCCAACGCTAATGTTCCTGTCAGCAGCAGCAGGGTGAAGTAATTGCGGGCATACAGATCCGTATTGCCGCTCGCACTAGACAACAGGTAGAGCAGGATGACCCCGATGACGCTTGAGAACAGGACCAGATATTTCATGGTGCCTCTTCCTCGCTTGGCGGTTCCGGGCTGATGTCCCAATGGAATTTTTCTGACTCGACTTTCCACTGGTCACTGGTCAATGCATTCATCTGCATCGGTTTGGGCAATTGCGTAAGGTCAAGGCTCATCCACGCGGTGGCCCCGACCTCACTCCCTTTTTTGATCAGCCTTGAAAAATACCCGCTGCCGGACATATCCAGGCGGGAAACCTCGATTGGCGGTGCCACTTGGCGCCCGAGTATGTGTAAGGCCTCTGACAAGGAAAGAAAGCTTTGGTACAAACCGCCCCGGGTCAGGCGATATTGTTGGGTCAGTGTGTTGAAAGACAGTTTGCTGGTCTGTGTATAGCTGGCGATCTCTGTATCCATCCAGTACCAACGTGAACGGTGGACGGATAATTCACTTTCAAAGTAAAGCGTTACGCCGCGCCTCAAAGCTTCTTCGACCTGTGGCGGCAATTGAATTTCAAAATCTGCCGATATCAGGTAGCCCTCACTTGTCAGCCGAGCCTCTGCCTTTTTGACTTCGATACCATCGGCAAAGGCAATCGATGTGCCAAAGATCAGCATCCAGGCACACAGGCTCCGCAGCAATTTATTCATCAATTTTGCGCAGCAGGGCATAGAAGAATCCATCATGCTGGTTGCAAGGCAATAACTGTCCGGGTGGATCGTTTGCAAAAGGCAGTTTTATGGCTTCCTGACTGGCATCTTGATGTTTAGCCAGAAAACGCTCAACTACATCCTGATTTTCCTGCTTGAATATTGAACAGGTGGCGTAAAGCAATTTACCACCCGTCGCCAGCAACGGCCAAATGGCTTCCAATATGCACGATTGTTGCGCTGAGAACTCGGCGATGTCTGCCGACCTTCTCAACCATTTGATATCGGGATGCCTGCGCACGACCCCGGAAGCCGAGCAGGGTACGTCAGCAAGTATGCGCTGGAACGGCTTCCCATCCCACCATAAGGCAGGTTGTGAAGCATCTCCGCAAATCACTTCCGCACTCTGGTTCCCCCGTTTTAGATTTTGCCTGACCCTGTCAAGTCTGCGCTCATCCTTGTCCAGGGCCACAAGCTCGATGTCAGCTTGCTCCAGCAGATGCATCGCTTTCCCGCCCGGAGCTGAACACACGTCAAGCACGCGCATGCCATCCTCCACATCTAGAATGGAAGCGGCACACTGAGCGCCTGCGTCTTGTACCGACACCCAGCCTTCGGCAAATTTCGGCAAACGTTCCACAGACATTGGTTGTGCCAGCAGTAAAGCATCTGTTCCGACATGCCGGACGGCGATGCCAGCCTTCTCCAACAACGACTGGTAGCCCTCTGTTGTCGTACGACGCCGATTGACTCTCAGCGTCATCGGCGGATGCATGTTGCCGGCCTCCAGTATGCTTGGCGAGCGTTCTCCGTACTGTCGCTCTATCTCTTTTATCCACCAATCAGGGTAGGCAAAGCGACTGCTTGTTTCTGCATCTGCTGCCATGCGAAGACTTTCCTGGCGGCGCAGGAAGTTGCGCAATACGGCATTCACGAGTCCACTAATCGGGGATTTCATTTTCTTTGCAGCGCGCACTGCCTGATCGACAATGACATGCGAGCCGGCTTTGCTGTATTCCAGTTGGTACAGGGCCACCCTCAACAAGTGGGACACCAATTTATCGCGGGGAGGGCGATCCAGTAGTTTCCCCAGCATGAATTCAAGGCGCGCGTAGTAGCGGATCGTGCCGTAACTCAAATCCTGAAGGGCACCTCTCTGCTGGGGGGAATAGTCTGGGTTGGCGGCCAAGCTATCAGCCAACGCACGGTCCAGATTGCATCCGTCCATGACTCGCTGAACGATTCCAGCTGCCTCTGTCTGGATGATATTCACGGCTTACCATCACCGAATCTATCGCCGACCTTGAGCGGAAATCCCTGTACGAATTGCGCTGCTGGCAATGGCTTTCCTCCCGGTTTTTGCAAGACTTCAAGTGCCAATGTGCCTTGCCCGCATGCCACAACGATTTCACTCTTGTTGATTGCCAATATCGTTCCGGGATTTGCCACCTTTTCGGGCCCGATGTGGGCCCGCAACAGCTTTATTGCCGTTCCTTTGAACACTGTATGTGCCACGGGGAATGGGAAATATCCCCGAATCGCCCTTTCCAGAACCTCAGCGTGCTGGTTCCAGTCGATAAGCGCTTCCTGTTTGTTCAGTTTTGCTGCATAACAAGCTTGGCTATCGTCTTGCTTCTCTGGATTTACTTTGCCACTTTCCAAATTCTGTAACGCTTTGACGATTCCTGTAGCTCCGATGTCCGCCAGCTTGTCATGCAGGGTCTGAGCATTATCCATTTCTGTGATAGGGCAGGGGTACTTGAATAACATGTCGCCCGTATCCAAACCAACGTCCATTTGCATGATGGTGATGCCAGTCTCGGCATCTCCAGCCAAGATGGCACGCTGTATCGGTGCTGCCCCGCGCCACCTAGGCAATAGCGAGGCGTGGATGTTCAAACATCCGAAACGCGGGATGTTCAACACCTCGGCAGGGAGAATCAAACCGTATGCCGCGACCACCATCACATCCGCCTTCAGCTCAGACAATGTCTGCTGTATGGCCTCCGACTTCAGGGATGTGGGTTGTAATACGGAAATGCCGTGCTCGACAGCAAGTTGTTTGACGGGGCTTGCGTTCAATTGCATGCCGCGGCCAGCCGGACGGTCTGGCTGCGTCAGCACCGCCAGCACCTTGTGTTCTGTTTTCAACAACGCCGCAAGTGCGCTGGCCGCAAACTGTGGTGTTCCCGCAAAGATGATATTCACGTTGGCGTTCTACAGCGTCTCGCGCCGCTGTTTCTTCAGCTTGGCGCGGATACGAGTTTGTTTGAGGTGTGACAGGTGTTCAACGAACACTTTGCCGTGCAAGTGATCTATCTCATGTTGAATACAAACCGCAAGCAGGCCATCCGCTTCCAGTTGAAAAGTTTCTCCGTTCTCATTTTGAGCCTGTACCTTGACTCGATTCGCTCTCGTCACTGTTTCGTATATCCCAGGAACCGACAGGCAGCCTTCTTCGCTCTCTTCGCTGCCCTCAAGTTCTAGTAGAACCGGATTTATGAAGACTTTCAGGTCATCATGGGTTTCAGACACGTCAATGACAACGATCTGTTCATGCACGTCTATTTGTGTAGCGGCAAGTCCAATGCCGGGAGCTGCGTACATCGTTTCGCTCATATCCCGTATCAGTTTCCGTGTTTTTTCAGTCACCGCTGTAACGGGTTTGGCTACCTTATGTAACCGTGGATCCGGATATTTAATAATGGGTAGTAATGCCATAAATGCTTGCCAACTTAAGAGACTAGATGCAGAATTTAAACAGGTGCACAAACTTTGCACCGCATTTCTTTACTTTGCTGGGGTTTTCCATGCGCAAGATTATATCGCTGATTTGCTTTCTGTTGCCCATCCTCGCTTCCGCAGATGTGTTGCAGATTCGCGAAGATGCTCCTGACCGTTATGTCGTAGTCAAGGGAGACACCTTGTGGGATATCTCGGCGATGTTTTTCAAAGACCCATGGAAATGGCCAGAAATTTGGGCATTGAACAAGCAGGCAATCAAA
This sequence comes from Pseudomonadota bacterium, assembly GCA_043826585.1. GTDB lineage: Bacteria > Pseudomonadota > Gammaproteobacteria > Burkholderiales > Gallionellaceae > Sideroxyarcus. Next base: position 34,521 of record JBDRPZ010000034.1, read on the forward strand.
GACCCTCACTGGATCTATCCGGGTGATTTAGTCTATCTGGATCGCCGTACAGGTACTCTGACGACAACCCCTCCCGCGCCCGAGCCCGAACCCGCCGTACCATCTAACATGGTGAAACTTGAACCCAAGGTTCGAGTTGTCGGCCATAACACCGAGGCTATTCCTGCTGTACCGCTAGATACGATCGCTTCTTTTTTGCGTCGCCCTTTGGTGGTTGATGATGAAGAGCTAGATGGCGCACCCAAGCTGGTTGGGACTTATGAGCAACGCACACTGCTATCAGTCAATGATTTGGCTTATGTCCAGAACTTGCCTTCAGACAAGGGCACGCAGTGGCAGGTTTACCGCCCAAATGTGAAGTTTGTTGATCCCGAAACTGATGAAGAACTCGGCCAGGAGGTTGTCTATCTTGGTGATGCAACTGTTGAGAAATTCGGCGATCCCAGCACGCTACGCATTACCAATGCGATTCAGGAAATCAACAAGGGTGATTATTTTGCCCAGACTGGTACTGGTTATAGCCCTACTTATTTACCGCATGTGCCAGAGAATCAAATCTCTGCAAAAGTCATCTCAATTTTCGGCGGCGTCCAGCAGGCAGGCCAGCATGCCGTTATCACCCTTAATAAGGGTCGCCGCGACGGACTCGAGGCTGGGAATATTCTGGCCCTTTATCAAAAGGGCGAAGTTCTCAAAACCAAGGGTTGGTTTGAACCCAACATCAATCTTCCTGACATGCGTTATGGCTTAGTCATGGTGTTCCGTGTTTTCAACAAGGTTTCATATGCTTTGGTTATGGAAACCAGGCTACCTGTGCAGATTCTCGATAGCGCGCGCAATCCGGAATAATCAATCTAATGGCAGTTGATTCAGGACTTGCATCCTGGCTCCAACTCTACATGGTCCCGGGGCTAGGAGGTGAAAGCCAGCGTCGCCTGTTGAAGGTCTTTGGTTCTCCCTCTGCTGTATTGGCGCAACCCGTTTCTGAGCTCAGCCGACACGTTAAACCGGCCATTGCACATGCTATTTTGGCTGAAGTCGATCCCTCGTTCGTCGATACCCTTTCCGCTTGGCTGGATGACCCTCTTAACCACGTCATCACGCTCGCTGATGACGAGTACCCCAAGCCCCTGCTCAATATCCCTGACCCTCCCTTGTTGCTGTTCGTAAAAGGCCGGCTTGATCTTTTGAACACTCCTGCTTTGGCCGTCGTAGGCAGCCGCAATGCCTCTGCACAGGGAATTCGTGATGCAGAAGCGTTTTCGCTCGCAGCATCGGATTCTGGTTTGTGCGTAGTCAGTGGTTTAGCGCAAGGCATCGACACCGCCGCTCATACTGGCGGCTTGAAAGGCCACGCTTCCAGTATTGCCGTTGTTGGTACCGGACTCGATAAAGTCTACCCGGCCTCCAATCGTGGGCTGGCTCATCTACTTGCTCAATCTGGCACTATCATTTCTGAATTTCCTCTTGGTACGCCACCGTTAGCCACTAATTTCCCCCGTCGCAACCGTATCATTAGCGGGCTCGGCCTAGGATGCTTGGTTGTCGAGGCTTCCGTCCGGAGCGGTTCTCTTATCACGGCTCGTTTAGCGGCAGAGCAGGGCAAGGATGTCTTTGCTATTCCGGGATCAATCCATTCGCCGCACACCAAAGGATGCCATGCGTTGATCAAGCAAGGTGCAAAGTTGGTTGAGAGCGCGAATGACATCCTTGAAGAATTTGGGCTGCCTTTGCCTGACATTTCAGTCCCAACTGCTTCAGCTGATCATCCATTGTTCACTCACCTGGGTTTCGACCCTGTTGATGCAGAAGTGCTCGTTCAGCGCAGTGGCTTGACGATAAGCGAGCTATCAGCCATCCTGTTGCAACTTGAACTCGACGGGCACATAGCATGTCTACCCGGCGGTTTGTATCAACGCATCTCCTAAAACTTACATACATTCATGTTTGATATCCTCTTATTCCTGTTCGAGAGTTATTTCGATCTTGGCAGCTATCCCGATCACGACAAACTCACGCTTAAGCTTTCAGCAGCCGGGTTTGAGGAAGACGATATCAATCAAGCTTTGGTTTGGCTATCCGGCTTGCAACAGCTTACCCTGGCTAAATACCCCGAGACTATCAATCAAAGCGGCTTCCGTCTTTTCTCTGACTATGAACAGCGCCGCATCAGCTCCGAAGCGCTTCTTTTCTTGAAATTCTGGGAACACAACAAGTTCATCTCACCCATCGAGCGTGAAATGATAATCGACCGCGCGGTAGCACTAGACCGTGAAAACCTTCAGCTGGATAAAGTAAAACTCATCATGCTCATGGTGTTATGGAGCCAACATGATGAGCTTGACCCCATGTTAATTGAAGATCTGCTTACTCCGTCCGGCACCCCCCCACTACATTAGAAACCACGCATGGCAACCAATCTGCTAATCGTTGAGTCTCCTGCCAAGGCCAAGACACTCAAGAAATATCTGGGCAAGGACTTTGAGGTTCTTGCGTCCTATGGTCATGTTCGCGACCTGATCCCCAAAAACGGCGCTGTTGACGTCGATAACGGCTATGCGATGAACTACGAGACAATCGCTCGTAATTCCAAGCATGTAGATGCCATCGCCAAAGCGGCTGCTTCTGCTGACAACATCTTCCTCGCACCCGACCCTGACCGAGAAGGAGAGGCAATTGCTTGGCATATCGCTGAATTACTAAAAAGTAAGCGCGCGCTCAAAAAGAAGAATATGCAGCGCGTTGTTTTTTATGAGATCACCCAAAGTGCTGTCCAAGAAGCCGTAACCAAACCCCGTGATATCTCGATGCCTTTGGTGAATGCCCAGCAAGCCCGGAGAGCTCTGGACTACTTGGTTGGCTTTAATCTTTCTCCTTTGCTTTGGCGCAAAATCAGACCAGGGCTTTCTGCCGGCCGCGTTCAAAGTCCTGCACTTCGCCTTATTGTCGAACGCGAACTGGAGATCGATAAATTCAATAGCCAAGAATACTGGTCTGTTCACCTGGACAGTCAAAAAATCGGCATCCCATTCAAAGCAAAGCTTTTTCAATATCAGGGCAAAAAGCTGGAACAACTCAGCATCTCCAGCCAAAGCGAGTATGACGCTATCCACGCCAAGCTGACTGATGCCAAGTTGCCGCCCAAGGTGGTACGCGTGGATAAAAAGGGAAAGCAGCGCAGTCCTGCTGCGCCTTTTACTACTTCTACGCTTCAGCAAGAGGCTGTCCGCAAGCTTGGTATGACGTCAGACCGCACCATGCGCACCGCGCAATCATTGTATGAAGGTGTTGATATTGGCGGCCAGACCATCGGTTTGATCACCTATATGCGTACCGATTCCTTGAATTTGGCCACTGAAGCCGTTGCAGAGATTCGCGATTACCTCAAAGACAACTACGCTTCCGATTACCTGCCCGGAAAGCAACCCACCTACAAGAGCAAATCTAAGAATGCTCAGGAAGCGCACGAGGCTATTCGGCCGACTTCTATTGCCCGGTCACCAGACAGCCTTAGGGAGCACCTAAACATAGACCAGATGCGTTTATACGAGATGGTATGGAAACGTACGCTGGCCAGCCAAATGTCGCCTGCACGCTTTGATACGGTCAGTGTCGACATCCGTCTGAGTAGTGATGACACGCTTTTCCGAGCTAGCGGGCAAACGCTTGTTTTTCCAGGCTTTATCGGCGTGTATATGGAAGATGTAGATGACGCAGAGGAAGAGGATAGTGCCAAGTTGCCGCCTTTGGTCGAAGGCGATATTTTGCCCATAGACAAGCTCTATGGAGAGCAGCACTTTACCCAACCGCCCCCTCGCTATTCAGAAGCCAGTCTGGTGAAGACACTTGAAGAGTATGGGATCGGACGACCCTCCACCTATGCCGCCATCATCTCCACGCTGCAAGCGCGAGAATATGCAACACTCGACAAAAAGCGCTTTATGCCCACAGATGTCGGTCGTGTCGTGATCAAGTTCCTTAACGAGCATTTCACAAAGTATGTTGATTATAGTTTTACCGCCAATCTAGAAGATGAGCTGGATGAAATTTCAGAAGGCAAGCGAGATTGGATACCTGTACTTGATGCTTTCTGGACTGGTTTTCATAAGCTGATCGTCGACAAAAAGGATGTTGATCGTCCCGGCACTGAAATTCTGGAAGAAGCTTGCCCAAAGTGCGGCAAACCGCTTTCTAAACGACTAGGCAAACGAGGTAGCTTCATCGGTTGTACCGGATATCCGGAATGCGACTTTACGCGCAGCCTCGGTGGAGAAGAGGATTCCGGAGAAGCACGCAAAGAACTAGGCGTGCATCCGGATACCAAGCAGACCATATTGTTGTTACGTGGACCTTATGGTCCATACGTGCAACTGGGTGAACAGGAGGAGGGTGTCAAGACTAAACCCAAACGCGTTTCCTGGCCCAAGGAGCTTCCTTTGGAAAGTGCAGATATTACCGCCGCGCTTAAGTTGCTATCTCTTCCAAGGGAAGTAGGTATTCACCCCGAAAGCGGTAAAAAAGTCATTGTCAATATTGGCCGCTTCGGTCCATACATTGGTCACGATGGAAAATTCAAGTCTATTCCTCGCTCAGACAGCATCTTCGATATTGGTTTAGAGCGTGCAGTGGAATTGCTCGCACAGGTCAAGACTGGCGGCGCCACTGTGTTGCGCGCACTTGGTGAACATCCTGAAGACAAAGCTCCCATTGAGGTGTGTAGTGGTCGTTATGGCCCTTACGTTCGCCACGGCAAGATCAACGCCACCCTACCCAAGGATGTAACGCCAGAAACCGTTACGCTGGAAGAAGCACTCGTGTTGATTGCTGCTCGTGCTGCAAAGGGTGGTACTGGAAAAGCCAATACAGCGAAAAAAACAGCTGCCAAAAAAACAACCGTAAAGAAAGCCACCAAAACGGCATCTGCTTCGGCAAAAAAGACTACTTCCAAAGCCAAGCCTGCCAAAAAGACCGCTACAAAATCACCTGCAAAGAAAGCTGCGGTCAAGAAGTCCACCAAATAAAAAGCCCAGGACAATCAAGTCCTGGACTTTTTATCCAGCATATTCACATACTGGTCTTACAGCATGGTCACTGATATGTGACCATTTTTCATGCTATTTTTCCAGCCTGCTGTTCATTGTTTATACGTCCAGGTTTTTCACGCCCAGAGCATTTTTTTCGATGAATGCTCTGCGAGGCTCAACCACATCGCCCATAAGTGTAGTGAATATCTCATCGGCACCAATCGCATCTTCGATACACACACGCAGCAAAATACGATTTTTTACATCCATCGTGGTTTCCCACAGCTGTTCAGGATTCATCTCTCCCAGCCCCTTGTATCGCTGGACACTAACGCCTCGCTTGGCATCTTCAAGCAACCATTCGACAGCCTGTTTAAAGCTGCTTACCCCTCGCTTCTGCTCCCCTCGCATAACGTAGGCAGTTGGTGATATCAATCCATTCAAGGCGTCTGCTGTGAGACGGATCTGTTCATAGTCTCCGCTTTCCAAGAACTCCTTGTCCAAATAGCTGAGGGAATAGTTGCCGTGGTAGATCTTTTCCAAGCGCAAACGCAATTCTCCGTTCTCGTCCTTTTCGACTTCAGCCTTAATAATGCCTCCGCATGCTTTTTGCAGTAATTTGGCGCTTTCATTGGCACGGGCTTCGTCTGCTAACGACAGTGCCGGCAGAATAAGCAAGGCGTGGCTTGCTTCGGGTGCTATAAAACGTGAAAGCCTGTCAATGACAGCTTCGGCAAGGAAGTATTGTTTTGCTATTTCGCCTAGTGCCTCACCCTGAATTGGCGATGCACCTAACGCCGGGTAAAACGACGCGTCCTTTAAAGCCGATCCGAGCATGTAATTCTTTAGCTCGTGTTCGTCCTTGAGATAGCGCTCATCGCGTCCTTGTTTGATCTTATATAGAGGTGGTTGGGCAATGTATATGTGACCTCTTTCAACCAGTTCAGGCATTTGCCGATAAAAGAATGTCAGTAACAGTGTACGGATGTGGGCACCATCTACGTCAGCGTCGGTCATGATGATGATGCGGTGATAGCGCAATTTATCCGCGTTATATTCCTCTTTCCCGATGCCTGTACCCAATACAGTGATTAAGGTCGCAATTTCCTGTGATGAGATCAGTTTTTCGAATCGTGCCCGCTCAACATTAAGAATCTTTCCCTTGAGCGGCAGAATAGCCTGAAATTTTCGATCTCTTCCCTGTTTAGCTGAACCACCGGCGGAATCTCCCTCAACCAGATAGATTTCGGATAATGCAGGATCCTTTTCCTGACAGTCTGCCAACTTGCCTGGCAAACCGATACCATCCAACACTCCTTTTCTGCGCGTCAACTCTCGCGCTTTTCGGGCAGCATCGCGCGCGCGCGCAGCATCAATGATCTTATTACAGATAATCTTTGCGTCCGCCGGGTTTTCCAGCAAAAAGTCCGTCAGTTTTTGAGCCACCACTTCTTGAACTGCAGGCTGAACTTCACTGGAAACAAGCTTGTCTTTAGTTTGGGATGAGAACTTAGGATCTGGAACTTTAACTGAGAGCACGCAAGTCAATCCCTCACGCATATCATCACCTGTGGTGTCCACTTTGGCTTTTTTTGCCAGTTCGTTGTCTTCAATGTATTTATTTATAACGCGCGTCATTGCCATGCGCAAACCGGTCATATGCGTTCCACCATCCCTTTGCGGGATGTTATTGGTAAAACACTGAACAACTTCTGAATAGCTGTCATTCCATTGCATAGCGACATCAACAACGATATTGTCCTTTTCGCCATTCGCCTCAAAGCACTTGGGATGTAATACTGATTTATTCTTATTCATGTACTCAACAAAACCTCGAGCACCTCCAGAGTAAGCAAAATTTTCGCTCTTTCCCGTGCGCTGATCTATCAACTCAATCTTTACGCCATTATTCAGAAAAGACAACTCTCTCAATCGTTTAGCTAGTACTTCGTAATGAAAATCAACATTACCAAAAATCTCTGCGTCAGCTAAAAAATGTACTTCCGTGCCTTTCTTCTGACTTTCCCCTAATTCTCGCATCGGGGAAACTTCAACCCCTTTTTGATTTACAACCAAGCGGTTTTTCACAACCCCACGATCAAATTCCAAACCGAATTTTTTTCCATCGCGGTACGTTGTCAATTTGAGCCATTCCGACAAGCCATTTACGCAACTCACGCCTACACCGTGTAATCCACCTGACACCTTGTAACTGTTCTGATTGAATTTACCGCCCGCATGGAGCACCGTAAGCACTATCTCTGCTGCAGATCGTTTTGGTTCATGCTTGTCGTCGAATTTGATTCCAATAGGAATTCCTCGGCCATTATCGGAGACGGAGATTGAATTATCTCCATGAATAATCACCTTAATGTCGTCACAGTGTCCTGCCAGTGATTCATCAATGGCGTTATCCACCACTTCAAAAACCATGTGATGCAGACCTGTTCCATCTGATGTATCACCAATATACATACCTGGTCGTTTACGTACAGCCTCCAACCCTTCTAATTGTTGGATACTTGATTCGTCGTAGTTTTCGCTCATGTGTATTTTTTCTCTCGTTACTGTTTCACGTGGAACAAATTAAATACGCATTGGCATGACTACATACTTGTAGTCATTCTTCTCAGGCGTTGTTACAAGCAGGCTGCTGTTCTGATCGCCAAAGGAAAAAGTAACTTCTTCGCTATTCAAATAGTTGATGCCATCCAATAGATAATTGACATTAAATCCAATATCCAGCGCACCACCAGTGTATTGAGTCTCAATATCTTCCTGAGCCTCTTCTTGTTCACTGTTGTTACTTATAATTTGCAGATTATTTTCAGTAAGTAGCAAACGCACTCCTCTGAATTTCTCATTAGACAAAATAGCTGCTCTTTGAAGCGCTTGCATAATGACGATTCTATTGAGAACCAAGTGGTTGGTATGGTTGGGTATGACACGGGTGTAGTCTGGAAATTTTCCATCAATCACCTTTGATGTCATGGTTGTATCAGCAAAATTGAAGCGAACCTGCTTTTCAGCAAGCTCTATAAGCAGTTCGTCATCACTATCAGTGAGTTGTTTCAGAAGTTCATTAACAGTCTTTCTGGATAGGATCACTTCCAGCTTCGGATATTCCTCATCCATTTCCTCGGCGATATATGCCAAACGATGACCGTCAGTCGCTACAAGCTTTATAGAGCTGTTTTCTACAACAACTAATACACCGTTTAGGTAGTAGCGAATATCTTGTTGCGCCATTGCATGTTGCACGGAGCTTAACAGCCGCTTCATCTTCCCTTGTTTGATACGTATCTTTGTAGCCCCATCCAATTGATCAGTAAGATTTGGGAAGTCTTGAGCTGGTAAGGTTTGTAAACTGAATTTACTTTTGTTTGCTTTTACTAGTAATTTACTTTCACGAATATCCAAGCTGATCAAACTATCTTCTGGAATCGCTTTCAATATATCCTGAAATTTCTTTGCTGAAATTGTTATGGAATCAGGTCCATCCGATTCTTGAAGTTCTACTTTTTGCTTGGCTTCGATCTGAATTTCAAGATCAGTTGTTACCAAGTGAAGTGAATCACCAATCTTCTTAAGAAGTACATTGGACAAGATTGGGAGAGGTTGCTTTCGTTCCACAATACCAACTACAGCCTGTAAGGGTTTTACCAAGTCATTTCGATTGATTTGTTTGATAAACATGTTTTTCCTTAAATTCTTAATATAAATAATAATTGCGTCAGTTTTTGTGGGAACTCTTAAAACCTAAATAAATTCAACAACAAAGGATACATACAAACTGTTAGCCATCTACATTGATAACTGTATATAGATTGTGGATAAATATTCGATATGGAAAATACCCATAGTTATTCACAAGTACAAGTATCAATATGTAAAGTTATCCTCTTAAAGTCTGATGTAATAAATTGAATTCTGCTTCTATTACTGAATCAGAGTTTCTTAATGCATCAATGGTTTTACATGCATGGAGCACAGTGGTGTGATCTCTGCCACCAAATGTGTTCCCAATTTCAGGAAGGCTCAGCTGAGTCAGTTCTCTGGCAAGCGACATGGCAATCTGACGAGGTCGGGCAATTGCCCGCGTTCTTTTTTTCGATAGCAAATCAACCAACTTAATTCTATAAAAGTCAGCAACTGTCTTTTGTATATTTTCTATGGTTACTTGCTTATTTTGGGCGGCCAGAAGATCTTTTAGAGCTTCCTTGGCCAAATCAATAGAAATCGCCTTCTTATGGAAACGTGCGTAAGCCTCAATTCTATTTAGCGCGCCCTCTAACTCACGAATGTTTGAACGTACGTGTTTGGCAATAAAAAATGCCACATCCTCGGTGATAGGAGTCGAACTATTTGCGGCTTTCTGCAGCAATATCGCCACACGCATTTCAAGCCCTGGGGGCTCAATTGCAACGGTAAGACCGCAAGTAAATCTGGAAGTTAGGCGAGGCTCAATTCCTGATATTTCTTTGGGGAACGTATCACAAGAGATCACGACTTGCTTATTGGTGTCGATAAGTGAGTTGAGGGTATAGAAAAACTCTTGTTGAGTACCGGGTTTATCGGCAATAAACTGAATATCATCAATAAGCAATAAATCCAGAGAGTTATAAAACTGCTTGAACTCATCAAAACTTTTTGTCTGAAATGCTTTAACTACACCTGAAACGTAATTGGTAGCATGGATATAACAGATCTTCGCATCACTATTCTCCTTTGCAACCAGATTACCGATGGATTGAAGCAAATGAGTTTTTCCAAGCCCAACGCCACCATATATGAACAGTGGGTTATATGTAGCACCAGGTGTTTCTGCGACCTGTAAACCAGCAGCATGGGCAAGTTGGTTTGCTTTGCCGGTCACATAGGAATCAAAAGTCAGCATCGGATTAAGTTTGCTGGCCGATTTTGATATTTTAAGAACTGGAGTAGGGTTGTTCTCAACAGCAGCAGCTGGCTCTGCCGGACTAACGATCTTTATGGGTCGTTTTTTTTGTAGTCTTAGCTCTATTTCCGTAGGAAAGCCAAAAAAATCATGAGCCTGCTTTGAAAGAGCAGAAAGAAATCGCTCTTGAATGATTCTTAAGGTAAAACTATTTGGTGCTGTAAGAATGACTTTATTGCCATCCATCTCAAACAATAACGGCTTGATCCAGGAATTGTATTGTTGCGGAGGCAGCAATTCCTGAAAATATTTCTGGTAGCACACAGACAAGCCTTGGGATGACATAAAAAGTCAGGATTCGATTACTTATAGACCGGTCAATTCTACAAGCTCCACCGGAAGTTATCCACAATATAAATTAAACTTGACAGCAGAAGCGCAAACGATTGTAATTGCGCGCTTTTCAATACTAGAAATATAGGATTTAGCCATGAAGCGCACATTTCAGCCGTCAGTAACTAAAAGAAAACGTACCCATGGTTTTCTCGTTCGCATGAAAACCAAAGGTGGTCGTGCAGTGATCGCAGCTCGTCGCGCCAAGGGTAGAGCCCGCCTTGGTGTCTAAAGCGGAACAAAACTTTCATTTTCCCCGGCGTTTTAGAATTTCTCGCCAAGAAGGTTTTTCCGGGCTTTTGCAAGAAAGGCCCCTTCTGAATCGTTGGTTCGCCGTGCACTTCAGGCCCAACAATTCAGGATGTGCAAGACTAGGACTGTCCGTTGGTAAGCGCCACATACCGGGCGCTGCACAACGCAACAGATTGAAGAGGAAGATTCGAGAGAGCTTTCGCCTTCAAGTCAGAAGCGGTTTACAACAAGATGTGAGTGTTCGATTGAGAAGACCGATCGAAAAGACTGAGCAATCTCAGGTTTTCTCTGTACTTACAGAGATGCTTAAGGGTGTATTGGCGATTAAATGAAGTCTTTATTTCTACTCTTGGTGCGTGGATACAAGTATCTGATCAGTCCATTCTTGCCACCGTCATGCAGGTTTCATCCTAGCTGCTCACAATATGCAGAAGAAGCTATCGTTAAATATGGCGCTCTGAAGGGCGCGTGGCTTTCTGCAAAGCGGATATTGCGATGCAATCCTTGGAACGCGGGCGGATTTGACCCCGTACCATAATTACTAATTACAGGTGACAGATCGATGGAAACGCGGCGTTTATTACTGTTTATAGTCTTTTCTTTTTCCTTGATTATCTTGTGGGGAGAGTGGAATCGCCAAGAGCAGCCCGCAACCCCCCAGATCCAGGAAAACAAGGGAGTTAGCCAGACGCCAGAAGTAACATCGCTTAAGTCCGTTCCTTCACAGCCCAAAGAGAACCCAATCAAAGTGCCTACAGGAAAGGCGCTAGAGATTGAAACCGATAATTATGTCGTCAATATCAACACGGCTGGCGGAAATATCAATGGGCTTACTTTATTAAAACATCGAGAGGCAGATGATAAATCGAAACCGATTACTCTGTTTCAGCAAGATCAAGATCACACATATGTAGCGCAATCAGGGTTATTAGGCCCCGGGCTTCCCACACACAACGCCACTTTTCAGACTGATTCCGCCGGAAAAGTCCACCTGGAAAATGGCAAAAACAACGTTTCGATCGTTTTGTCAGCAAACGAGAAAGAACAAGTATTCGTCTCTAAAACCTACACCTTCCATCGCGACTCATATCTGATCGATGTTACGTATAAGATTGAAAATAAAAGCAAAGAAGCAATACAGCCGACTGCATATTTCCAGCTTGTAAGGGACGATGCTCCGCCAGAAGGCGAATCAATGATGATTCCGACCTATACCGGCCCAGCTATCTACACTGACGAAGAGAAGTTCAAAAAAATCGAGTTCAGCGAAATAGCCAAGGAAAAACAGAAATTGCCGACGGACTCCAATAATGGTTGGGTCGGTATGTTGCAGCACTACTTTGTATCGGCATGGCTTCCTGACGGCAATGGAGCGCGCGAGTTTTATGCAAAATCTCTTGGTGGAGGGCTTTATTCAGCTGGTGTGGTTATGCCCACAACAGAAGTTGGGCCAGGCCAAACAGTCGAGATCAAATCCAGGCTCTACGCCGGGCCTGCGCAGAATAAACTCAATGACATAGCATCGGGTCTTGGATTGTCGGTAGATTATGGAATATTCACGATATTTGCATCTCCTTTGTTTTGGTTAATGGATTTCCTGAACACCTGGATAGGGAATTGGGGCGTATCCATCGTCTTGCTGACGGTATTGATCAAACTGGCATTCTTCCCGCTGTCGGCGGCGAGCTACCGTTCTATGGCCAAAATGCGCTTGGTCGCGCCCAAGCTGGAAAAGATCAAACAGCAATGTGGCGATGATCGTGAGCGACTCAATCGCGCCATGATGGATCTTTATAAGACCGAAAAGATCAATCCTCTGGGCGGATGTCTGCCTGTGTTGATTCAAATTCCTGTGTTTATTGGCCTGTATTGGGCGATTCTTGAAAGCGTCGAGTTGCGCCATGCGCCATTTGTGGGTTGGATCGTTGATTTGTCAGCAACCGACCCCTACTTTGTGCTGCCTATCATCATGGGTATTAGTATGCTGATACAAAGCAAGCTGAATCCGACACCCACTGATCCGCTGCAAGCAAAGATTATGCAAATCATGCCGGTTGCATTCAGCGTCATATTTTTCTTTTTCCCGGCCGGACTGGTTCTTTATTCCATTGTGAATAACATCTTGTCCATATCCCAACAGTGGTACATCACTCACGGCGCAGAAGCGGCTCAAAAGGGTGCTTCCAAAGCCTGACACAATAGCGGCGATCGCCACGGCCCCGGGCCAAGGCGGAATCGGGGTGGTCCGCGTTTCTGGCGCGGACCTAAAAAGCCTTTCTACAGCGATTACCGGTCAGGAACTGATTCCACGAATCGCCACCTATACACCATTTTTAGATGAGTCTGGAGAAACCCTGGATCAGGGGATAGCGCTGTATTTTGCCGCTCCCAACTCATTTACAGGAGAAGAGGTGGTTGAGTTCCAAGGCCATGGCGGGCCAGCCGTGCTGCAATCTGTTTTGCATCGTTGCCTTAGTCTTGGTGCGCGTCTTGCCCAACCGGGAGAATTCAGCCAACGCGCATTTTTGAATGGCAAATTGGACTTGGCGCAAGCGGAAAGCATTGCAGACCTGATCGCGGCGACCACTCAGCAGGCAGCCAAGAGTGCGGTTCGTTCACTAAACGGTGAATTTTCCCGGGCCATCACTTCCGTCCTGGAAAAAATCATACATTTAAGGGCTTTTGTAGAAGCCACATTGGACTTTCCTGAAGAGGAGGGTGTGGTGGAGGTTGATACAGGTCGCTTGCTTGCTGATTTGGGCGTGTTGAAGGCCGAACTTGAACACATAGAATCGTTGGCTACGCAGGGAAATATCCTCCGCGAGGGCGCTCAGGTCGTATTGATCGGCGCTCCAAACGCAGGAAAATCAAGCTTATTGAACCAATTGTCAGGAGAAGATGTGGCGATGGTGAGCGACATTCCGGGAACCACTCGGGATACTATTCGCCAAGCACTTCAGATTGATGGAATCCCTATACATTTGGTTGATACTGCGGGCATCAGAGAAACTGATGATGTACTGGAGCAGATGGGTATCGTCCGTGCTCGTCAAAGTATAGATAAGGCCGATCTACTCATTTTGTTAATTGATGAATCAGATGCGACAACAGCCAAGGAATTAATCAAGGCAGAAATTGATGTCGGCGCCACCCCGGTGATCTTTGTTCACAACAAGATCGACCTGGTCGGCAGACAAGCTTCCATCGAAAGTCTTGAGGGTACGACCCGAGTATTTCTTTCTGCCAAGACCGGAATTGGGATAGATCATTTAAAAGACGCTATTCTGAGCGCAGTGGGCTGGCACCAGGAAGAAGGGGTGTTCATGGCCAGAACCAGGCACATCGATGCGATCACCCAGGCTTTGGCAGCACTTCGGGGCGCAGAAACGCTATGCCCACAACTGGAGCTGTTTGCCGAATCTTTGCGACAAGCGCAAAACGCCCTTAATCAAATCACGGGTGAATTTGTTGCTGATGACTTGCTGGGCGAGATCTTTGGGAAGTTTTGCATAGGAAAATAAAGGCCCAAACAATTGTTTCACGTGAAACGTGGTTTTGTAACCAGCCGGCCTGATGTAAGATGCGCCCCCTTAAGATTCATGAATACGATGGATTATCCGGATAAATTTGATGTGATCATTGTAGGCGGCGGTCATGCAGGAACCGAGGCGGCCTTGGTGAGTGCGCGTGCCGGCTGCAGGACATTGCTGCTCACCCATAACATCGAAACCTTGGGGCAGATGTCTTGCAATCCCTCAATTGGGGGGATTGGAAAGGGTCATCTGGTTAAAGAGGTGGATGCGCTTGATGGAGCGATGGCGGCCGCAACGGATGAGGGTGGCATTCAATTCCGTATATTAAATGCAAGCAAGGGGCCGGCGGTAAGAGCTACCAGGGCACAAGCCGACAGGCTGCTATACAAGCAAGCGATCCGCTCTCGCTTGGAGAATCAGCCGAATCTATGGTTGTTCCAGCAAGCGGTAGATGCATTGAATGTCCATGGAAATAGGATTGAGGGTGTAACAACGCAAGCAGGAATCCGCTTCTCCGCAAAAAGCGTAGTGTTGACGGCGGGTACATTTTTGTCGGGCTTGATTCATGTCGGTCAATCGAATTACTCGGCTGGACGCGCGGGTGATCCTCCGTCAATCACACTTTCCGAGCAACTCCGAGAGTTGGGAATGCCGGCGGGAAGACTGAAAACCGGTACGCCACCAAGAATAGATGGACGCAGCATTGATTATTCAGTCATGCAGGAGCAGTGGGGGGACGATCCGGCACCGGTCTTTTCATTTATGGGCAAAGTGGGGCAACACCCAAGACAGTTGCCGTGCTGGATCACTGAAACCAATGAAAAAACCCATGAAATCATACGTGGAGGGCTGGATCGTTCACCGATGTTCACGGGGGTGATTGAGGGTGTGGGGCCCCGCTATTGCCCTTCCGTTGAAGACAAGATAACCAGATTTTCCGGGAAAAGCTCTCATCAAATATTTCTTGAGCCAGAGGGTTTGGAAACGCATGAGGTCTACCCAAACGGAATCTCGACCAGTCTGCCGTTCGATGTGCAGATAGCATTGGTTCGCTCGATCAAAGGCCTTGAGAATGCGCACATATTGCGCCCTGGATATGCCATCGAATATGACTATTTTGATCCAAGAGGATTAAAGCGATCTTTGGAAACCAAAGCTATAGAAGGCTTGTTCTTTGCCGGGCAGATCAACGGTACGACAGGCTATGAGGAGGCGGCGGCACAGGGGCTGTTGGCCGGGATCAACGCTGCACGGCATGCAAATGGGAAAGAGTCGTGGAGCCCGAAGCGCAATGAAGCCTACCTTGGGGTGATGGTGGATGATCTCACTGCCAGAGGCGTAACCGAACCGTATCGGATGTTTACCAGCAGGGCCGAATATCGACTTCAGTTGCGTGAAGATAACGCGGATCTGAGGTTGACGGAAATTGGTTGGAATTTGGGTGTGGTCAGTGAAGCACGTTGGCGCGCATTTGATGAAAAGCGCGAGGCAATTGCTCGGGAAGAGCAGCGATTGAAATCCACGTGGGTTAACCCGTCAATATTGACTGAAGAGCATGCAATTCGTGTCTTGGGGAAAGTCGTTGAGCGGGAATATTCGTTGTACGACCTTTTGAGACGACCGGAAGTTAGCTATGACGCTTTGATGTCATTGCCCAATAGTGGTGAGGGGGTGGCCCAAGATGTAGTCGCCCAGCAGGTAGAAATTGGCGCCAAATATCAAGGCTATATCACGAAACAGAATCAAGAAGTGCAACAACAGGCCGCTCAGGAAGATTTGGAGCTTCCGGCAACGCTCGATTATCGGGAGGTGCGGGCGCTGTCAATCGAAGCACAACAAAGATTGAATTTGCAAAAGCCGGAGACTATTGGCCACGCAAGTCGTATCTCAGGCATTACGCCGGCTGATATTTCGTTGCTCTTGGTACATCTAAAGCGGGGATTCCGTAAGAGCAAGGCGGGTAACGAAGATGCAAAATGAGCGCCAGATGTTGCTATTGGGGGCAAAACAATTAGGCATCGAATTGGCTAGCGACGAGCTGTCGAAGTTACTTGAATATATGGCCCTGATGCAAAAATGGAATAAAGTGTACAACCTGACTGCCATCAATAGCGGCCCTGAAATGGTAACCCACCATTTGCTGGATAGCTTGGCAGTGCTACCCCATCTTTGGGCGGGTAAGTGGCTGGATGTTGGGTGTGGCGGTGGGTTGCCGGGATTGGTGCTTGCCATCATGAAGCCAGACTGGGAATTCACATTGCTAGACAGCAATTCAAAAAAAACAGGGTTTGTGCAGCAGGTGGTCATTCAGTTGGGCTTAAAGAATGTGCGAGTCCATACAGGCAGAGTGGAAGATTGGCAGGGAGAAGTCCTTTTCGACGGAATAATTTCCAGAGCATTTACTGAAATTGGAAATTTTTTCAAGCTCACAGAAGGATTGCTTGCTTCCGAGGGGCGATGGGCGGCGATGAAGGGAAAAATGGAAGAGGCGATCCCACAGCAATACAGGATTGATCAAATCATTACATTGCAAGTGCCAGGTCTTGATGCTTCAAGAAGTCTGGTGATCGCAGGCAGGAAATAGGGAGCGACAGGAATGACAAGAATAATGGCAATCACCAACCAGAAGGGCGGGGTTGGCAAGACCACAACTACAGTGAATCTGGCAGCAAGCTTGGCTGCAGCGAAGAAGCGAGTGCTGCTGGTTGATCTTGATCCCCAGGCAAATGCAACGATGGGTAGCGGCATCGATAAGCACTCACAGGAAGTGACTGTCTATGATGTGCTCTTGGGTGAAGCCAGCATTGCGCAAGCAAGAATAAGTTATCAGCAGGGCAAATACGACGTGCTGGCGGCGAGCAGAGATCTGGCGGGCGCGGAAATCGAGCTGGTAAACGTGGAAGGACGAGAAACGCGGCTCAAGAAAGAGATAGAAGCGGTCAGTGAAGAATATGACTATGTCTTGGTAGATTGTCCACCCGCACTGAATTTGCTGACTTTGAACGGTTTGTGTGCAGCACATTCCGTAATGATTCCGATGCAGTGTGAATATTATGCGCTGGAAGGCTTGAGCGATTTGGTGAATACCATACGTATGGTGCGCGAAAGTCTGAATCCACAACTGGAGATAGAGGGATTGCTACGCACCATGTTCGATCCGCGCAATTCATTGGCACAGCAGGTATCGGCTCAATTGCAGCAGCATTTTGGCGAAAAAGTCTATCGCACTGTAATTCCCCGCAATATTCGATTGGCTGAAGCCCCCAGTTATGGTGTTCCGGTGCTGTATCACGATGCCCAATCCAAAGGCACTCAAGCATATCTGGCACTGGCTGGAGAAATCCTGAATAGAGCGAAAAGTCAGCAAGGTATTCAATAACTTACATTGAACGGAAAATAAAATGGCAAAAGTAAACAAAGGGCTGGGACGAGGTTTGGATGCACTGCTGGGAGGTGGCGCGGCCAAGACGAATGAGTCATTGCGAGAATTGAATGTTAATCAACTGAAGCCGGGCAAATACCAGCCACGTAGCCACATGGATGAAGAGTCACTCAAAGAGCTGGCTGCGTCCATCAAGTCCCAAGGTGTGATGCAGCCCATCCTGGTAAGAGAATTACCCAACAGTAGTTACGAGATCATTGCCGGTGAGCGTCGCTGGCGTGCATCGCAATTGGCGGGTTTGACGCAAGTGCCTGTATTGGTAAGAGTTGTTCCAGATAATGCAGCATTGGCCATGGCGTTGATCGAAAATATCCAGCGCGAGGACTTAAATCCATTGGAAGAGGCGGTAGGTATTCAGCGCCTGATAGATGAGTTCCAGATGACCCACCAGGAAGCCGCAGACGCAGTTGGTCGCTCAAGGAGTGCGGCCAGTAATCTGCTGCGCCTGCTCAAGCTGCCTGCAGAAGTGCAGGGTATGTTGATGGAAAACAAACTGGATATGGGCCACGCGCGAGCTTTACTGTCGCTGGAGCCGGCTCAGCAAATCATGCTTGCAAATAAGGTGGCACTGGAAGGCTTGTCGGTGCGCGAAGCTGAAGTGTTGGTGCAAAAGCAAGCCACAGCCACTCCCAAAGAAAGCGCCAAGCAAAAGGTAAGCAATCGGGATACAGAGCGGTTGCAGGAAGAGCTGACAGACAAGATCGGTGCGCGAGTGGAAATCAAGTCAGGAAAAAAGGGTAAGGGTAAGCTGGTCATCGAATATGCGAGCAACGATCACTTGGATGAATTGATATCACGTTTGACCAAAGCTGGATAACGTCGTAAGTCATGGGAAAACAGCAGCAAGAGTGTTTGACACCCCGTGAGAACGCCGCTATCATCCCGCCGCTTTTCCTAGCCGAAGAACAAGAAAAAAAATCGGCGCGTCTGGTGATCTGGCTTCAATTGCTGGTCATATTGTCCGCAACAGGCGTCGTCATAGCTTGGGAAAGTTCGCCGCAAAATGCGATAGCAGTGTTAGTTGGGGGAGGGATATCCATTCTCAATGGTGTGTTGCTAGCTTGGAGAATGTCCCGAGCGACTAGGCACCCAGTCCACGACGCGCATCAACAATTACGGCTTATGTATTTTTATGCCGCCGAGCGGTTTTTGGCGGTTGTTGTACTGCTGGGCTTAGTCCTTGCGGTGCTGAAAGATTCTCCGCTGATGGTTGTTAGCGGATTTGTATTAGGGCAAGCGACGCTCATGGCGGCTCGCTTATTGGTTAAGAACAAGACGGAAAGTGGCTCATAAAATGTCCAGTGAAATGGCGCATGCAGCAACCGAGGTAGCCCACGAAGCGGCTCACACATCGGGCGATTACATCAAGCATCACCTGCAGAATCTGACTTATGGTCAGTTGCCTGATGGCACATGGGGAATCGCCCATAGCGCCGCAGAAGCAAAGGCAATGGGATTCTGGGCGCTCAATATTGATACGTTGATCATGTCTTTGCTGCTGGGCGCGATCTTCTTGTTCGTGTTCCGCCGTGTTGCATCGACTATGGTCACCGGCGCACCGAGCGGCTTGCAAAACTTCTGTGAATGGGCGATTGAGTTCGTCGATTCCAGCGTACGAGGTTCATTCAGTGCCAAGAACAACATGGTTGCCCCGTTGGCGCTGACCATCTTCTTCTGGGTGTTCATGATGAACCTGATGGACTTGATCCCGATCGACTGGGTCCCGTTGCTGATGTCCTCGCTCGGCGTACCATTCTTTAAAGTCGTTCCCTCAACCGACCCCAATGCGACATTTGGTATGGCAATCGGCGTGTTCCTGCTGGTGTTGTATTACAGCGTAAAGATGAAGGGTTTTGGCGGTTTCATGGGAGAACTGACACTGCAGCCGTTTGGCAAGTGGGGTATGCCCGTCAACTTCTTGCTGGAAGGCGTGAACCTGATTGCCAAGCCGATCTCACTGGCCCTGCGTCTGTTCGGAAATATGTATGCGGGTGAAATGATCTTCATCCTGATCGCGTTGATGGGCGGTGCTTGGGCGGGCTTCTCGCTGGGTGGCGTCACATTGTTCGGCTCGCAGATCCTTCTGTCTCTCGGCTGGGCGATCTTCCACATCCTTATCGTGACCCTGCAAGCGTTCATCTTTATGACGCTGACAGTTGTCTATCTGGATATGGCGCATCAGGAACACCACTAATTTAGGTTTCATTTAACTTTAGCTTTAACTTTACTTTTATCTACAGGAGAAATTGAAAATGGAAATGGCAAACGCACTGCTGTACATCGCTGGCGCATTGATGATGGGTCTGGGCGCACTTGGCGCAGCTGTTGGTATCGGTATCTTGGGTGGTCGCTTCCTGGAAGGCGCTGCACGTCAGCCTGAGCTGATCCCGATGCTGCGTACACAATTCTTCGTGGTGATGGGTCTGGTCGATGCTGTTCCGATGATCGCTGTCGGTATCGCCATGTACGTTCTGTTCGCAGTGGTCGGCTAATTCGCGCAAGCGAAACGCATAATTTAGAAAGGAAGCTTGCATGAATATCAATGCAACTCTTCTCGCACAGTTGATCATGTTCGCGCTGTTCGTATGGTTCTGCATGAAGTTCGTGTGGACCCCGATCGTGGCGGCACTG
>JBDRPZ010000035.1:0-4588 GCA_043826585.1 Pseudomonadota bacterium
GTGAGAACCTATGCATCCTGTCCGAAGTGCGGCGCATTGCTGGTGGATGACGAGGGCAACCCATTGCCAGCGAGCTTGGCTGAAAGCAGGCTTAATCAGACGCGATCCTATTGCACCAATCAGCAGTCGGTGAAGCGGGTAGTGGATGGCGCGCTGTTGGAAGACAGGCTGCCATGCGGAGAACGTCTTTGGACGCTGGTGTCGAAACGTGGAAACACCCAATCCCGGCGTGACCTGGTTATGGAGAGTCTGCGTCAGATACCGACCATCGGTTCCAAAACGGCCGACAGGCTGCTGGATCGGTTCGGCGAGGACATGCTGTCCGGGATGCTTGAGGACAACGTCTACGAGTTCATCAACCTGATGGACGACAAGGGCGATCTGTTCTTTACAGACCGGCAGGCGCGCAGAATGGAGCGTGCAATGGCCAACACCGAGTTCTCCTTCGGGCAGGGCGGCTACCAGGCAACCGAGTTCATCAAGCGCTACCTTCCGCAGGGGTACTTCGGCCTTCTCGTGGTGGATGAGGGGCACGAGTACAAGAACGAGGGATCCGCGCAAGGGCAGGCGATGGGGGTTCTTGCACGCAAGTGCCAGAAAACCCTGCTCCTGACCGGCACCCTGATGGGCGGCTATGCCGACGATCTGTTCTATCTCCTGCACCGGCTTAATCCGGGTTTGATGATCGAAGACGGGTTCGGCTACAACAACCGCAATTCGCTGGGGCCTGCCGGCATGTCGTTCATGCGCGATCACGGCATTCTGAAGGACGTGTTCAAAGAGACTGAAAGCGAGTCGCATCGCACGGCGCGCGGCAAGAACATCACACACCGCACCTCCAAGGGACCAGGATTCGGCCCGAAGGGCATCATGCGTTATGTGCTGCCACAGACGGTGTTCCTGAAGCTCAAGGATATAGGCGGTGATGTTCTGCCGCCTTACCGAGAGCATTTCACGGAAGTCCCGATGACGGAGGCGATGTCCGGTATTTACCGTGAGTTGAGCATGAGCTTGCGCGAAGATCTCCGTGAGGCGCTCAGGAAGGGCGACACCAGCTTGCTGGGCGTTGTCCTGAACGTGCTGCTTGCCTGGCCGGATACGTGTTTCCGTGACGAGCTGGTTCGCCATCCCCGATCGAAGCAGCAACTCGCTTTCGTGCCGGCGTTGATGAGCGGCACGGAGGCAAGTCCGAAAGAGCTGGAACTGCTGCGTATCTGCAAAGCGGAGAAGGCACGCGGCCGGAGGATTCTGGTGTACTCGACTTACACCGGCACTCGTGACACCACCACCCGACTGAAAAACTTTCTTGAAAAGGAAGGTTTCAAGACGGCGGTGTTGAGGGCAAGCGTCGATGCGTCAAAGCGGGAAGATTGGCTGTTCGATCAGGTTGACCGGGGTGTGGAAGTGATTATCACCAACCCTGAGTTGGTCAAAACCGGGCTCGACATGCTGGAATTCCCGACCATCGTGTTCATGCAAAGCGGTTACAACGTCTATACCCTGCAGCAAGCCTCCCGTCGCAGTTGGCGGATCGGCCAGAAGCAGGACGTGGATGTGCATTTTCTGGGCTACGCAGGATCGGCCCAGATGGGATGTCTGGAACTCATGGCAAAGAAGATTGCCGTGTCTCAGTCGACATCTGGCGACATGCCGGATTCCGGCCTGGACGTTCTGAATCAGTCGGGGGACAGCATTGAAGTCGCCCTGGCCAAGCAGCTGCTTGCTTGATCACGTACTGCAGCCACCCTTCGGGGTGGTTTTTTTTGTGCGCCCGGCACGGGCGCACTCTTGGAGGTGAAAGTCCTCCCGTAAGTTGATCACAGCGAACGAAGCGAAGCGCAACTGCATGAGGGTGACTGATTGTGGGGAGGAAGCGTGGAGCGAAACTGCGAGCCGATGAACAAGAACCGGATAGAAGGCGTTGCCGAGCAGGGCGATCGGGCGAAATTCCGCGAAGCTCTCGTGATCAAGGCGAAGCGGCGTAGATCCGGCGGTTGTGCAGTGAAGGAGTGCGTTCTTACCCGGGGAGATCTCGCCTCATGGCTGAAAGGCCGACGTCGCAAGATGGAGCGAGAAGTCAGCAGAGGCCGTAGTAGCTGCCGGTAGGGGGCGAAGGGCCGAACGAGGAGAAGTGTTCGAGACCATGTCGATGTTGAACGCAAGGCGTCAGAAGTCTGCGCAAGCAGAGCGGGCAGGCGTAGCGCACGGTGAAGCCGGGCACGATCCTGCCCGCGACGAAGCGTCCAGCCCGCGACGGGAAACCGAGAGCACAGGGTCGGGACTGCTGCAAGCTGTCCTGACGAGAGAGAACCTGCGGCAAGCGTGGAAACGTGTAAAAGCCAACAAAGGGGCGGCGGGCGTGGATGGTCTGGATATTACCCAGACCGCACGCCACCTCGTCACCACGTGGCCGAAGATACGGGAACACCTGCTGCGGGGGACGTACCGGCCCAGCCCGGTACGACGGGTAACGATCCCGAAACCGGACGGCGGCGAGCGCGAGCTTGGCATCCCGACGGTCACGGATCGGCTGATCCAGCAAGCCCTGCTGCAAGTGCTGCAACCGATGCTTGACCCGACATTCAGCGAACACAGCTACGGCTTCCGCCCCGGACGGCGGGCCCACGACGCGATACTGGCGGCACAGGGCTACGTCCAAACTGGCCGGAAGATTGTAGTTGATGTCGATCTGGAGAAATTCTTTGATCGCGTCAACCACGACATCCTCATCGACCGCTTGAAGAAACGCATCGACGACGCCGGGATCATCCGGCTGATACGGGCGTATCTGAACAGCGGCATCATGAGCGATGGCGTCGTGCTGGAACGGTATCAGGGCACACCGCAAGGTGGGCCGCTGAGTCCGCTGCTGGCGAATGTGATGCTGGATGACGTGGATAAAGTGTTGGAGAAGCACGGCCATTGCTTTGCGCGCTACGCCGACGACTGCAACGTGTATGTACGCAGCCAGAAAGCGGGCGAGCGGGTGATGGCGCTCTTGCGCAAGAGCTACGGCAAGCTGCGGCTCAAGGTCAACGAGGCCAAGAGCGCGGTAGCGAGCGTCAAGGGGAGAAAGTTCTTGGGCTACAGCTTCTGGTTCGCCAAGGAAGGCGTCAAGCGCAGGGTGGCCGACAAGCCGATGGGGACGTTCAAGCAACGGGTAAGGCAACTGACCCGGCGCTCGTGCGGACGCAGCATGGCGGAGGTCATCGACAAGCTCAAACCTTACCTGTTGGGATGGAAAGCCTACTTCGGGTTGGCGCAAACATCGGGAATCTGGCGTACGCTGGATGAATGGCTGCGGCACCGATTACGGGCGATCCAGCTCAGGCACTGGAGGCGGGGTAGCACGATATACCGGGAACTGATCAACCTGGGCGCGGCCGAGCATGTGGCGAAACGCGTGGCACAAAATGCTCGCTGCTGGTGGCGCAACAGCGCCGGAGAACTCAACCGGGTTCTGACGATTGCCTACTTCGACAGGTTAGGCCTGCCCCGTCTCTCATGACCTCAACTTCTCGAACCGCCCGGTGCGGACCCGCATGCCGGGTGGTGTGGGAGGGGATCGGTCAGGTATCCTGACCGCCCCTATCCCGATGTATCAAACCCTTGTCAACAATGCAGTTGTGAGACTTCCAACACTCCAGAACGTAGATGGAGCTTGTCGCTATCGTGGCTCACGTCATGAGCCACTCGCTCCATACAATGGTTTCATCAGTCTTTTCCTGGATATCTGCCATGTCATCCGCATCCCCCGACAAGCTTGTTATTGCCATTTCATCGCGGGCGCTGTTCGACTTGGACGATAGCCACCGGGTATTCGTTGAGCATGGCGTCGACGCTTACTGCCGCTACCAGATCGAACACGAGGAGGATGTCCTGGAACCGGGCATTGCCTTCCCCCTGGTGAAGAAACTCCTTGCTCTGAATGATGCCGATACTGGTGTCGCGCGGGTGGAGGTGATCCTGCTGTCGCGCAACAGCGCTGACACCGGGCTTCGGGTGTTCAACTCGATCCGCCACCACGGCCTCAGCATCACCCGGGCTGCTTTCACCCGGGGCGAGAGCACCTACCGCTACATCAACGCCTTCGGTGCCCACCTGTTCCTGTCAGCAAGCCAGGAAGATGTGCGCAAGGGGCTGGAGGCGGGATGCGCCGCCGCGACGATTCTTCCGTCGAACGTGAGCCGCAATGTATCCGACCAGCTGCGGATTGCCTTTGATGGGGATGCCGTGCTGTTCTCCGATGAATCCGAGCAGATATTCAAGCGGGACGGGCTGGGGGCGTTCGAGCAGAACGAGCGGGACGCCGCTCGCGAACCACTCACTGGCGGTCCGTTCAAGAAATTCCTGGCGGCATTGCACCAGATTCAGTCCTGGTATCCCAGCGAGGGGGCGCCCATCCGAACTGCACTGATCACCGCACGTGCGGCGCCGGCTCACGAGCGCGTCATCCGCACCCTGCGCGCATGGAACATCCGCATCGACGAGGCCCTATTCCTGGGAGGCATGAACAAGGGGGAATTCCTCAAGGCTTTTGGCGCGGACATCTTCTTTGACGACCAGCAGGGCCACTGCGAGTCGGCCC
>JBDRPZ010000036.1:0-5282 GCA_043826585.1 Pseudomonadota bacterium
GAGTTTGCGAAGCAATTCGGCATCGAACCCAAGCTTTAACAAGCGCATGTTTCGGACAAATTTGCGCTGAGTTCCAATTTGCCGAAAATGCGGGCGTTGACCGTCCGCTATTGGGAAGTCTGACTGTCTCTTATGGGTTAATAAGCGACTCTGCCTATGCGATTTCACCACCACAAAGCTGGCCTCGGCAGCGAACTACAGATAGAAAGCTCCTCAAGCAGCAGGCAGCAATTCCCTCGCGCGCCGCAGCGCCTCTTCCACGCTACCCACCACGTTCTCTCTACCCACCTGATCGAAGAACCCCGATTGATGCATCAGGAAATAGGGCTGCGTATGCGGGCCGCACAGGATGAGGTGTTTGCCGCGTTTGCGCAGTTTTCCGTGCAGGTGTTCCAGCTTGTGCAGCGCGCTCGAATCCATGCTGATCACTTCGTGCATCTTGAGGATCAGCACCTCGGGTTCGTTGTGCAGTTCGATGAGGATGTTCTCCAGCTTGTCCGCCGCGCCGAAGAACAGCGCGCCGAACACGCGATAGATCACCACGCCTTTCGGCACCGCTTTGCGCATGATGGTCGCGTCACCGTCGTCGGGTAACGGGGACTCGTCCGCGACACTGACATGGGTCAGGTCGGTGATGCGGTGCATGAAGGAGAACACCGCGATGAACAGGCCGATCTCCACCGCCACCGTCAGGCCGAACATCACCGTCAGCACGAAGGTCACCACCAGCACCGCGCTGTCGCTCAGCGGATATTTGCGCAGCGTGCGGAAGCCTTCCCATTCACCCATGTTGATCGCCACCACCAGCAGGATGGCGGACAGCGATGCCAGCGGGATGTATTGCGCCAGGGGCGCGGCGATCAACACGATCACCAGCAGCGTCAACGCATGCACGATGCCGGACACCGGGCTGGTCGCGCCGCTGCGCACATTGGTCGCGGTGCGCGCGATGGCACCGGTGGCGGGGATGCCGCCGAAGAACGGCGTGACGATGTTGGCGATACCCTGCGCGATCAGTTCCTGATTCGAATCATGCTTGTCGTCGATCATGCCGTCCGCCACCGCCGCCGACAGCAGCGACTCGATCGCGCCCAGCAGGGCGATGGTCATCGCCGGGGCAAACAGGTGGCGCAGGGTGGCGAAAGTGAGCTCCGGGAATTCGAAGCTGGGCAGCCCCTGCGGGATGCCGCCGAACCGTGAGCCGATGGTCTCGGTGGGCAGATTGAACAAGGCGACCAATATCGTGCCGCCTATCAAGGCCACGATGGGCGAGGGCAGTTTCTGCGCCCAGCGCTTGGGATAGAACCAGATCAGCAAGGCCGAGGCGACGGCCAACGTCACGGTGAGCGGGTCTATGCTGCCGATGGCCGCGTAGATGGTGCGTAGCTTGCCAAGGAAGTCGGCGGGCATCACCTCGATCTGCAGGCCGAAGAATTCCTTCACTTGGCTCAAGATGATCAGCACCGCGATGCCGTTGGTGAAGCCGATGATCAGCGGGCGCGGGAAATATTTGATCAGGTTGCCCAGCTTGAACAGTCCCATCGCCATCAGCATCACGCCCGCCATCATGGTGCAGATAAGCAGGTTGGCATAACCGTACTGCAGGATGATGTTGTACACGATCACGATGAACGCGCCGGTCGGTCCGCCGATCTGCACGCGCGAACCGCCGAGGGCGGAGATGATGAAGCCGGCGATGATGGCGGTGAAGATGCCCGCTTCGGGTTTTGCGCCGGAAGCGATGGCGAAAGCGATGGCCAGCGGCAGGGCGACGATGCCGACGGTGATGCCGGCGGAGATATCTGTTCTGAATCTGGCTTTGTCGTAGTCGTGCAGGGAATCGATCAGACGGGGACGGAAGTAGGACGAGATCGTGGCGAGTATTGCTTGTTTCATGATGGCTGTTTTAGCACCTCCTGTGGCGCGGCATTCTATGCCTGCCGTTGCGCGGCGAAAAGGGCCGGGCCATATAACGCGGCGCGGTCGTTGAGGATGATGCGCACCGGCATCGCTTCCAGCAGCGGGCGCATGCGCCCCTTGTCGAGGAAGGCATTGAGGAAGGGGCCGCTTTCCAGCAAAGGCATGATCTTGGGCGCGATGCCGCCGCCGACATACAGGCCGCCACTGCACATGGTCTTCAGTGCCAGATTGCCCGCCTCCGCACCGTACAGGCTAACGAAGCGGTGCATGGTCTCGGTACACAAGGCATCTCGTTCCGACAAGGCGGCATTGGAAATAGCCGCTGCTTTGCCTTCTGTCTGAATCGCTTGTGCCAGCCAGTCCGGCGTGTGTCCACTTTGGCGCGCCAGCAGGAAATCGTACAGGTCGGGAATGCCCATACCGGACACCACACGCTCCCAGCTCACATGGCCGAAACGTTCGCCCAGTTTGTGCGCGAAATCCAGTTCCAATGCATTGCGCGGGGCGAAGCTGGCGTGTCCGCCCTCCGTGGCAAAGGGTCTGTGCGTATGGCCGTCCCAGAACAACCCGGCCTCACCCAATCCGGTCCCGGCGGCGATGATGGCGCGATTGCCGTGTGCATGCGGGTCGCCTGCATGCAGGGTGAACAGGTCGTCCGCTTGTAACGCTGGCAGGCCATAGGCAGTCGCTTCCAGATCGTTCAGCAGGTGGCAGTTGGCGAAACCGAAACGCTGGCGCAAAGCATCGGCTTCGATGCGCCAGGGCAGGTTGGTGGTCTGTACGGTGTCCTTGTGTACCGGCCCGGCGACGCCGAAGGCGGCGGACTGCACGACACCGGCAGCGGCCATGAACTCGGCCAGCAGATCATCGAAAGAGGCGTAGTCGGCGCTGACGAATTCGCGTTCGCTGGTGATGTTCGCTTGCGTGCCCTTGACTTCGACCAGAGCCAGTCGCGTCTTCGTGCCGCCGATATCACCTGCCAATACGCCCGCCATGCCTGCCTCGAGTCCAAGGGAAATGTATGGGCGGATGATACTCGCAGAATTCATCAAAATCTCACGCACTTGTCATCTGAGCTTCATGTGGCGTCCACATACTGCGCGCCATGAAGTTTGCGATGAGACATTGGCGTTGGTGGATACCGCTGCTGTTGTGGAGCGCGGATGCCAATGCATGGGGGCTGTACACCCATGTCTATTTCGCGCAGATGCTGTTGTGGGCGGTGCCGCTCACCGATGCGCGCTTCCGCAAGGCCGTGCTCGCCTATCCCCGTTTGGTGCTGGCTGGGGCCTGCCTGCCCGACCTCGCGCTGTGGAGCGACCGATCCTGGGGAGAACCGTTCTCCACCACCCACCAGTGGCAACGCGCGCGCAAGCTGCTGGACGACGCCAGCAGCGACGAGGAATACGCGCTGTCGCTCGGCTTCGTCAGCCACCTGTTGGTGGATGTGATCGCGCACAACCACTTCGTGCCCGCCCACGAGAAACTGTGGGGCAACGTGCCGGTGCTCACTCACGCCGCCTGCGAATGGGCGATGGACATGCACATCCGCGATCAGCTGTTCGCCGCGCCGGGCGAGCTGATGGATACGCACCGCCACGAGCTGGCCGAATATGTCGCGCAACATTTCAACTGCCCGCAGCCCATCGCCACACGCAGCATCGCCATGTTGTCCGCTGCCGAGCAGTTGCTGCGCGTCAGCCGCCTGTCGCAGCTGTGCCATCGCGGCGCGCAGATGTTCGACAGCGGCATGCCGCGCCGCTTCAACTACTACCTGCAACAGACCGGCGTGCGCCTCGCGCACATCGACCGCATCCTCACCGGCGAGGAACCGGTGTGGGATGCCAACCCGCATGCCGACGATCCCGCCATCCGCCGGCGCATAGCACTGCTGCGTCCGCGCGAACTTCGCCATCGAATGCCATTGCC
The DNA here is from genome assembly GCA_043826585.1 of Pseudomonadota bacterium. GTDB lineage: Bacteria > Pseudomonadota > Gammaproteobacteria > Burkholderiales > Gallionellaceae > Sideroxyarcus. Next base: position 3,850 of record JBDRPZ010000036.1, read on the forward strand.
GCAGGACATCTTTAGTTCCCGGATCTGAAGCGGCGGTTTGTTACGGAACTGCAACAAACAATTCACTGGCAAGAAATATTCGCTTGGCAAGATGCTCGTATTACATATCTAGACATCTACCCGTCATGAGCTTGTACGCCATAGACCGCGACACCGGAATCACCCTGTATGCACAGATCGCCGAAGTGCTGGAGCGCGAATACGTGCGCCAGGGTTCGCCCGGCGACCGTTTGCCAGCAGAAGGCGAGTTGGCCGCGCGCTTCGGTGTGAACCGTCACACCCTGCGCCGCGCCGTGGACGAACTGATCGTGGAGGGCCTGCTGGAACGCCAGCACGGCGTGGGCATCTTCATCACCGACCGGCTGCTGGATTACAAACTGGGCAGCGGTACCCGTTTCACGCAAACCCTCAGCGAGATCGGTATCGCCACCGACTCGCGCGTGGTGCGCAAGATGGTCGCCCCGGCTTCCGCCGGTGTGGCGCACAACCTGAATATCGAAACAGATGCAGACGTGCTGTGGATAGAGACCTTACGCATCGCGGACGGTCTGCCGTTCTGTGTGATCTCGCACTTCCTGCCATTGAATCCGTACCGCGAACTACTGGAGGACTATCAATCGGGTTCACTGCACGCCTTGCTGAACCTGCACTGCGGGAATCTGCGACGCACCGAGAGTCTGGTCACAGCCGTCATGCCGCAGGGCGACGACGCGAAACTGCTGGGTATCACCCAGCAACGGCCCGTGCTGCGGGTCAAGAGTCTGAACGTACTCGAACACGATGCGACACCGGTCGAGTACGCCATCACACGGTTCCGGGCCGACCGGATCCAACTTTGCATCACCCCGACCCAGTAGCACCTTTTTATCTTTCCAGACAGGAGTCTCACAAATGAACCTCAAGCAAATCCTACTCTCAGCCTTGGTCTGCACCGCGATGGTCGCACCCCAGAGCATGGCAGCCGCCATGCGGGACGGCAGCAAGGCACATCCCCTGCGCGTCATGCTGATCCCTGCAGACGGCGGTACCGAAGACGGCACCAAGGCTGACTTCGTGCCGATCTTCAACGCGGTGACCAAATCCACCGGCCTGCATTTCGACATCCGCGTGGGTCAGAGCTACAGCGCAGTGATGGAAGCCATGTGTCTGAAGCAGACAGAGATCGCCTTCTTCGGCGCGGCCAGCTACATCCCGGTGCGTGACAAAGGTTGCGCCAAGTTGCTGGCTGTGGCCGTGCACAAGGGTGCTTCCGTGTACCACTCCGGCATCTTCGCCAGCACCAACTCTTCCTACAAAAGCCTGAAGGATACGAAAGGTGCGCGTCTGGCACTGGGCGATGTGAATTCGACATCGAGCTTCGTCTATCCGGTGGCCATGCTGATGGATGCGGGTGTCGATCCGGCACGTGACATGGGGCAGGTAGTGATCACCGG
>JBDRPZ010000037.1:0-16604 GCA_043826585.1 Pseudomonadota bacterium
TTGAAACTATCCGAAGCGACATCGTCGAGACGCTGTGTGAAGCTGACTAGACTGGCCTGTATCGCATCATTCTCATCCATTGCAACCTCCGCGGGTAATCACTTGCGCGAAACTTATCACATGACGCTCGCCCTGTCTTGAGTCGCGTGCTTGCTGAATATGAAATTGCGTGAAGCGGCTTTCCTTCCTGTCCCGCCGGGAAGGGTGGGAGCGATAGACCTTTCCAATAATATTGGTGGCGCACCTCGCGCCTTCATCGTTAGACTTCAGGCTATGAAGATCGACCATCCATGGCAGCGGGACAGCATGCTCGAATCGTTCGCATTCCGCCCCCTGCAAGCGCTTATCGCAAGTCTGCCGACTGAACATTTTCCAACGCTCGCGGACTACAACGCGCTACTGCCGGGCGGAGCAAATGCCATCTGCGTGCGTAACGGTATGCCGCTGCGTTTCGTGCCGCAGGACTACGGCAGTTTGCCTTTCGAAGCCCGTTACGAACCGCGTTGCTATTTGCAGGGGGAAGTACAGACCCGCGAGGAGAATTGGCATGACCTGTTCAATGCCCTGGTCTGGTTTGCTTTCCCCGCCGCCAAGCGTGCTATCAATGCCCGCCATTACGCGGCGCTGACCTCGGGATTAAATGAAGAAGGGCGCAGCGAACGCGGTGCGGTACGTGACATGAACACGCTGTTCGACGAATCTGGCGTGGTCGTGCCCTATGCGGATGACAGCATGGCCGACCTGTTGCGCGGTTTTTCCTGGAATCAACTGTTCTGGCAGAGACGGTCCGAGATAGGCCGCAGCATGGACTTCTATCTGTTCGGTCACGGCTTGTATGAAAAATTGCTCAACCCCTACATTGGCCTGACCGGACAAGGGTTGTTGCTGAAAGTGGAGCGCGACTTCTTCGATCTGCCGCTGCCGCAGCGCCTGCGCAAGCTGGATGACTTGATCGCCCGCTATCTGGATGATCCGGGTCATTGCTTGACGACACATGAGCTGACGCCCGTGCCGCTGCTCGGCATACCGGGCTGGGCGGCAGAGAACGAACATGAGATCTATTACGAGAACACGCGCTACTTCCGGCCCGGCAGGCGTGTTCATTCAGAGAGGGGCGCAATGTGAAGCATGCTGTCTGGATTTTCCTGCTATGGCAGATGTGGGGCGATACGCATGCGTCAGCTGCGGAGATGCTCGAAGGCCGTCTGCAGGGTGATGTCGGACTGGCAGGCTATTCCACATGCGCCATCGTCGCGGGCGTGCAAGACGATCTATCCGTCCTGCCGTATCTGGATTTCACCTACGGGAGACTCTTTGCGCGTGTGGATACCTTTGGTTACAAGACGAAAGAGATCGGCTATGGGCATCTGGAAGTGATCGCAAGGTTCAATCAGGATGGTTTCAGAACGGATAATCCTGTCCTCAACGGGCTATCCACGCGCCAGTCTTCCTTGCCGGTCGGACTGGGGACGCTGCAAGTGACACCACTGGGCGGGGTGTTCTTCAATGTGTTCCACGACATCAACAAATCTTCAGGCAACTGGGTCGAATTGATCTACGGGGCAAAGTTCACGGCGGCAGGCGCGGTGTTCTATCCCCTGCTCGGGGTCGATTACCAGTCGGCGGATTACACAGGCTATTACTACGGCGTGTCGGAACAGGAAGCGATCAGCAGTGGATTCGCCAGCTATGCGCCAGCCTCCGCCGTCAACACCTTCATCGCCCTGATCATGGATGTCGGTCTGAGCCGGAACTGGCATCTGAATGCCTATGTTCGGCATAAGCGGCTGGACGATTCGATCTAACTGAGTCCCATCGTCACGCAGCGCTATCTGGATACCGCCTATCTGGCTTTGAGTTATCGCTACTGAGCTAAGAGCGATCGGGCACAGCCGATGCCGCTCATCACCGCGCCTTCGAGGGTCGCCGGATATTCCCCCGCCGTATAGTCCCCCGCCAGCAACAGGCGGGGCAGGGCGGTCTGTTGTGCAGGACGTCGCAGATTCGGTGCACAGCAGAAGGTGGCGCGTTTCTCGGCGATGACCTTGCTCCAAAGCGGCACTTCAACGATGCCGAACTCCTCGCGCAACTCAACGGCCACTTTCTCGGCCAGCGCATCCTGATCCAGTTGCTGGTGGATGCCTTCCGCGCTGATCACGGCAGCCAGTAGCCCGTGCTGCCCGGCGATACGTCCCTTGTCGAACAGCCACTGGCTGAAGCGCTGGTGCAGGCCGATCATGGGGTGCGGCATACGTACTTGCGCGGGATATTGCAGATACACGGTATAGATAGGCTGGTGTTCCAGCGCGGCTATCTGACGCACCGTATCCGTCAGCTCAGGCAAGGGGCTCAGCAGTCTTTCAGCGACTGCGGGGGAGGCTGCGCAGATCACATGGCTGAATCGTTGTGTGCCTTGCGCAGTCTGCAACGCGATAGCGCCGCCATCGGGAACGATGGCTTCCACACCGCAGGACAGATGCACTGTTCCGCCATTCCGTTCGACAAAGGCCGCAGCACGCTGCGGAAACAGCGATGTGAAATCCAGTCGGGGCAGCAGCATGTCGCTGTCGGCACGCTTGCGATTCAGCGCATCACGCAACACGTTCAGCAGCACCTGTGCGGAGGCCTTGCTGATCGGGGTGTTCAATGCGGCGATGGTCAGCGGCTCCCAGAACTTCAGCGTCAGGCCGGCATCTTGCCCGTGCAGTTCGAGCAATTCGGCAACCGTCATATCCTGCGGCAAGCGGAAGTCCATGACGCGCAAGGCGAGCATGAAGCGGGCAGCCTTGATCCTTTCGCGCCAGCTCAGACCTTTGGCATTGAGCAGCGCGAACAGCAGATGTAGCGGGGCAGGCAAGCTGGGCGCGCGCAACTCAAGGTGGTGATGCAGGTCGAGCTGCAAAGGCAGGCGCAGGAAATCGCGTTCGACAACACCGCCGACCCGTTCGATCAGGCGCAGCGTCTCGCGGTAACAGCCGAGTAGAAGATGCTGGCCGTTGTCGAGTTGCGTGTCGTGGTAATCGACACCACGCGCCCGCCCGCCCAGTTGTTTGGCGCTCTCGAATACGATAACGGGAATTCCGGCGGCAGCGAGCTCGGCAGCAGCAGCCATACCGGCATAGCCGCCGCCGATGATGCCGACCTTCAATTCTGCAGCCATGCCTTGATGGCGAGCCACAGCGTGTAGGCCGGCCCCAGCGAGACGCGTTTTTTCAGTACGTGGCAGCCGCTGCGCTCGACCTCATCCAGTACCGCACGGTAGATGGCAGCCATGATCAGTCCGGCACGCTGGGCTTTGCGATCGGCGGCAGGCAAGTGGTCGAACGCCTGCTGGTAATAACGGCGTGCCCGCTCGATCTGGAACGCCATCAGCTTCTGGAAGTTGTCGGTCTCGTTGGCATTGAGGATGTCGGCAGCAGTCACGCCGAACTGCTGCATCTCGTCCATCGGCAGATAGATGCGGTTGCGACGGGCGTCTTCACCCACGTCGCGGATGATGTTGGTGAGCTGGAAGGCGATGCCGAGATCGTGCGCGTATTTCAGGGTCTCGCGGTCCGTGTAGCCGAATATCTGGGCGGACAGCAGACCGACCACGGAGGCGACGCGGTAGCAATATAGTTGGAGCGATTTGAAATCGGCATAGCGCGGCTGGTCGAGGTCCATCTCCATGCCGTCGATGATTTCCAGCAGGTGTTCCTGCGGCAGGTTATAGCGTTGCACGACGGGAATCAGTGCCTGACAGACAGGATGCGTAGGCTTGCCGCCATAGATCGCTGCCACTTCATTGCGCCACCAGTTGAGCGTGGTGCGCGCCACATTGGCATCCGAACATTCATCGACCACGTCGTCCACCTCGCGGCAAAAGGCGTACAGCACCGTCATGGCTTCGCGTCGCTCTTTACTGAGGATGCGGAAGCTGCTGGTGAAGCTGGAGCCGCTTTGCTTGACCTTGTCCTGGCAGTATTCGTATGGATTCATTGCGGTTCAGAAGGGGGCGGATTTGGCCAGCATGATAACCCAGTCGTAAGGCTTCAAAACCGGACGCTTGTTGAACATGTCGTAGTCCGCAGACTCAAGTTTGTCGAGGATGCGCAGCCCGCCCTGAATGATCATGCGCATCTCCAGACCGATGCGGCCAGTGAGGATGCTGCCCAGCGGTTTGCCTGACAACATCAGCGCACGGGCACGATCCACCTCGAATTTCATCAACGCCCGCCAGTTGTCGTCGCAGCGTGCTTCGGCGATCTGCGCTTCGCTCACGCCGAAGCGGGCGAGGTCTTCCTGCGGCAGGTAGACGCGGCCTATCGCCCAGTCCTTGGCAACGTCCTGCCAGAAATTGATCAGTTGCAGCGCGGTGCAGATGGCATCGGAATAGCCGATGTTCACCGGTGTGGCGTCTTCATACAGATGCAACAGCAGATTGCCCACCGGGTTGGCAGAGCGGCGGCAGTAGTCCAGCAGTTCGTCGTAATCGTTGTAACGTTTCTTCACCACATCCTGCGAGAAAGCATCGAGCAGATCGTGCAGTGGCTGCATGGGCAGGGCATGTTCATGTATCTCGCCGGCGAGATGCTGGAACAGCGGCAGCAACGGTGTCTCACCGTTGGCAATGTGCGTCAGCTCATCACGGAACTCGTCTAGTTGTCGCAGGCGTTCTTCATCGCTCAGATCGCCTTCATCGGCGATGTCGTCAGCTGCGCGGGCGAAGTGATAGATCGCCGCCACCGGCTTGCGCAAGCGGCGGGGCATGAGAACAGAAGCGACGGGGAAGTTCTCGTAGTGATCTACAGACATCAAGGAAGATCGTTCTTGTGCAACAGGAATACGAATTCACCGCCCGCCGTGACATCCAGCCAGGTGAAGGGCACATCCGGATAGGCGGCTTCCAGCACATCGCGGTTGTGACCGATCTCGACCACCAGTATGCCGTTCTCGTTCAAGTGCTCGCCAGCCTGCTGCAGGATGATGCGCGTGGCATCCAGCCCGTCTTTACCGCTGCCCAGCGCCAGTTCCGGCTCGTGTTTGTATTCTTGCGGCAGCGCCGCGACGGATGGCGCATCGACATAGGGCGGGTTGCTGATGATGAGGTCGTATTTCCTGTCCTGCACTTTCTCGAACAGGTCAGACTCGATCAGTTCGATGCGCTCGTCCAGACCGTAGTCGGTCACGTTGTACTGGGCGACATCCAATGCGTCCGCGGACAGATCGACAGCGTCGATGATGGCATGCGGGAAGGCTTCTGCTGCGAGGATGGCCAGACAGCCGCTGCCAGTACACAAATCCAGCACACTATTCACTTGCTCGGAATCTTCGATCCAGGGGAACAGTTGTTCACGCAATAGATCTGCGATGAAGGAGCGCGGCACGATGACGCGCTCATCGACATAGAAAGAGTGTTCACCCAGCCAGGCTTGATGTGTCAGATAGGCGGCTGGCAAACGCTGGTCGACGCGCTTCTCGATGATGTTGAGCACTTCGTAGATCTCTGACTGCGTCAGACGCGCATCCATGAAGGGTTCCAGCTCTTCGAGGGGCAGGTGCAGCGTGTGCAGGATGAGGTAGGCGGCCTCGTCGTAGGCGTTCTCGCTGCCGTGACCGAAGAACAGCTTGGCCTCGTTGAAGCGGCTGATGGCGAAACGGAAGCAGTCGCGCACCGTCCGGAGCGAGGTGCTGGCCTCGGAGAAATGATTGATGTCCATCTGGATGACTCCTATTTAGCCAACAGTTTGCACAGCGTCAGGTAGTAGATCTCGGACAGCGCATTCAGATCGGCCACCGGCACGCATTCATTGACCTTGTGGATGGTGGCGTTGAGCGGGCCCAGCTCGATCACCTGCGGGCAGATGTCAGCGATGAAGCGGCCATCCGAAGTGCCGCCGCTGGTGGAGAGTTCCGTATCCAGTCCCGTGACCTGCTTGATGGCGGAAGCCACGGCATCCACCAGATCGCCATGCGGCGTGAGGTAGGGCTTGCCGGAAGAGTTCTCCCATTCCAGATCGTATTCCAGACCATGCTTGTCGAGGATGGCCAGCAGTCTGGATTTCAGGCTTTCCACCGTGCTGGCGGTGGAGTGGCGGTAGTTGAACACGATCTCCACCGTGCCGGGCACGACGTTGGTGGCTCCCGTGCCGCCCTTGATGTTGGAGATCTGGAAGGAGGTCGGCGGGAAATATTCATTGCCTTCGTCCCATACGGTCGCCGCCAGTTCGGCGACGGCCGGTGCTGCCATGTGTATGGGGTTCTTCACCAGATGCGGATAGGCGATGTGCCCCTGCACACCCTTGACGGTCAAGGTGCCGGACAGCGAACCGCGGCGTCCGTTCTTGATGGTGTCGCCGGTCTTGCTCACCGAAGTCGGCTCGCCCACGATGCAGTAGTCGATGCCTTGCTTGCGTTCTTTCAACTCTTCCACCACGCGCACCGTGCCGTCCACCGCGATGCCTTCCTCGTCGGAAGTGAGCAGCAGGGCGATGCTGCCCTTGTGTTGAGGATGCTCGGCGACGAAGCGCTCGGTGGCGGTGATGAAGGCTGCGATCGAACCTTTCATGTCGGAGGTGCCGCGTCCGTACAGCATGCCGTCGCGCACGGTGGGCGTGAACGGGTCGCTGTCCCAGCGTTCCACCGGGCCGGTCGGCACCACATCGGTATGGCCGGCGAAGCAGACGAGTGGCGCGGCATCGCCGCGGCGTGCCCACAGATTGTCCACTTCGCTGTGGCGCATCAGCTCCAGATTGAATCCCAGCGGGGAGAGACGGTCACCGATGATGTCCAGACAGCCGTCGTCATTCGGTGTCAGGGACTTGCGCGAGATGAGTTGTTTGGTCAGTTGCAGTGTGCTGCTCATAGCTTCAATTCTTTATATTCTGTTTCGTTGAATCCGGTCGCCAGCACTTTGCCGTCTTTTTCCAGTACCGGGCGTTTGATGATGTTCGGGTGTTGCAACAGCAGGGCGAGGGTGGAAGCATCATCCTTGATAGAGTCCTTCACTTCCTGCGGCAGCTTGCCCCAGGTCGGTCCGGTCTTCTTCAACAACTTCTGCCAGCCGATTTGCCTGAGCCAGCCGGAGAGCATGGCTTCGGTCACGCCATGCTTCTTGAATTCGTGGAACTCATACGTGACACCGCGTGCGGCCAAAGCTGCACGCGCTTTCTTGACCGTGTCGCAATTTGGTATGCCGTACAGTTTCATCATGAATCAGTACCCGGCATTTCGATGTTCAGCTTGATACTGTCGAAATTCGTGGCAGGAGAACTGGGTGCAGTGGTTTGATGTGGCTGCTCCGCGGGATTAAACGCCTTCATCTTGTTGGTCACTGAATAGTCGATGAGCGAAGAAAGGTTGCTGGCGGAGTCGGCGTTCTTCAGCGCTTCTTCCTTGGTGATCTGCCCGGACTTGTAGAGCTTGTACAAGGCCTGCTCGAAGGTCTGCGAGCCATGCGACACACTTTGTTCGATAGCCTCGCGGATCTTGTCGATCTGGTCGTTCTTGATCAGATCGGCAATCAGTGCAGAGTTGAGCAGCACTTCCACGGCGGGTACCTGCTTGCCTTGCGTGTTTCGCACCAGACGCTGCGAGATCACTGCACGCATACACATCGCCAGATCGGACAAGATGCTCTGGCGCGCGTCGTAGGGGAAGAAGTTCACGATGCGGTTGAGCGCGTGATAGCTATTGTTGGCGTGCAGCGTGGACAGGCACAAGTGACCGGTCTGCGCGAAGATCAACGCGTGTTTCAAAGTTTCTCGGTCGCGTATCTCGCCGATCATCAGCACGTCCGGCGCTTCGCGCATGGCCGAGATCAGGGCATTACCGTAATCCTCGGTGTCGGTACCGATCTCGCGCTGGTTCACGATGGACTTGCCGTGATGGAACATGTATTCCAGCGGGTCCTCGATGGTCAGGATGTGACCGGTTTGGGTGCGGTTGCGATGTTCCAGCATGGCGGCCAACGTGGTGGACTTGCCGGAGCCGGTCGCGCCGACCATCAGTACCAGCCCACGCTTCTCCATGATGAGCTCTTTAAGTACCAATGGCAGATGCAGATCCTCGATGTTGAGGATGTTGTTGCGCACATAGCGGATGACGACCGCGATGCTGCCGCGTTGGCGGAACACGTTGACGCGGAAGTTGCCGATATCGGGCACGCGGAAGGAGAAGTTCATCTCCATATGCTCCTCGAAATCGGTGATCTGTTCCTTTGTCATCATCTCGTAGGCGATCTGCTTGACCTGCTCGTCGGTCAGCTTCTGCTGATTGACGGGCATCAGGTTGCCGTTGATCTTGATGTTGATCGGTGCGCCGACGGAGAAGAACAAGTCGGATGCCAGTTTGTCTGCGGCCAGTTGCAACAGCGGTGTGACGATCATTGTTCTTCTCCCGGGTGGAGTGGGTTTAGATGCCGCGCAGCAGCTCGTTGATGCCGGTCTTGCCCAGTGTCTTGGCATCCACCTTCTTCACGATCACCGCGCAGTACAGGCTGTGCGAACCATCCTTGGAAGGCATGCTGCCGCTGACCACGACGGAACCCGCAGGCACGCGACCGAAGATGATCTCGCCGGTCTCGCGGTCGAGGATCTTGGTGGACTGGCCGATGAATACGCCCATGGAGATGACCGAGCCTTCTTCCACGACCACACCTTCCACGATCTCGGAACGCGCGCCGATGAAGCAGTTGTCTTCGATGATGGTGGGGTTGGCCTGCAGCGGCTCCAGCACGCCGCCGATGCCGACGCCGCCGGACAGGTGCACGTTCTTGCCGATCTGCGCGCAGGAACCGACGGTTGCCCAGGTGTCGACCATGGTGCCTTCATCGACATAGGCGCCGATGTTGCAGTAGGAAGGCATCAGCACCACGTTCTTGGCGATGTAAACACCACGACGCGCGGCAGCCGGCGGCACCACGCGGAAGCCGCCTTCGCGGAAATCCTTGGAGTTGTAGTCGGCGAACTTGGAAGGCACTTTGTCGAAATAGTTGGTGAAGCCGCCCTTGATGAAGGCGTTGTCTTCGATGCGGAATGACAACAGCACAGCCTTCTTCAACCATTGATGGGTGACCCATGCGCCGTCGATCTTCTCTGCCACGCGCAGCTTGCCCTGGTCCAGATATTCGAGCACGGTATTGATCGCTTCCTTGAGTTGGGCGTCCACATTGCGCGGGGTGATCTCGGCGCGGCGTTCAAAGGCTTCTTCGATGATGGCTTGCAATTGAGGCATGGTTTTTTCCTGGTTAGAGTTTATTGGTGAATTCGGTGATGCGGCGTACGGCTTCCTGTGTCTCTTCCAGCCCGGCGACCAGCGCCAAGCGGATGAAATTCGCACCGGGATTGATCCCGTCAGCTTCGCGCGCCAGGAAGCTGCCGGGCAACACGGACACATTATAGTCGCGGTAGAGCTGTTGCGCGTAGGCAGTATCGGCGATGGGCGTGCGGATCCAGAGATAGAAGCCCGCATCCGGTTTGCTCACCGGCAATAGCGGGCCGAGTTCTCTGATCGCCAGTTCGAACTTCTCCGCATACAGACGACGGTTCTCGATCACGTGTGCTTCATCGTTCCATGCGGCGATAGTGGCGGCTTGCACAGCAGGGTTCATCGCGCAGCCATGATAGGTTCGGTACAGCGCGAACTTCTCGATCACTGCCGAATCGCCAGCGACGAAGCCGGAGCGCAGCCCCGGTACGTTGGAGCGTTTGGACAGGCTGGAGAACACCACCAGGTTCTTGTAGTCGCCGCGTCCCAACTGTTGTGCCGCCTGCAAGGCGCCCAGCGGCTGTTCATCACCAAAATAGATTTCGGAATAGCATTCGTCGGCAGCGATCACGAAACCGTAACGGTCGCTCATCTCGAACAGTGTCTTCCATTCAGCCAAGGGCATCACGCGTCCGTTCGGATTGCCCGGCGAGCAGACGTAGATCAATTGCGTGCGTTGCCAGACCTCGTCGCTCAACTGGGCGAAGTTCAGTGCGAAGTCATCTTCGGGCAGCGTGTTGAGGAAGCAGGGCGTGGCACCTCCCAACAGCGCCGCGCCTTCGTATATCTGGTAGAACGGATTGGGGCAGACCACGACCGGATCGGTCTGGCTGCGGTCGAGCACGGCCTGCGCGAAAGCAAACAGCGCTTCGCGGCTGCCGTTCACCGGCAGTACCTGTGTCTTGGCATCGGGCGCGGGGATGTCATAGCGATTGTGCAGCCAGTTCGCAATGGTGTTACGCAACGCTTCACTGCCCACTGTTGTGGGATAATTCGCCAGCCCGTCAAGACCTCCGACCAGCGCATCCTTGATGAATCCCGGCGTAGTGTGTTTGGGTTCGCCGATATGCAGACTGATGGGTTTGAGTGCCGCATTGGCGTTGACTTCGCCGAACAGTTTGGCGAGTTTCTGGAACGGATAGGGCTGGAGTTTTTGCAGGTCGGGATTCATTTTCAATTTCGAAGCTCGAAAGAGCGCGCATTATAAAGGCCGAGCGAGTGCCAACAAAACAAAATGTCATGCCGGTAGCGGGCTTGTTGAGCGGTGCTCTGGTGTGGGGATTGATCTGGTATCCCTATCGTGCGCTGCAAGATGCGGGCATATCCGGTGCCTTGGCGACCGGGATGACGTATGCATTCGCATTGTTATGCGGGGCATTCATCCTGCCGCGGCTTTGGCGGGAACGAGCCTCCCTGAATGGTTGGGTGCTGTTGATCATCCTGGGGGCGGGCTGGGCCAATCTGGGCTATGTGATGGGCATGCTGTACGGTGATGTGATGCGGGTGTTGCTGCTCTTCTATCTCGCCCCGGTCTGGACCATCCTGTTCTCTTACTGGTTGCTGGGCGAGAAGCTGGATAGATACGGATATGCCATCGTTTGGTTGTCACTGGGTGGTGCGCTGATCATGCTGTGGAAACCGGAGCTGGGTTTGCCGATACCGCATAGTGTTGCGGACTGGATGGGATTGACCGCAGGTATGGGCTTCGCGTTATCCAATGTCGTGACGCGTCGTTCTACCCACTTGTCTCTTGAAGTAAAGGCATCCTGCCAGTGGGTGGGCACGCTGACGCTGAGCCTGCCGTTCATATGGTGGCAAGGCGGCATGCTGCAGCAGCTGGCGGCGGTATCGCTATCGACATGGGGTTTGATGCTGCTGATGGGGCTGGTGTTGTGCACGACCAGTTTCGCTGTGCAATACGGCGTCACCCATATGGCGGCCAATCGTGCGGTGGTGCTGTTCCTGTTCGAGCTGGTGGTGGCAGCTATCTCGGCTTGGTTCCTTGCGGCGGAGAGTATGGATATGCGTGAATGGATGGGGGCAGCCCTGATCGTATCGGCCACCTTGTTGTCCAGCCGCATGCATCAGGCGGGACAAGAAAGCGCGGCGACAGAGCGCTGAGTCGCCGCGATAAACGTTCTGTCAGGCGATGGTCACACTCTTGTCCAGATAGACATCCTGTATTGCATTCAGTAATGCCACGCCGTCCTGCATCGGTTTTTGAAAAGCCTTTCGCCCCGAGATCAAGCCCATGCCGCCGCCGCGTTTGTTGATGACGGCGGTGCGCACAGCCTGTGCCAGATCGTTGCTGCCCGATGCACCGCCGGAATTGATCATGCCCACGCGACCCATGTAACAGTTGGCAACCTGATAGCGCACCAGATCTATAGGGTGGTCGGTTGTCAGGTCACTGTAGACTTTGGGGCTGGTCTTGCCGAACTTGATGGCGTTGTAGCCGCCGTTGTTCTCGGCCATCTTCTGTTTCACGATGTCTGCATTGATGGTGACGGCCAGATGATTGGCCTGTCCTGTCAAGTCGGCCGCGACGTGGTAGTCCTTGTCGCCGACCTTGAAAGCAGGGTTGCGCAGGTAAGCCCACAGGATGGTCGCCATGCCAAGGCTGTGGGCATGTTCGAATGCTTCCGAAACTTCCTGTATCTGTCGGCGCGAGTGTTCCGAGCCGTAGAAGATCGTTGCGCCCACCGCTACCGCGCCCATATCAAAGGCCTGGTCAACGCTGGCGAACAGCGTCTGGTCGAACTCGTTGGGGTAGGTGAGCAACTCGTTGTGGTTGATCTTCACGATGAACGGGATCTTGTGCGCATATTTGCGCGCGACTGAACCCAGCACCCCCAGTGTCGAAGCGACGCCATTACAGCCACCTTCGATGGCCAGTTTGACGATGTTCTCGGGATCGAAATACGCTGGATTGGGGGCGAAGGAAGCGCCACCGGAATGTTCCACGCCCTGATCGACCGGTAGCAATGAGAGGTAGCCGGTGTTGGCCAGTCTTCCTGTCCCGTAAAGTGCCTGCAAACTGCGCAGTACGCCGGTCTTGCGATCCTTCATTGCCACCACGCGATCCACGTAATCCGGTCCCGGCACATGCAGCGATTCCTTGGGGATGCCTGCACAGCGATGGTTCAACAGGGAGTCGGCTTCTTCGGCTAGCAGTTGCGTGATGTTCGTCATGATTCTTTCTCCTTTGAAAAAATACAATGAAGTTAGCAATGGAAGGGGATTTCAATGTTACTACTCCGATATAATTCTGTCATTCATATTCATCCTTCTGAACAGCTCATGTAACCCACCGTTCTCGGTACGCCACTTTCACCGTCTGCCACCAAAGTCATGCTGCTGGGTAGCGGCGAACTCGGCAAGGAAGTCATCATCGCCTTGCAACGCCTGGGTGTGGAAGTGATCGCGGTGGATCGCTATGCGAACGCCCCGGGGCATCAGGTGGCGCATCGCGCGCATGTCATCAATATGGCGGATGGTGCGGCATTGCGTGCGCTGATCGAAAAAGAACAGCCGCAGATCATCGTGCCCGAGATCGAGGCTATCGCGACAGACATGCTGGTACAGATCGAGAGTGAAGGGCTGGCGCGGGTCATTCCTACTGCGCGTGCCGCACAACTCACCATGAACCGTGAAGGTATACGACGTCTGGCCGCGGAGATACTGTGGTTGCCGACCTCGCCCTACAAGTTCGCAGATAGTCTGGATGAATTACAAGCCGCGATTGATGGCGGCATCGGCTATCCCTGCATCATCAAACCGGTGATGTCGTCTTCCGGTAAAGGACAGTCCAAAGTGGACGGCCCGGACGAAGTGCAAGCAGCCTGGGATTACGCGGCCAGCGGATCGCGCGTGAATCAGGGGCGGATCATCGTCGAAGGTTTCGTCGACTTCGATTACGAGATCACACAACTGACTGTCCGTGCGCTCGGTGCGAATGGTCAGGTCGAGACACATTTCTGCGAACCGATCGGTCATGTGCAAGTGCACGGCGACTATGTGGAAAGCTGGCAACCGATGGCCATGTCCGAGGTCGCACTGCAGCGTTCGCGCGACATCGCGCAGAAGGTGACCGATGATCTGGGCGGCCTCGGCCTGTTTGGTGTCGAGCTGTTCGTCAAAGGGGATCGCGTCTGGTTCTCGGAAGTCAGCCCGCGTCCGCACGATACCGGCATGGTGACGATGTGCACGCAACGTTTCAACGAGTTCGAGCTGCATGCGCGCGCCATCTTGGGATTGCCAGTGGATGCATCCTTGCGCGAGCCTGGTGCCTCGGCCGTCATCTACGGCCAGATGGACGAGCAGGGTATCGCCTTCAAGGGGGTGGAGGAGGCATTGCGCGTCCCAGGTGCGGACATCCGTTTGTTCGGCAAGCCTGAAGCATTCGAGCGCAGGCGCATGGGCGTGGCATTGTCTACCGGCAACGATACCGATGAAGCACGCCAACGCGCCAAACTGGCAGCAAGTAAAGTCATTCCGTTCAAACCATGATCCTCGGCATCCACCACGCGACATTCATCAGCAGCGATCTGGCACGTTCGCGAGATTTCTATGAGCGACTGCTGGGGCTGAAACCGAACTACAAACGACCGGAAATGAGCTTCGATGGCATGTGGTATGACGTGGGCCCGAATCAGCAGATCCACTTGATGCTGCTGCCCAACCCGGAGGCAGATATTGAACGCCCGGTACATGGCGGACGAGAACATCATGTGGCTTTTGAGGTGAAAGACGTGAAGGCGTTGGCTTCGCATCTCTTGTCCGCAGGGGTTGCATTCACCCTCAGTCAGTCAGGACGCAGTGCGCTGTTCTGTCGAGACCCGGACGATAACGCTTTGGAGTTCATTCAAGCGAAACAATGACATTCAGCACAGACACACTAGTCAGTCCGAAGACCTGGTATCAGGCAGCATGCGAGCGCTCCGGCATCGTTTGCGATGCGCCACAGCTGGCCGCTATCGAGCAACTGGAGATATTCTGGAAACAATTGGTCGAGTTCAAGCAGAAGCGTAATCAGTTCCTGGGGCGCAGCTTGTTGAGCCCGGAAGTGCCCAAGGGGCTGTATATCTGGGGCGGAGTGGGGCGTGGCAAGACTTTCTTGATGGATGGCTTTTACGAGTGTGTGCCCTACACGCGTAAACGCCGTATCCATTTTCACAACTTCATGGTCGAAGTGCATCACGAGATGAAGAAGCTCGCGCATGCGCACGATCCACTGATCGCACTGGCTGAGCGGATCGCACACTCGACGCGCTTGCTGTGTCTGGATGAGTTTCATGTGGATGATATTGCCGATGCGATGATCTTGGGTCGCTTGATAGGTGCCTTGTTCGAGCGCGGTGTGGTGCTGTTGACCACTTCCAACATCGAACCAGATGCACTTTACTTGCACGGTCTGCAGCGGCAGAACTTTTTGCCGGCCATCGCTTTGATCAAACGCGAGATGAAGGTGCTGCATCTGGATAGTGATACCGATTACCGTCTGTTGCAGATGGAGCGCGATCCGCTGTTTATGTTCGGAGGTGTGGAAGAGAGCGAAAGGCAGCTGGCTTCTCTGTTCGATCGTTTGACAGCTGGTGCCATCTCGGAAGAGGAGTCCATTCAGGTGCGCAATACCCGCATGCCGGTACATCGCGTTGCGCGTGAAGTGGTGTGGTTCGACTTTGCGGAGTTATGCGGTGGACATCACGACCAGTCGGATTATCTTGATATCGCCCATCGCTATCCGGCGGTGCTCATCTCAGGGATTCCGCAAATGGCTACCGAGAACGGCGCTGCGGCTCGCAGGTTCACATGGTTGATCGATGTGTTGTACGACAACCATGTCAAATTGGCTGCTAGCTTTGCTGTGACCTTAGAAGAGTTGTATGAGACGGGTAGGCATGACAGCGAAGCGCAACGCATCGCCAGCCGATTGACCGAGATGCAGACCCGTCATTATCTGGAACTGCCGCACCACAGCCGTGGTGCGACGCTTACTTAAGGTGTTGATAGCTGCTTAATAGCCCTGTGCGAATCGGGTGTCGTGTGCCTGCTGACACTCTGCATAGGCTGCAACCAAGGTGTCTTCCGCCTGTGCAGCGATCTCCTCAGGGATCGTGAATTCCCCCGGTTTACGTCTGACTGGCTTGCGATTCTCGGTCAGGAATGCTTCATTGGCCATATCTGCATCCGCTTTGCAGTTGTTGAATGCTTCAGTCAGTGCGGCCTCGAACTTGGCGCGTGCCGCAGCACGGGCAGCCGCCTCGGCGCGAGCTTGAATCATCTCCTGTCGCGCTTGTTCAGCAAGCATCTGTTCCTGCTTGTTCAGATGATCCAGATAGAGCCAAGCTCCTGCAGCGAGTACGATCAGCAATACAGCAATCACTTTCTTCAGCATTTGCAGCTCCTCCGGGTTGTTGAGTCGAATTTTGCCCTATCTTAACCTGAATTCTGAATGGTTATGGTGCTGGGTTCGGGTATCGCTGATGCACATTCTCAATGGCAGTCAGCGTTTCTTCGGTCAGTGTCACTTCTGCACTTTCCAAATTCTCTTTCAATTGTGTCAGCGTGGTCGCCCCCAGAATGACGCTGCTCGTAAAGCGGCGAGTCCTGGCAAAAGCCAGAGCCAATGTTGCAGGTGTCAGGCCTGCTTCCTGCGCGATACGCACATATTCTTGCGTGGCAGCGGGAACATTGGGCTTGTTGTAACGCTGACCGAAGCCTGGGAACAGGGTGATGCGGCCATGCGCCTGAGGATCGGCCAGATACTTGCCGCTCAGCCAGCCAAAGGCCAGCGGACTATAGGCGAGCAGACCGACATCGCTGTGATGGCAGACCTCAGCCAGTCCGGCTTCGAAAGTGCGGTTCATCAGGTGGTAAGCGTTCTGGATGCTAACGATCTTGGGCAAGCCTAGTTGCTCGGCGCAACGTACGAATTCCATCACCCCCCATGGGGTCTCGTTGCTAAGGCCGATGTGGCGCACCTTACCGGCTTTGACCAGTTCGCCCAGTGCATGCAGTTGCTCGGCGATGGGCGTCGCGTCTCTGTCCTGTGCTGCATCGTAGCTGGTGGCGCCGAACATCGGTACATAGCGGTCCGGCCAGTGGATCTGGTACAGGTCTACATAATCGGTCTGCAGGCGCTGCAGGCTGGCATCGATAGCAGCGTGGATATGTTCCTTGTTGACGCGCGGGCCGCCGCGTATCCAGCCGAAGCCGCGTGGTGGTCCGGCGATTTGTGTGGCGACAACGTGTTTGTCGCGTTGCTGTTGCTTCAGCGTGTTGCCTATTTTTCTATCGGTGCGGTGTCCGGTCTGGGCACGCGGCGCGACTGGATAAATCTCGGCCGTGTCGATGAA
>JBDRPZ010000038.1:0-14091 GCA_043826585.1 Pseudomonadota bacterium
CAGCCAGCGTTTGTTGTGCGGTTCCAGAGTGACGGTGTAACTGAGTGGCATGCTTGAGTCTTCCAGTACGCCATTGCGTGTGGTGGCGTTGCGCCCACGCCGCCAGGTCGTGCCGTCGAAGTCCCACAACACCGGGCCGCGCCAGTACATGCGGTCGCGTGAGGGTGCAGCCCCGTCGAAGTTGACGCGGAACGCCACCGCGTCGTTCAGAGACAGTTTGCTCATGCTTCCCGGCGACATGGTGTCGGACAGACCGCTGCTAGCGTAGGCATCCTGCGGTAGCCCCCACAGCGGTCCCTGCACGCGGGGGAACAACACGAACAAGATGAGCGATAACGGTATCGCTTGCAGCAACAGCATGCCGCCGATGCGCAGTCTGGGTTTGAAGGCCAGGTCGCCAGTCTGCAGATGTACCCAGGTGGCCAGGATGACCAGCAAGGTCGCCAGCATGAACAATGCGGTGGGGATGCTCTGCGAGTAGAAGAAGTTGGTGATGATGATGAAGCACGACAGATAGATCACGATGGTCGCGTCGCGCACCGCTTTGAGCTCCAGCAGTTTCAGGGCTGAGAGCAGGATGAGCAGGGTGACGCCGACCTCGCGCCCGAACAGCGAACGGAAACTGATGGCGATGGCCAGCACGCTGAGGAGGGTGATGCCCAGCAGCAGCCAGCGCGGGGGCAGAGCTTTACCGCTGCTCGCCAGGTAGGCGCGCCACAACAGCAAAGCGCCACATTCGGCACTGACCCACAGCGGCAGATGATCCGCATGCGGTGCACTCACCAGCAGGACGCAGGCGATCAGGCCGTAAGTGAGTTGGGCGGTTAGTTTCATGATGCAGGCCCGCCGAACAGCGCCAGTCTGCGCAGACATTCCGCACGATGGGATGGGCCGTGCTGTGGCATCACCTCACCGTCGGGTAATCGCAAACCGTATTGCAGTCCTTGTGCGTCCGCATCCAGTACCCAGCGCGTGAGGACTTCCAGTTTGCGCTCCTGCGCGATGTCCGGCAGTTGCGACCAATCCAGCCACAGTTGTTGTCCCTGCTGCGCCGAGAACTCCTTCACCTGCAAGCCCTGTTCACGTGCCAACGCTTTCCATGCGATGCGCGGCATGGCATCGCCCGGCACATAGTTGCGCAGACCGGCGAAGTCCTCGTCACCGCGTATCGTGGTTTTTCCACTCCCGTCTGGTGCGGCGGCGACAGGCAAAGCTTGCGATGGGGCGGGTCTTGGATAGACCAATGCGCGTACGTCGAAGTGGATGTAGCTCCAGGCATTGAACAGACCCAGCGGGAAACGGGTGTAGAGCGTCAGCCGGCCACTGTCCAGCCAGCCGCGCCGTGTCGTAGGCAGTGCCAGTTCGACCGGCGTGGAGAGTTGTGCTGGCAGGTCGAATACGGTCTCGTGTCCCTCGTCGTCGTGCAGGTGTATCTGGTGTCGCGGCAGCGAACCGGGATTGTTGAAGTGGAACACGAAACGCGCTTGTTCCCCGGCGAACACCGGTTCCACATAGCCGGCATGGATCTCCAGCTGCGCCATGTTGCGGAAGGCGTACAGCATGGACAGGCCGCCGGTGGTGGCGAGCAGGAAGGTGAGCACGTAGCCAATACTGAGGTTGTAGTTGATGTCGCCCAACAGCATCAACACCAGCACGAAGGCGAAACCGAAGAACTGGCGCGTGGGCAGGATGTAGATGCGGCGCTGGTTGAGTTGCACCGTGCCGGTCTCGACGGTACGGCGGAAGGCCCAGTTACGGAACTTCTGCTTGAGCTCGCCGCGAAAGTTGGGGAACTTCATCGCGTTCCCTTAGGGGATAGCGACCGCCTCGATTAGTTCGCGCGCCAGTTTTTCGCCGTCCGAAGCTTGCGTGTCATGCACACTCTGCAGACGGTGGCTGGCTACACCGGGTAGCACGGCTTGTACGTCTTCCGGGATGACGGCGTCGCGCCCGTCCAGCAATGCCCAGGCACGGGCGGCGGCGAGCAGAGAAAGTCCTGCGCGTGGCGACAGGCCGTGCACGAAGCGCGCAGATTCTCGTGTGTGGCGCAGGATGGCCTGCACGTAGTCGAGTAGGGCGGGGGAGACGAACACTTTGCGGACTTGCGCTTGTAGTTCGAACAGCTCGCTGGTCTGCATCTGCGGCTTGAGGTCGGCGATCAGGTCGCGTCTGTCCACGCCGGACAGCAGGCCGCGTTCGGCGGTGGCGTCGGGGTAACCGAGCTGGATGCGCATCATGAAGCGGTCGAGTTGTGATTCCGGCAGCGGGAAAGTACCTATCTGGTTGGTTGGATTCTGCGTGGCGATGACGAAGAAGGGCGAGGGCAGCGGGCGTGTCTCGCCTTCGCTGGTGACCTGGTGCTCTTCCATGGCTTCCAGTAGTGCGCTCTGCGTCTTGGGTGTGGCGCGGTTCACTTCATCGGCGAGGATCATCTGCGCGAAGATCGGCCCCGCATGGAACTTGAAGTCGCCGCTCTCGCGTTGGTAGATGGAGACGCCGAGGATATCGGCGGGCAGCATATCGCTGGTGAACTGGATGCGTTGGAACTGCAGGCCCAACGTGCTCGACAGCACGTGCGCCAAAGTGGTCTTGCCCACGCCCGGAATGTCTTCTATCACTAAGTGACCGCGTGCCAGCAGGCAGGTCAGCGCAAGGCGGATCTGCTGCGGTTTGCCGAGGATGACTTGTTCGGTCTGGGCGATGACGTTCTTCAGGGCATCGGTCATAACAGCTCCTTAAGAAGGCAGCACCGCCGCCACCACCTTGCGGTCTTCGGCGACGAGGATGTTATAGGTGCGGCAGGCGGCGGGGGTGTCCATGAATTCGATGGCGATGCCGGCCTGGATCAGTTTCTGGAACAGCCGCGGATGGGCGAACTGTTGCTGTTTGCCGGTGCCCAGCAGCAGCACTTCGGGCTGCATGGCGATGAAATAGTCGAAGTGTTCGGCCGTCAGGCTGGCGAAGTCGGTGGCTGGCCAGTCGGTGTGGACGGTACGGGCGGTGACGACCACGGCCTGCTCGTAGCGCTTGTCGTTGACGGTGACGTAGCCGTCCCCGTGTCCGGTGAAGGTCTTCAGGTGTGAGACTTTCTCTAGGTGCAGGGCCAAATCTTCTCTCCAATCGTTTGCCGCATCAGGGCTGGCACAGGTAAAATCCCGTCCCTTGCGGAAATAGCGGGGTTGCGCCGGATTCTACCATCGGCTGCCGCTCGCGTTTCCGGGCCAATTCGAGTGAGTGACCGTGAAACCCTTATTGAAATCGTCCAAGCTTGCCAACGTCTGCTATGACATACGCGGACCGGTGATGGAGCGCGCCAAGCTGATGGAAGAGGAAGGCCAGCGCATCATCAAGCTGAACATCGGCAACCTTGCGCCGTTCGGTTTCGAAGCGCCTGAGGAGATCCAGCAGGACGTGATCCTGAATCTGCCTAACTCGTCCGGCTATTCCGATTCCAAGGGTCTGTTCGCCGCGCGCAAGGCGATCATGCATTACTGCCAGTCGAAGAAGATCAAGGGCGTGGGGCTGGATGACATCTACATCGGCAACGGCGCATCCGAGCTGATCGTGATGGCGATGCAGGGGCTACTCAATCCCGGCGATGAAGTGCTGGTGCCCGCACCGGACTATCCGCTGTGGACGGCGGCGGTCACGCTGGCCGGTGGTACGCCGCGCCATTACCTGTGCGACGAGGCGAACGAGTGGAACCCAGACCTCAACGACATGCGCAGCAAGATCACCGAAGACACGCGCGCCATCGTCATCATCAACCCGAACAACCCGACCGGCGCGCTGTATTCGGACGACATCCTGAAAGAGATCATCCAAATCGCGCGCGAGCACCATCTGGTGATCTTCGCCGACGAGATCTACGACAAGATGTTGTATGACGCTGCCAAGCATACTTCCATCGCCTCACTGGCGGATGATGTGCTGTTCGTGACGCTGAACGGTCTTTCCAAGAACTATCGCGCCTGCGGCTATCGCTCCGGCTGGATGGTGATCTCGGGGGAGAAGAAACACGCGCAGGATTACATCAACGGCCTGACCATCTTGGCTTCGATGCGTCTGTGTTCCAACGTACCTGGGCAGTTCGCGATCCAGACCGCATTGGGCGGTTACCAGAGCATCGACGATCTGGTGGCGCCGGATGGCAGACTGGCCAAACAGCGCGACATGGCCTACCAGATGCTGACCGCCATCCCGGGCGTGAGCTGTGTCAAACCGAAGGCGGGCCTGTACCTGTTCCCGCGTTTCGATCCGAAGATATATCCCATCGAGAACGACCAGCAATTCATCCTCGAACTGCTGGAAGAGGAGCGTGTGCTGGTGGTGCAGGGCACCGGCTTCAACTGGCCGACCCCGGATCACATGCGTATCGTCTTCCTGCCCAATGCGGACGACCTGCGTGACGCTTTCAATCGTCTGGCACGCTTCCTCGAGAACTATCGCAAACGCCACGGCACCAACTAAGAGAAAGAGAATCATGAGCATCAAGCCAATCAATGTAGGTCTTCTGGGTATCGGTACTGTCGGTGGCGGCACTTTCACCGTATTGCAGCGCAATGCGGAAGAGATCACCCGCCGTGCCGGACGCCCCATCCGCATCACCATGGTGGCGGATCGCAATCTGGATGTGGCAAGGAAGATCACAGAAGGTACATGCCGCGTGACGGACGACGCGTTCGCGGTGGTGAGCGATCCCGATGTGGATATCGTGATCGAACTGATCGGCGGCTACGGTGTAGCCAAGGAGCTGGTGATGAAAGCCATCGCCAACGGCAAGCATGTGGTCACCGCGAACAAGGCCCTGCTGGCGATGCATGGCAACGAGATATTCGAAGCAGCGCAGGACAAGGGCGTGATGGTCGCATTCGAAGCGGCGATCGCCGGTGGTATCCCCATCGTCAAAGCGGTGCGCGAAGGTCTGACCGCGAACCGCATCGAGTGGGTCGCCGGCATCATCAACGGTACCACCAACTTCATCCTGTCCGAGATGCGCGACAAGGGATTGGATTTCGATGTGGTGCTGAAAGAGGCACAGCGTCTGGGTTATGCAGAAGCCGATCCGACTTTCGACATCGAAGGCGTGGATGCGGCACACAAGATCACTTTGCTGGCCTCACTGGCATTCGGCATTCCGGTGCAGTTCGACAAAGCGCATATCGAAGGCATCTCCAATCTGGATGCCATCGATATCCAGTACGCAGAACAGCTCGGTTATCGCATCAAGCTGCTGGGTATCAGCAAGCGCACGGATGAAGGTGTCGAGTTGCGCGTGCATCCGACGCTGATCCCGACCAAGCGTCTGATCGCCAATGTGGAAGGCGCGATGAATGCCGTGCTGGTGCAGGGCGACGCGGTCGGCCCCACGCTGTACTACGGCAAGGGCGCAGGTGCTGAGCCGACCGCCAGCGCAGTGATCGCCGACCTGGTGGATGTGACACGTATGCATACTGCCGATCCGGAGAACCGTGTGCCGCATCTGGCCTTCCAGCCGAACGCGATGTCCGATCTGAAGATATTGTCCATGGACGACGTACAGACCAGTTATTACCTGCGCCTGCGCGTGCAGGACAGGACCGGCGCGTTGGCAGACATCACACGCATCCTTGCAGAAGAGCAGATCTCCATCGGTGCCGTGATCCAGAAAGAGCCGGGCGAAGGCGAAGCACAGGCCGACCTCATCTTGCTGACACACCAGACACGAGAGAAGCGCATCAATGCGGCGATCGCCAAGATAGAAGGGTTGGGTGTGGTCGCGGGCAAGATGACCAAACTGCGTATGGAAGAGTTGGGGAAATAAAGCCATGAAATACATCTCCACCCGCGGCAACGCACCTGCGAAGACATTCACCGAAATCCTGCTGGGCGGCCTCGCGCCGGACGGCGGTCTGTATCTGCCGGAGCAGTATCCGCAGGTGACGCGCGAAGAGCTGGATGCCTGGCGCAATTTGTCCTACGCCGATCTGGCATTCGCCGTGCTGTCCAAGTTCGCCACCGACATCCCGGCAGCCGACCTGAAAGCCATCGTCAGCAAGACTTACACCGCCGAGGTGTACAGCAACGGCCGACCAGACAGCGATGCCACACAGATCACTCCGCTGCGCAAACTGAGCGAGGGTGTGTTCATTCAGGAACTGTCCAACGGCCCGACGCTGGCGTTCAAGGACATGGCCATGCAGTTGCTGGGCAACCTGTTCGAGTACGCGCTGGCGAAGCAGAACGAGGAACTGAACATCCTTGGTGCAACCTCGGGCGATACCGGCTCCGCCGCCGAATACGCGATGCGCGGCAAGCGCGGCATCCGCGTGTTCATGCTGTCGCCGAATGGCAAGATGAGCGCGTTCCAGCGCGCGCAGATGTATTCGCTGCAAGACCCGAACATCTTCAACATCGCCATCAACGGCATGTTCGACGATGCGCAGGATATGGTTAAAGCGGTGTCCAACGACCACGCCTACAAGGCCGCGCACAAGATCGGCACGGTCAACTCCATCAACTGGGGGCGCGTGTCTGCGCAGATCGTGTACTACTTCAAGGGCTACTTCGCCGCGACCAAGAACAACGACGAACAGGTCGCGTTCTCGGTGCCGTCCGGTAATTTCGGCAACATCTGCGCGGGCCATATCGCGCGCATGATGGGTCTGCCTATCGGTCAGCTGATCCTGGCGACCAACGAGAACGACGTGCTGGACGAATTCTTCCGCACCGGCGTCTATCGTCCGCGCGGCACGGCGCACACCTACGAGACCAGCAGCCCGTCGATGGACATCAGCAAGGCATCCAACTTCGAGCGTTTCGTGTTCGATCTGGTCGGGCGCGACGGTGCCAAGGTGCGCGAGTTCTGGAGCAAGGTGGATGCGGGTGCCACACCCGATACTCCCGCCTTCGATATCAAGCACACCCCTTACTGGGATGCGCTGCCCAAGTTCCACTTCTCTTCTGGCAAGAGCTCTCATCAGGATCGGTTGAAGACCATCCGCGAGGTATGGGAAGAGTATGGCGTGATGATCGATACGCACACCGCCGATGGCTTGAAAGTCGGTCTGGAACAGCGCCGTCCGACACTGCCGCTGATCTGTCTGGAGACAGCCTTGCCTGCCAAGTTCGCCGAGACCATACAGGAAGCGCTGGGTCGCGAACCGGAGCGTCCGGCATCCATGATCGGTATCGAAGACTTGCCACAGCGCGTGGAAGTGATGGATGCGGATGTGGTGAAGCTGAAGGCTTTCATCTCAGACAACATCAAGCACTGAACCACTTCATTCAAGCAGAGGCATGAACAACCTCATCCTGCTCATCCTCTGCTTCGTCGCGGGCATGTTGCTGCGGCACTGGCGGCGCATGCCGGACAATGCACCGGCCACACTCAACAGTTTCATCATCCACGTCTCGCTGCCGGCGCTGACGCTGCTCTACATCCATGAGATCCATCTGTCCGGAGATATCGTGCTGACGGCACTGATGGCCTGGATCGTGTTCGGACTTTCTGCAGCATTCTTCTGGTCGTTAGGACGCTGGCTACATCTGCCGCGCAAGACGACAGGTGCGCTGATCGTGGTCGGTGGATTGGGGAATACCTCTTTCTTCGGTCTGCCCATGGTTGATGCCTTTTACGGCAAGGAAGGGCTGGCAGCCGCCATCGTGGCCGACCAGTTGGGTTCTTTCTTCGTGTTGTCGGTATTGGGTATCACCGTGGCCGGCATCTATTCTTCAGGCCGGCCGACTGCGGCGCAGATCGTGAAGCGCATCGCGATGTTCCCGCCTTTCATCTCGCTGGTGATTGCCTTCCTGCTGATCCCGGTGGAATACGCGGACTGGTTCACGGTGTTGCTGAAACGCTTGGGCGACACGCTGGCACCGCTGGCACTGCTATCAGTCGGTCTGCAATTGCGTTTGGGACATATTGCTGAGCACAAGCGCAATCTGGCGTTGGGGTTGGGTTTCAAGTTGATCCTTGCGCCGCTGGCGATCTATCTTTTGTACGTGCAATTGCTCGGTGCGCAGGGACTGGCGATACAGGTCACGTTGTTCGAGGCGGCCATGCCATCCATGATCACGGCAGCCATCGTGGCCAGCGAGCATGATCTTGATCCGCCGCTGGCGAACCTGATGGTTGCGGTGGGCTTGATCCTTTCCTTCTTCACGCTCAGCGCGTGGTGGTATCTGTGGAGCGGTGTATGAGTATCTGGAACGAGCGTTACGCCGGTGAGGAGTATTTCTACGGAACCGAGCCGAATGCTTTTCTGCTCTCTCAGGCGGACAGGCTGAAGTCGGGCATGACCTGTCTGGCTGTCGCCGACGGCGAAGGTCGCAACGGGGTATGGCTGGCGGAGCAGGGGCTAGATGTGTTGTCGCTGGATGCCTCGCCGGTGGCACAGGGCAAGGCGAAACGGCTGGCCCGGACGCGTGATGTCGCGATGCGCTTCGAGCAGGCCGATCTGTTGAGCTGGCGCAGCGACGAACGTTTCGATGTGATCGCGGCCATCTTCATCCAGTTCGTCGGGCCGGACCTGCGTCCTGCACAGTTCGAGAACCTGAAACGTCACCTCAAGCCAGGCGGCTTGTTGCTGCTGCAAGGCTATACGCCGCGCCAGCTTGAATACAAGACCGGCGGGCCGTCCCAGCTGGAGAATCTCTACACCGAAGCGATGCTGCGCGACTTATGTTTCGATATGGAGATTGTGCATCTGCGTGAACACGACAGTGTCATTCTCGAGGGCGTTGGTCATAGCGGACAGTCTGCTTTGATCGATCTCGTGGCGCGCGCCGGATAGCGAGTCCCGGGCTTACTCGAGAACGGTGATGCGGTTGCGGCCTTCTTTTTTGGAGGTGTAGAGCGCCTTGTCGGCGCGGGCGATCAGATCCTGCAGCTTCTCGTTCTTCTGTCTTTTCGAGATGCCGATGGAGATGGTGATGCCTTCGATACTCTCATTCGAATCCAGTCGGCGGATCTTGCCCCGCTCGATAGCCTGGCGGATGTGCTCTGCCACGGCGAAAGCGCCGTCCAGATTGGTGTTCGGAAGCAGAATGGCGAATTCCTCCCCGCCCAAACGGCCGACGATATCCTGTCCCTGGATCTTGATGCGCAAGGTATGGGCGATGGCGGCAAGCACTCGGTCGCCTAACAAGTGGCCATAACTGTCGTTGATATGCTTGAAATGATCCACGTCCAGCATCAGCAGGCAGTAGCCTTTGCTGTTGGCAAAGTCGGGGTCGGTAAAGACGGATTCTGATTGCGCCTCAAATCCACGCCGGTTGAATACGCCGGTCAGCGGATCGGTCATGGCGGCCCCTTTGAGTATCTCCATCTCCTTGTTCAGGCGCTCAACTTCCTGGTGGCTGGCTTCCAGCTCGTCGTGCATCTGTTGCATAGACTCATGCATCCTGTCGGTGTCTTTGGAGATGTCTTTCACCAGCAGGTCGAGTTCGGACACGCTGACATCATCTTTCAGGCGTTCACCGAAGTCGTGCAGGGTGTTGCCATATTGGGTGGTTTGCTTGTCCGCTTCGGTGGTGAGCAGGTTGAGCTTGCCGAGCAGTTGTTTGAGATCTTCACGCAATGTGATCTGTATCTTTGAGCCGCACTCGGATACGTGCTCGGAATACAACTGCTCTATCTGCTCGTCGTTGAGCTTGGGGTGGTCGCGCAGTAGGTTTTCTATCGCGCTGGAAAGCGCCTGATTGATGCCGGATACGTGCTCGTACCAAACTGCAAAACTCATGGGATTGAGAGAGGCTTTATGGGGGGCCAATCTCTGCAACGCGATGCGCGCGATCTCTGCACTTGCATTGCGTTCATGCGGATACTTCATGCTCTACTCCTGTTTCTTGTTCTATGCCGCATCGATGCTGTGATACGGCGCGTTTGGGCGGAGTATATGCTAGTGCAACAGGGAGATAAACTCTTCGAACTTGCCGTTGCCGGTGCCCGGCAATTCGTTCTCAAAATAACTGAAGCGCAGTTTGAACGGATGTCCCAGTGCCTGATGGGCGAGGGTGGTGATCGCTGCTTCCTGCTGCAATGTGAGCGGCGAGACGACGAGTCTGATCTCGATATCATCCAGCCCATGCTGGATAGCTTGATACTGACGGATGTCGGCCACTTCGCGATAGCGGTGCGCACCGACCAGCGGCCAATGTTTGCTGCCATCCGGCAGGGTCACCATATTGCGGCGACGGCCCATGATGCGCTTGAGCGTCCCCAGTCCGCGGCCGCATGAACAGGTGGGGCCGGCCTCCGCATAGTCGCGAATCTCGTAGCGGATCAAAGGCGTGGCATAGTTATGCAGGTCGGTGATGATGACACGTCCGATCTCGCCCTCCGCGCAGGGGTTCCCTGCTTCATCCAGCACCTCCACGATGAGGTTCTCGTCCTGGGTGTGATACAGACCGCTCTCCGGGCATTGCAGGGCGATGAGCCCGAGTTCCTGCGAGCTGTACATGTCCACGATGTCGATGTTGCCGAGTGCCGTGCAACGCTCGCGCAGGCCGGGATGAAGTGTCTCGCCTACGGTACGCACATGTTGCAGCGCATCCGGGACTTTTGCTTTCCCGCTTTCATATAGGTCGAGCAATGCGGACAGATTGGTTGGATAGGTCAGCAAATATTTCGGGTTGATGCGATACAGCCAGTCTGTCTGTTGCGAGATTGGCATGGATAGCGGTTGTGCAAATGCGGGCCCGGTCTTGAGCAACAACGAGGCGGGCGGGCCCCAGCCCATCTTTGCCGCCAGGATGGGGCCGTTCATCGTCGGGGTCGTCGCCTTGATGATGGCAAGGGTGGCCGAGAAATCGCGCCTGTGCCATAGATGTTCGCGCATCGCCAAGGCCAGCCAATAGAGTTGTGTGGCATCTGTACGTTGCAAACTCACGACCTGTCCAGTCGAGCCGGAGGTCTGCATGCGATAGGTCTGACCATGGTCCGGCGGAAGTGCATGGCAACGAATGTGTTCTTCTTGCAGCATCAACTCTGAACGGGTCAGCAACGGGATGCGGGAGAGATCTCCGGGTGTCCATGCCTGATCGAGGTCGAAACCGGCTTGCTCCAGGCGCAGACGGAAGAAGGGAGAATGTCGCCAGGCATGCGATGCGAGTTGCGTGAAACGCTCAATTTGCATCGCCTGCAATGCTTGGGGCGATTGCCACTGGCTATGTTCAAGTTGCGCCAGTAAAGATTGCAGTGATCTCACGCGCGGCGCTCCAGAACGAGCAGGGGGCAGCGCTCAGCCAATTCGTAGTGTCCGTACATCAGGCCGATCTCGGCAAGCTCCCGCGGGAAGATATTGCGCAATTGTGCAAGGGGCGGGTAGCTGTAGTGCGCGATCGAGTCCCGATAGAGATCCAGAGTGGCGATGTCCTGCATATCCCAGCCCGTTATTTCGGCCAGTTGCTGGCGATCAGGGAATTGGACATCGAAGGTATGCAGCGTATTGGAAACGGGAAAGGTGTAGTTATGCGTTTGGGAGGCGATCGCCATCGACAGTCGCCACTTAAATGCATGGAAACCCTTTATGTTCCCTTGCCGCGCCTCATGGCATACCTGCTCCGGACTTTCTGCCTGCGCCGCGCAGACGAATGCGCGCAACAATAACCTTCCGCCGGGTCTGAGGACGCGGGCAACTTCCGTAAAGAATCGTTCTTGCTGTTGCGGGAATTCAAGCAGCACGGGACAACCGTCCCCGATGATGTTGCCGAATGAGGCATCTTCGAAAGGCATGTCCAGCCAGTCACCCAGAACTGATCTCTTTTCCTGGGGCCATAGCGCACGGACCATGTCGGGGCTGTTGTCGATGGCGGTAAGCCGGGGGGTGATGCTTGCAAACTCGGGAGTGACTCCAAGCAGCAGACAACTGTCCTTTGTGTCACCCAGTGCGGTCTGAAAATTACTGACATCCTCTGCGCAAGGCCGCATCGGCGAACCCAGGCGGTTCCATTGGCTGGCGAAGTTTTGCCAATGGTCGGGCATCAATAAAGCCCTTTTGCTTCGAGTGAGCGAAATAATCGCTCGACATTGCGTTCCGAGAACGGGGCGTCGTGCCGCTCGATCAGTTCGATACGTACGCCGGTTCTCTCATCCCGATGCAGAAAGGTCTGGCGTATGCCTGTATCCGATACTACAGGCGTGTCGGCCGGGATTCCTGCTGCGACGGAGCGTCGCAATGCTTCTTCCAGATCGCTAACGGCGAAAGCGACATGATGCATTCCTGTGCCGAACTGCTCGATGAATTGCGAGACCTGCGAGGCGGGGGATGTCCCCTGCACCAGTACCAGCGTCGCATCGCGGCTCTTGAGGGTGGCATAGTGCATCCCGCTATGTTCGCCATGCACTTCGCTGCGTTCGAGCAGGGGGAATCCCAGCGCTGCATAGACTGCTAGCGATGCGTCGATATCGCTTACAGCAAGTGCGATATGGTCGATGCCGAGTATGAGGTCGGAGAGGTGTTCGGTCGGCATCAGCGGTTCGGTACCAGGTCGCCCAGTTCATCCAGCAGCGGGCCAAGGAACTGCTCATATTTGCGCCAGCGTTCTACCGAACTGGTGTAGATAGGTTGGCGTACCTGCGTCACACTGGCCGTGCGCACTTGGCGCTTGGTCTTGTGGAAATCGAGACAGGCGTCATCCCATTCCAGTTCGCAATATGCGAGCAGTTTGCGCGCTTCTTTTTCCTGGTCTGCCACGATGTCCTCGTACTTGATGTCCAGAAAGGCCCCTTCGGGTAATACAGCCCGCCAGTGATCCATCAGCCGTGCGTATTCCGCGTAGTAGCGTCCAAGTTCGGCGAGATCGTAGGTATGTTCCTGCTTGCGTTGGAACAGGCGTGTGAAGCATGAGAGGCAGGTATCCACCGGATTGCGGTTGATGTGGATGATCTTCGCATTCGGCAGCATCAGATGGATCAGCGGTGCTGCAAAGAAGTTGGCGGGCATCTTGTCGGTGATACGCTTCGCATTCGGTGCACGCTGCTGGACAGCGGCGATATATTCCGCCCCCCATGCATTCAGGGTGTCGCTATCAAGATAACGCAGATTGTCGGGGAAGGAAGTGGTCGACGGATGCGTTTTACGATGCGCGATACGCAACAATTCCGGAAGCTCACCCGCGCCGAACACATCGGGGTGGCTGGCGATGATCTGCTCTGTCAATGTGGTGCCTGAACGCGGCATGCCGAGCACGAAAATGGGCATGACGGATGGATCGCCGCTTCCCCGCAATCGATCGATGAAGTCCTTGGTGAAAATATCCTTTAGCTCGGAGAATTGTCGTGCTGCAGCTGGCGCGTCATAGCTGATGCGGGCACGTTTGATTCTGCAGCCGGCCAGGTAATGCGGAAATGCCTTGTCATACGCTTTGATGTCGTCGTAGCACTTCCCCAACGCGAAATGCAGAGACATCCGATGATTCTCGGAATGTTCCGCCATCTTCTGTTCTTCCAGCAGCAAAGCGGAAAAATGCGGATCATCGATATGCACCTTGTTGGTTTGCACCAGCTGGACGTGCGCAGCGAAATTATCCGGTTTTATCTCAATGGCGCGCTCAAACAGTTCCCGGGCACGTTCAAGTTGGCCGTTCTCGGTACACAGATGTCCCAGCCCGAGTAGCGCATCATTGCTATCCGACTTGAGGCGCAAAGCACGTTCGTATGCGGCTTCGGCAAGTTCGGGTTTGGAGAGCTCGGTCTGTATCCCTGCCAGTACGGCGTGCGCCTTGGGATTGCTCTCGTCGAACTGAATGGCGCGCACTGCGGTCATCTCGGCATCGTTGAGGTTCTCCATGGCTTGCAGCGTCTTGGCTACCCCCATCTGAGCTTCGACATAGGTCGGTCGCAGGGACAGAGCGCGACGGTAGTGTTCCAGCGCGGTTTCATTCTCTTCGCGCGCAAGATGCACGCCACCCATATTGCATATGGCATCGGGGAAACCGGGATGGAGCTGCAGTGCTTTGGCCAGTACTTCTTCTGCTTCGGGCGTGCGGTCTTCTTCCAGCAGCAGGGCACCGAGGTTGTTGAGGGGTTCCAGATAGTTCGGATTGCTAGCTGCGGATCTTCTGTAGTAATCCAGGGCCTTTTTGTTGTCGCCGCGTTCACGCCAG
>JBDRPZ010000039.1:0-76903 GCA_043826585.1 Pseudomonadota bacterium
CTGCGGCTGATTTGTGACGCGGACAACAATTATCATTTCTAAAGGGAACACAACATGAAGAAACTGCTCGTACTGACTGCAGCACTGGCTATCGCCCAACCCGCTCTGGCCGGCAACATCAACCTGAGCAATCTGACTGGCGGACAAGCATCTTTCCGCAACGTGTCTGAAGACCTCGGCTCTGCTTTAAGCTACAAAGGTGTCGTCCCTGCCGAATCGATCGGCATCACCGGCTTCGATGTCGGCGTGGAACTCACCCAGACCGAACTGGCAAAAAGT
The DNA here is from genome assembly GCA_043826585.1 of Pseudomonadota bacterium. Classification (GTDB taxonomy): domain Bacteria; phylum Pseudomonadota; class Gammaproteobacteria; order Burkholderiales; family Gallionellaceae; genus Sideroxyarcus. Next base: position 280 of record JBDRPZ010000039.1, read on the forward strand.
GCAGCACTATGGAACAGCCTGACCGGTAGCGACTTCAGCAATCTGTACGTCCCCAAGTTGCACATCACCAAGGGTCTGCCGCTCAACATCGACATCGGCGCCTTCTACTCTGCCGTACCCACTACTGACATCAAACTGATGGGTGGTGAACTGCGCTGGGCCTTCATCGAAGGTGGCACCGCCATGCCTGCAGTCGCCGTGCGTGGCGCGCTGACCAAGCTGTCCGGTGTGAACCAGCTGTCGCTTGATACCAAGAGCCTGGACGTTTCCATCTCCAAGGGTTTCGCCATGCTGACTCCGTACGCCGGTGTCGGTCAGGTATGGACCAACAGCACGCCGGACGCAGCAACCGGTTTCACTGCCGAGAGCTTCACTCAGAGCAAGTTGTTCGCCGGTGCCAACCTGAACTTCGGTCTGACCAACCTGGCAATCGAGTTCGACAAGACCGGCTCCGCAAAATCAACCAGCTTCAAACTGGGTTTCCGCTTCTAATATTGAACGGCATGCCGTACGGAGAACAGTCATGCTGAACTCCCTGCGGCGACAATACGCGCAAGTCATCACCTCCGGCGGACAGCTGATATTGCTGTTCGCCGGTTTTCATTTGGGCACCCGGGACGGCTGGTTGTGGACGCTGGGCAGCATCGCCTTCATCAGTGTGTTTGCGTGGTATTCCGCGCTGCACCGCTACCGCATGATCAGCGGCACCCCCACCTCGCGCATCGCGTCGGCGGCACAGGGCTATGTCGAATTGGTCGGCAGAGCATATCCGCATGGCGACCCCATACTCGGCAAATATTCCATGCTGCCTTGCCTGTGGTACCGCTACAAGGTGGAGCGCAAGAACCACAAGAACGAATGGCGCACCGAATCCAGCGGCGAAAGTGAAGCGCCCTTCTGCATCAACGACGGCAGCGGAACCTGTGTGATCGACCCGCGTGGCGCGGAGATCATGACTCAACACAAAGACACATGGCAGGTAGCCGACCATCGCTATACCGAGTGGAAATTGATACAACAGGACAATCTATATGCGCTGGGAGAGTTCAGGACCATGGGGGGCAGCAACAATCCTGTCACCCGAAATGACCTGATCAAACAAGTCATCGCGGAATGGAAAATGGACAACGCCGACCTGATGAAACGTTTCGACCTGGACGGCAACGGTCACCTGGACATCGACGAATGGATGCTGGCAAGACAGGCTGCGAAGCGGGAAGCGGATAAACGCCTGACTGCGGTACGCAATGAGCCGGATACCCACTTCCTTCGTCAGCCGCAAGACGATCGATTATTCCTGCTCAGCAACCTGTCGCCAGCCAGACTGGCTCGGCGCTATGCTGTTTGGGCATGGGCACATCTGTCCTTCTTCTTCAGCGCCCTGACGGGTGTAGCCTGGGTACTGACCTCTCTACCGGCTTGATCACACTGCGTATGCGCCACCGGGATTCAGCATGGATACGATCTCCTGATGACCCGCACGTTCAGCCAGATCCAAAGCCGTCCTCCCATCGCTGTATTTGGCATAACGGTTGGCGCCTTTATCCAGCAGCAACTTAACCACTTGTACATGGCCGTTGTTGGCGGCCTTGTGCAATGCCGTCCAGCCGTCTACCGTGGACAGGTTCACGTCGCCGCCGCGCAAGATCAGATAGGCGCAAGCGATCAGATGACCGCGTGTCGCCGCTTGCATCAGCGCGGTCCAGCCGAACTGACTCTGGGTGTTCGGATTGGCGCCCTTGTCGATCAACAGTTTGATCACGTTCGAGTAACCGTTGAAGGCTGCCCAATGCAGCGGGTTATAGCCGTTCTTGTCGCAGGCCGTGATCTTTGCCCCGCACTTGATCAGCAACAGCGCAAAATCCTCGTTGCCGTTGAATGAAGAGATCATCAACGGTGTCCAGTGCCGTTCGTCGCGCACTTCAAGATCGACACCGCTGGAAAGGAACACCTGCACCGCATCCTGATTGTTCTCTTCAACGGACTTGATCAAACCGCCGGGACTGAATTCATAACCCAGATTCTCCAGCTCTTGCCGCCTGTATTCCGGCACCTCATCCCATGCGCCGACCTTTTTGTCAGAACCGTGCAACTTATCCAGATAGTTGCTCAGCCGGATGATCTCTGCTGCAGCCTCGGGCGGAAATCCAGCGCGGTCCCCGCTTCGTTTATCCACCATCAGATCCTGCAGATAGATGTCGATATGCGGGGTATCCATCAACTCGACGATCTTGTTGAATACGCGCGGGAAGCGCGCTTCCAGCACTTCCGGATACAAAGACTTGTCATTACCCAACAACATCAACAGCCGCGTATCCATCAATCACTGAACCTTTCTGAAATCTGTATGAATTCTCCCTGAATCGACAGGAATGCATCCACCACGTCGGGGTCGAAATGCTTGCCGCGCCCCTCCAGGATGAACGCCACGGCATCCTCGTGGGAGAAGGCTTTCTTGTAGACACGTTTGCAGATCAAGGCATCGTAAACATCTGCGAGCGCCATCAAGCGGGCTGAAATGGGTATTTCATCGCCTTTCAGACCCTTGGGATAACCGCTCCCGTCCCACTTCTCGTGATGACCGGAAGCGATCTCGCGTCCGATATGCAGAAAGCGGCTGGGCGCCGGCAGACTCGCTTCGGCAGCCGCCAGGGCGTCGCCACCCAGCGTCGGGTGCGTCTTCATGATCTCGTATTCTTCAGGTGTGAGCTTGCCCTGCTTGAGCAGGATGTGATCGGGAATGCCGACTTTGCCGATATCGTGCAACGGGGCGAGCTTGTACAGGGATTCGATGCTTTCATCATTGAGGAATGCGCTGAAGCGGGGATGTGAACGCAACTTCATCGCCAAAGCCCGTATGTATGTCTGCGTGCGCTTCAAATGATTGCCGGTCTCGTTGTCACGCGTCTCCGCCAGCGTCGCCATCGCGATGATGGTGACGTCGCGTATCTGGGAAACTTCCTCGGTCTTTTGTTGTAACTGTTCGGTACGTTGGCGCACCTTGCTCTCCAGCCCGTCGTTGAGTGCCGCGAGCTGGCGCGCCAGTGACTGGTTCACAAAGCGTTGCTGCAAGGACTGCATGATGAGCTTGCCCAGGAACTGCCCTGCACCCAGCATAACTGCCATGAACAACAGCAGCATGATAGCCAGCGCAAAATGCGTCTCGTCTTGCTCGACGGCCACACGAAAGATGAGAGGCAGCATCAACCCCAGCAGATAGGCATAGAACGAAGGCGGGTGTGTGGCATTCATCGACGTGGCGACAGCGGAAAGTCCAAGCATCACGCATATCAGCAACACCTGATCCAGCAATGCCTCCGGAAAGAAGAACAGCGTGCCGAAACCCCACATCATGCCGATGACCAGCGAGAACCAAAGGAATCGACCACTCCATTCCAAACATTCGCTGACAGTATCGATACGATCACGATATCTCAGCCAAGTCACGAACTCGGCCAAGTGAAGCAGATAGGTGCCGCCGATCCAAAGCAACAAGTCCCGATGTACATCAGAACCCCACATCAACCAAACAAAGATCGGCTCGGCACATACCTGCCCCAACACGATATAGGGGAACAGATTAAGACGTGCACGCAGCTGTTCCGAGCGTACGGCCAAGTTGCCCGCATCCACTCTGAACATCAGTTCTTCAAAGAAACTCCCTGCAGCCTTCATTGACTTAACCGTTGCGAATCAGGTAGCACACAGTGGACAACAATCCATCACCCCCGTCAATGCACTTTCCCTGCCACCCGATACAACAGCCGCCCTTGGTCAGGATGGCACCGACATATTAGGTAACCCGGTCCTGTGCAAAGAACGCTACAGCCTCATCTTCCACGCGCGTGCGCTTGAAAGGCGGCAGGCTCTGCCAGATGCGTTTGCCGTAGTGCTTAGAGATCAGACGTGGATCGCAGATCATCAGCACCCCTCGGTCATTCTCGTCACGGATCAAACGCCCCGCGCCCTGCTTCAAGTTGATGATGGTGCGCGGCAACTGGAACTCCATGAAGGCGTTGCGGCCCTGCTTGTTCATCTCGGCGATACGCGCCGCCAACACCGGATCGTCCGGCGGCGCGAACGGCAGCTTGTCGATCACCACCAGCGACAGCGCTTCGCCGCGCACGTCCACCCCTTCCCAGAACGACTGGCTGCCCAGCAGCACCGCATTGCCGTGCTCACGGAAGCTCGCCAGCAACTCGTTGCGCGAACCCTCGCCCTGGATCATCAGCGGATATTTCAGATTCTTGCGGTCGAATTCCGCCTGCAAAATCTCGTAGGCGCGCTGCATCGCGCGCAAGCTGGTGAACAGCAGAAAGGCTCTGCCCTTGCTCGCCTCGATCAGCGGCAAGGCGGCTTGCACCACCGCATCGGTATAACCGTCCGTGTTCGGCTCCGGCAGGCCCTGTGGCACATACAGCAAAGCCTGCTCGGTATAGTTGAACGGGCTGTCCCAACATGCGGTGCGTGCATCCTGCAAACCCATCTCGGCCTGGTAGTGCGCGAAGTTCTGCTTCACGGCCAAAGTCGCAGAAGTGAATATCCAGGCGCGCGGATGTCCGTCGATCTGCTTCTTGAATATCTCGGCGATGGAAAGCGGCGTGGTATTGAGTTGCAGGGAATGGTGGAACACTTCCAGCCAGCGCACCGCTTCCGGCACGTCACCGTCTTGCCAATGTTTCAATTGTTGAAGCAATGCCTGCGCCCGCTGCCAGCAATTCTCCAGCCCTTCGCTGCGTTCCGCCTGCTTCTCAAGCATTGCTGAAAGATTGCTCAGCTTCTCGCCCAGCGTCTTCAGCGTCGGCGCAAAATCCTTGAAACCCTCAGTAGCCTGGGCCGCCATCCTTCCTTCACGCTTAAAAACCAGACGCAAATCTCGCCCAGCCTTTTCCAAAGCATCACAGGCCACCGGCAGCGCAGCAAAATCCTTGGCCGATGTCAGCGCCTCGATGCGCGCATCCTTGGCCAGATCGAACAACTGCGAAGTGGAAAGACTTTCCCCAAAGAACAGGCTCGCCGTTTCAGGAAGCTGGTGCGCCTCGTCGAAGATCACCGTGTTGCAGGCGGGTAGCAGTTCAGCCACGCCCTCGTCGCGCAGCATCACATCGGCGAAGAATAGGTGATGATTCACCACCACGATGTCCGCTTCCATCGCCTCTTTGCGAGCCTTTAGCACGAAACATTCCTTGTGCTGCGGACAATCCTGGCCCAGACAGTTGTCGCGTGTCGACGTCACATTCATCCAGATCGGCGCATTCTCCGGCACATCCGCCAGCCCGCTCTTGTCGCCGCTTTGCGTGACCTTGGCGTAGTTCACGATCCTGGCCAGATGCTTCACATCCTCGCGCGTCTTGAACAGGCCGTTCGATTGCGCCAACTCCAGATGGTAGTGACACACATAATTGGAGCGCCCCTTCAGCAACGCCACCGATACCGGCGCTTTCAGCGCATCGCGCACCATTGGCAAGTCTTTCTGGAACAACTGGTCCTGCAGATTCTTGGTACCGGTAGAGACCACCACCTTGCCGCCATTGAGCAGCGCAGGCACCAGATAGGCGAAGGTCTTGCCCGTGCCCGTACCCGCTTCCGCGATCAGGATGGCGTTGTCGCGTATCGCCTCTGCCACAGCGATAGCCATGTCCCGCTGCTGCTCGCGCGGACGAAAAGAGGCTATCTCTGTAGACAGCGGGCTTTGCTCGGAAAAGAAACGTTCGACTTCAGCTGACAAAATGGATTTGGATATGGAAAGGTGGTGGCGCTATAGTGCGGGAGGGATTTTACGCGAGGCGACGCTCAATCAGAAAGAATCTCGCCGGATACTCACCAGACCATTGAAATCATGACAATAAGAACCCTTGTCGCCTGGTTCGTGATGTTGCTGCTTTCCATTCTCAACGGAACTGTGCGCGACTTCACCTACGGCAAACAACTCCCCGAACTGCTCGCACACCAAGTTTCCACCGTCAGCGGCATCGTCTTGCTGGGTCTGGTGATGTTTCTGTACGCGCGCAGATGGCCATTCATGTCTGCACGCCAAGCCTGGCAGACCGGACTGTTCTGGATGTCCTTGACCGTAGCGTTCGAGTTCCTGTTCTTCCACTACATAGGTGGACATTCCTGGCAGATATTGCTGGCGAACTACGACATATCTGCAGGCAGACTGTGGCCGTTCATCCTGCTATGGGTCGCATGCGCGCCTTATCTATTCTTCCGACTTGCCGTATGGCAAGGACTACCCTCAAGTAACAGCTCCGCCCAATGAAGATACTCATCGACGCCGACGCCTGCCCGAAAGTCATCAAGGAGATACTGTTCCGCGCGGCGGATCGGCGCAAACTGTCCACCACGCTGGTGGCGAACAAACTGCTGCACTGCCCGCCCTCGCCTTTCATCCGCGCCCTGCAAGTGCCGGCCGGATTCGATGTGGCGGATAACAAGATCGTGGAGATGACCGAAGCGGGCGATCTGGTCATCACCGCAGACATACCGCTGGCTGCGGAAGTCATCGCAAAAGGCGGACAAGTGCTGAACCCGCGCGGGGAGTTGTATAACAAAGACAGCATCAAGGAACGTCTGGCGATGCGCGATTTCATGGATGTGCTGCGCAGCAGCGGGGTGGAGACCGGCGGGCCGGCCGCTTTGAACCAGAAAGACAGACAGGCATTCGCGAATCAACTCGACCGCATATTGGCAAGATCCGCGCCCTAGACCGCGCCGCGCCTTTCGGGACTACTTGGCATCATCTTCAGAAGTTTCTTCTGCAGCGCGATTCCCTTTCCATTGCGCATAGCACTCAAGGCCGCAAAAGTGCGCGACATAGTCGCCGACCTCGTAATCCACAGCGGAAGATTGCGGCACTTCTTTCTTGCAGACCTGGCAACTGACCTGCTCGGATACCGGGAGAGATTGAGAATGGTTAGTCATGGAACACCTCCTGTCAGGGGGTAGACGTGTTACCAGACTATCCCTGTCACGCCCGGGTGGCAAGCGCTAATATCCCGTTGCCTGATGCACCGCTCGCCCCCATGACGGCCGGATGGTGAACAGCGACACTTGCGAGGGTACAATCCGCCTGCAATGCAGCGACGATCCACATAAAAGGGGAGATGATCATGCAAATCGCCTGGAAAAAAGAACTGGAGATCGGCAACGAGATGATAGACACCCAGCATCGCATGCTGGTGCTGTTGCTCAAGAAACTCGACCTTGCCCTGACCAGCAGGATGGATCAGAAAGTCATCATGGGTATCATGCTGGAGATCAAGAAGTTCACCGAGTTCCACGTCCTCAGTGAAGAGAATCTGATGGCCGAGCTACATTATCCGGGACTGGAGGATCATGAACGTATCCATTCCGAATTGCTTGGGGTGCTGAACGTTTTCATCGCCCAGATCAATCGCAAGCAGGAAGCCCCGGAGGACATCCTGCCGCAGATCGTGTCCTGGGTCGCCAACCATGTGGTCAGCGAAGACCTGAAGATCGCGGAGTATGTGAAGAAATCCTCATTCCGCCCCATCGCCGAAGACTGCTACGCGCTATACCTCAGAAAGTACGATTGACACCTCACATCACGGCATACAGCTTCTTCGCCTCGACCACCTTGACGATGTAGCCACGCGTCTCCGCATAAGGCAGTTTGGTGCGTAGTGTGTCGTACACCTGTTCCGGTTTCATGGCATTGATCTTGTTGATCGCATCGTATTGCCGTTCACGACTGCTCTTGAGCTGACTGAATGCGCGCATCACATTTGACGGCCCGGTATTGTAGGCAGCGATGGCGCAGTATTCGCGCGACACCGGATTGCGTATCTCACGTAGCGGACTATCCTTGAGCAACACCCCCAGATAAGTGGAACCCAACTCGATGTTGTTGTTCGCATCGAACAGGTATTCCTTGCTGGGCATCACATCCTCGCCCTTGGCCTTGCGGTAGGCTTCCCGTCCGCCGCTGGAAGGCACCAGTTGCATCATGCCGTAGGCCGGGGCACTGGAAACCGCGTAGGGATTGAAAGCACTCTCGGTCTTGATGACGGCGAAGATAAGACTGCGGCTGACCTGTGTGTTTTCCGAATGACGGCGCACCGTGGCGGCATATTGCACCGCGCGTTTGTCGAGATGCGAGTTCACCATATTGAAGCGCACGAAGTACACGTTCTTGCGCGTACCGTTGGCATCGATACTGCGGGATTGGAATCTGTTATCCACCAGATAATCCGCATAGCGTTCCACATCCTCGCGCGACTTCAATATATTCCCGTTCTGGTCTGCCACCATCTGCTCCAGATAGGGATCGCCATTCAGAGATATCTCCTTGTCCGAGAACAGGTCGACTGCGCCGGGATCGTTAGGCGTCAGCAGGGCCACCACCACGGCATTGCGCAGCTTTTCCTTTACGTTCGCCTCATCCAGATGCTCAATGAGGACGCTGCCCGCGTCGTAATCCACCACCACGCGGTTCTTGTAGTTCTCGGTGTATTTGACGTAGCGCGTACGGTTGGGGAGGGTACGGGATTCTTTCTTGCCCCACTTGGAACCGCTCTCCTTCTGCACATTCCCCATCAGGCGGTTGTATTCCGCTTGGGCCTTACGCAGGTCTGAAAGTAGCAGCCGCGGATTGTATTTGTAGGCTTCCACGCGATTCGTGGCGACCCGGCGCAAAGCCTGCTGGGGATCGCTGGCCGTGGCGATATCGATCAGTTGCCTGGTGGAACAGGCTGGCAAACACAGCAGCCCAGCACCAAGAGTCATCAACAGTTTCAGTTTCATCCCCACTCCCTTTCAAGCGAATCAGCGTGACTCCAACGCCTCCCAACGCGTCATCAGATCCAACATCTGCTCTTCGATCTCGGCAGCGCGCTGGCCCAGCTGTTTGGCATGCGCCGGATTGTCGCGGAACAAGGTGCCCGAGCCAAGCGCAGCGGCGATATCTTCCTGCTCACGCTCCAGCACCTCGATCTTCCGCGGGATCTCTTCCAGCTCTTTCTGCTCTTTGAAACTCAGCTTGCCGGCAGTCTTCGGCTTGGCCACTTCGGGCTTGGCCTCCTGCTTGGCAGGTGCAGGTGTTTGCACGGCAACACGATTCTTAGCTTCGAACTGTTTCATGCGTACCCAGTCCTCATAGCCGCCGACGTATTCCATCAACTTGCCATCGCCTTCGAAAGCGATCACCTGCGTCACCACGTTATCCAGGAAGGAACGGTCGTGGCTAACCAGGAACAAGGTGCCCTGATAGTTCGCCAGCAACTCTTCAAGCAATTCCAGCGTTTCGATATCCAGATCGTTGGTCGGCTCGTCCAGCACCAGCACGTTGGCCGGTTGGGTGAACAGCCGCGCCAGCAACAGGCGGTTGCGCTCACCGCCGGAGCAGCTCTTCACCGGCGAACGCGCGCGTTCCGGCGCGAACAGGAAATCACCCAGATAGCTGATGACATGTTTGCGCTGTCCGCCGATCTCGATGAAATCCGAACCCTGGCTGCTGGTGGCGGCCAGTGTCGCCTCGTCGTCCAGGGGCGCGCGCAACTGGTCGAAATAGGCGACGGAGATCTTGGTACCCAGCTTCACGTCACCGCTGTCCGGCTGCATCTCGCCGAGGATGATCTTGAGCAGCGTGCTCTTGCCCGCGCCGTTCGGCCCCAGCAAACCGATCTTGTCGCCGCGCTGGATACGGCAGGAGAAGTCGCTGATGATCCTGCGCTCGCCGAACGACTTGCTGACATGCGTCAGTTCGGCCACCAGCTTGCCCGAGCGGTCACCCGCCTCCAGATTCATCTCGACCTTGCCCACCTTGTCGCGCCGTGCCGCGCGCTCCAGTCGCAGTGCTTCCAGCTGGCGCACGCGGCCTTCGTTGCGCGTACGGCGCGCCTTGATGCCCTGGCGTATCCATACTTCTTCCTGCGCCAGCACCTTGTCGAACTTGGCGTTCAGCACCGCCTCGTCCGCCAGCATGCGTTCCTTGAGTTTTTGATAGGCAGCGAAATTGCCGGGGAAGGACGCCAGCTTGCCGCGATCCAGTTCGACGATGCGTGTGACCACGTTATCGAGGAAGCGCCGGTCGTGTGTGACCAGCAGTACGCTGCCGCGAAATTCCTTGAGCAAGCCTTCCAGCCATTCAATGGATGAAAAATCCAGATGATTGGTCGGCTCGTCGAGGATCAACACTTCCGGTTCAGCCACCAGCGCCTGCGCCAGTGCCACGCGCTTGCGCACGCCGCCTGAGAGTGAGCCGACCAACGCTTCCGGATCCAGCTCCAGACGCTGGATGGCCGTCTCGATGCGTGCCTGCACCGACCAGCCGTCCTGCGCTTCGAGGGCGGTCTGCAAAGGTTGCATCGCCTCCAGCAGTTTCTCGTAGTCGGCATCCGGCTCGGCCAGCTGATGCGACAGATGGTGATAGTCGGTGATCAGTTGATGCAGCTCGCCAAGACCGCGCGCGACTTCATCGAACACGGTCGCCTTCGGATCCAGCTCCGGTTCCTGACTGACGTAACAGATGCGTGCCGTCGTTTGACGCCACAGCGTGCCATCATCCAGATGCGCCTGCCCGGCCAATACCTTGAGCAGACTGGACTTGCCGCCGCCATTGCGACCGATCAGGCCGACGCGCTCCCCCTCATCGAGTTGGAAATCCACATGATCCAGCAATGCAACATGACCGAAGGCAAGACTCGCCTTATCCAGCGTGATATAGGGCATTAACTATTCTCTTCCTGCGGCATCGAAGACTGGTAGATGAAAGAGAAACCGCCCGCGAAGAACCCCATGCACAGATAGCCGAACATGGTGGTGAACTTGTCCAGCACCAGATGCGTGTTGTAGTCGGTGATCTGCAACGCGAAGAAGTGGAACACGAACAGGCAAGCCGCCATCACGTTGCCGACCAGTGTCAGGCGGTGGCCGAACTTATAGCCGTTGCCGCCCGCTGTCCCCTGCGGCGGCAGACCGCGCTGCATGTACCAGACCGTGAACACGCCCGCGAACAGCAGCAGCGCCCCGACCAGACGGCTCGGGATGTCACCCTCTATCGTCGCCACGCCCAGCACGTTGAGCAACATGCCGCCCGCCGCCGCCACCCAGCCCATAAAGATGGTCTGCGGCATGAAGAACCATGCGGCAAAGATATTCACATTCGGATACTTCATCACTTCCCTTTCGCAATCATTGCTTTCAAATCTTCGATGACCTCTGTCGAATGTCTCGAAGTCTCCACTTTCGTATAGACCTTGGCGATCCTGCCCTGCGCATCAATCAAAAAGGTGTAACGCCTGGCCACCTTGAACACCACCAGATCCAGCAACGCCCCGTAGCGCTCGGCCACCTCACCGGACTTGTCCGCCAGCAGGGGGAACGGCAAGTGGTATTTCTCCGCGAATTCGGCATGGCTGGCGCTGTCGTCCACGCTGATGCCGATCACCACCGCGCCCATTGCCGTCAACTTGTGCAGATCGTCGCGAAAGGCACAGCCCTCCTGCGTACAACCTGGCGTATCGTCCTTTGGGTAGAAATACAACACCAGCCACTTGCCCGCATACTGCTGCAGACCGTGCATCACCCCGTGCTGGTCGGGTAATTCAAAATCGGGGGCCGCCTCGCCCGCTTTGGGCAACTCTCCCGCGCGCGCCATCTGCATCACCAGCAATGACAAGGCAGCGAACAGGCCCAACAGGATCAGCCATTTCATATCGAATCTCCATCGGCAAGCGCAAGCGAGGGCGGGATTTTACGTTAGAATGCGCGCCACTTAGCGTTAATCACGAGCGTCCTCGTAGTTAAATGGATATAACCACCCCCTCCTAAGGGGTAGTTACAGGTTCGATTCCTGTCGAGGACACCACCAGGAAACGGAGTACGGCGATGCAAGGTAACGACCACGCACGCATGACCCACCTCGACACAGCGCGTGTCGTGCTCCTCTATGCGGTGTTCGCGGGCTTGTGGATACTGCTCTCGGACGAGGTGGTCGACTGGTTGTTCACCGATCCGGCTTATCATCACCTCACACAAACTTTCAAAGGCCTGCTTTTCGTCGGCATCACATCCGGCCTGCTCTACCTGTTGCTGAACCGACGCCTGTGGCCGCAGGACGCCGCCACTTCCTTCAGGTTGCAAGGCAGCCTGGTATCCTGGCCCGCCTGGCAACTGTATCTGCTGGCAGCCCTCCTGCCATTGATCACGCTACTGATACGCAACGACATCTCCCCTTTGTTCCATGATCGTCCTTTGATGATCCTGTTCATGTTGCCCATCCTGATCAGTGCCATCCTCGGCGGACTCGGGCCGGGCTTGTTCGCCACCCTGATCTCCGCTGTCGCGCTGTGGCTTTCCGTCTTCAGAACAAATGGCAGTACGCTGGCCTTGAGTCCCGCCGACCTGTTTCAGCTGGCAACCCTTGTTGGCAACGGCATTCTGGTCAGCCTGCTCAGCATGATGCTGCATCACGCGCGTTACAGAACCGAATCCGCCCGATTGAAGGCCGAGGAGAACCTGAGCAAACAGGAACAGCTTTCCTCAGTACTGAACGCCATCGCCGACGGTTCCAACGATGCGATCTTTGCCAAGGACCTGCAAGGCCGGTATCTGTTGTTCAACCATGCTGCCGAGAAGTTCGTGGGCAAACCGGCCTCCGAAGTTCTGGGTAAGGATGACACCAGCATCTTTCCACCCGAGGATGCGGCCACAGTCATCAAAGGCAATCAGCGCGTCATCGATGGCAATCGCACCATCACTGAAGAAGAGGAATTATCTACGGCCGAAGGCGCAACGACCTTCCTCGTCACCAAAGGCCCGCTGCATGATGCGAACGGCAAGGTGACCGGCCTGTTCGGCATCTCGCGCGACATCACCTATCTGAAGAACGCGGAGCAGGAGATGCGCAAACAGCGCGATTTCGCCGAAACGCTGATCGATACCGCGCAGGTCATCGTGCTGGTGCTGGACTGCGAGGGGCGCATCGTGCGCTTCAACACTTATATGGAACACCTCTGCGGCAGGCAGCTTGATGAGGTGCGCGGCAAGGACTGGTTCGACACCTTCCTGCCGCCCGCCAAACGCGATGCCGACCGCAAGATATTCAAAGCCGCGATCCACGACATTCAGACCGTCGGCAACTTGGACACCATACTCACCCGTAATGGCGACGAGCTATCTATCGAGTGGTATGACAAGACGCTGAAGGATGAGAAGGGGAACACGATCGGCCTGCTTGCCATCGGCACGGATGTGACGCAGCGGCAGAAAGCGGAAAAGCAGATCCACGATCTGGCTTTCTACGATGTGCTTACCGGCCTGCCCAACCGCGCCCTGCTGCTGGATCGGCTGGACATGATGTTGCCCATCTCAGTGCGCCAGAACCGTCACGATGCCCTGCTGCTGGTCAATATCGACCGATTCAAGAACGTCAACGATGCCAGCGGACAAAGTGTGGGGGATGAACTGCTCAAGGCAGTCGGCGCAAGGCTAAGTAATTTATTGCGCGAGGGAGACATGCTGGCCAGGCTCTCCGGCGACGAATTCGCCATCCTGCTGCCTGACCTTTCCCGGCAGCAGCACACCGCCGCGCACCAGTCCATGCATGTCGCGGAAAAGATACACTTCGGCATGCGCGAACCGCTTGCGCTCGGCGAAGAGAGTTTCTCGCTCACAGTCAGCATCGGCATCGCGCTATTCCCATTGCAAAGTGCGGACGATGCCGCGCTCGACATCCTGCGCCGCGCCAACACCTCTCTGCACCGCTCCAAAAGCACGGGCGGTGGACAGACCACACTGTTCGAACACAGCATGGACGAGACGACCAAGCAGCGTTTCCAGATCGAGCGTGAATTGCGCGAAGCGATTCCCGGCGGACAGCTGCGCCTGTACCTGCAACCGCAAGTGGATGCCTCCGGCAAGACAGTTGGTTCCGAAGCACTGGTGCGCTGGCTCCATCCCTTGCGCGGGATGGTACCGCCCGGACTGTTTATTCCGGTTGCCGAAGAGTCAAATCTCATCATCGAGATCGGCGAGTGGGTGATGAGCGAAGTCTGCCGCCTGCTCACCCACGATGGCTTACAAGGACGACCGTATCGCATCGCTGTCAACATCAGTCCGCGCCAGTTCCGCCAGCCGAACTTTGTGGATTGGGTCAGATCCTCACTGGCCGCCACGGGTGCCGAGCCTACCCATCTCACCATCGAAGTGACCGAAGGCGTGGTGATCGACAATGTGAGTAGCGTGATCGCCAAGATGAACGAGCTGGCAGTGCTGGGCATCCACTTCTCGGTGGACGATTTCGGTACCGGCTATTCTTCGCTGGCCTACCTGAAACGCTTGCCCATCCACGAGCTAAAGATAGACAAGACTTTCGTGCAGGACGCACCCAGCGACCCCGGCGATGCAGCACTGATCGAATCCATCTTGGCGGTCGCCAAGCACATGCACCTAAAGGTCGTGGCGGAAGGTGTGGAGACACAGCAGCAGGCGGATTTCCTCAACCAGCGCGGAGAAGTCATCCACCAGGGTTACCTGTTCGGCCGTCCCGAGCCGGCTGCACAGGTACTGGCCTCTCTGACTAACTAAACTACTGCAACGCGCGCCTCGCCGGCGACCATCTCACCAACCACTGCCGCCTGCGCAAAACCTGCTGCACGGAAACTCGCCAACACAGCCTCCACGCCTTCCGGCGCGACCGACACCAGCAGCCCGCCGCTGGTCTGCGGATCGGCAACTAACTGTCGCTGCCATTCCTGCAAGCCATCCGCAAAATCCACCTCAGGCCCGTAGCTCGCCAGATTGCGCGCGATGGCACCGGCCTCGATGCCCTGCTGCACCAGCGGCAGCGCCTCGGACAAGGTCGGCACTTGGTCGAACTTCACCGTCGCGCCCAGACTTGAACCGCGGCAGATCTCCAGCAGATGTCCCAACAACCCGAAACCGGTCACATCGGTCAAGGCATGCACTTCCGGCATCGCTGCCAGTTCACTACCCACGCGATTCAGCTTGGTCGTGGTCTCTATCATCTGCGCGTAGCCTGCTTCGGACAGCATCTCTTTCTTCATCGCCGCCGCCAGCACGCCGACCCCCAGGCCTTTGCCGAGGATCAGCACATCACCGGCCCGCGCCGCACTGTTCTTCTTCACATGATCGGGATGCACGATACCCAGCGCGACCAGACCGTAGATCGGTTCCGGTGCATCAATGGAATGCCCGCCCGCGATAGGGATACCGGCATCACGGCAGACCGACTCACCGCCTTCGAGGATGCGACGGATCGTGTCCGGCTCCAACTTGTTGATAGGCATGCCGACGATGGCCAGCGCCCTGATGGGTGTGCCGCCCATGGCATACACATCCGAGATGGCATTGGTGGCGGCGATGCGCCCAAAGTCGAAGGCATCGTCGACGATAGGCATGAAGAAATCGGTGGTGGCGATGATCGCCTGTTGGTCGTTCAGCCGATAGACGGCAGCATCGTCGCTGCTCTCGATACCCACCAACAGGTCGGGAAACGGCATCGCATGTTTGGTCTTGCCCAGAATCTCCTGCAACAATCCCGGTGCGATTTTGCAGCCGCATCCGCCGCCGTGAGACAATCGGGTCAATTTCACTTCAGACATCTTCACTCCTACTGCACATGTTATTCAAAACCGCGAACCTAACACAGCTCGGTGACTTTGACGAAATCATCGACGTGCGCACACCTGCTGAATTCGCGGACGATCACATCCCCGGCGCGATCAACTGCCCCGTGCTGTCGAACGAAGAGCGCGTCACCGTCGGCACTCTGTACAAACAGGTTTCTCCTTTCGAAGCCCGCAAGGTCGGCGCGGCACTGATCTCAAGGAACATCGCCCATCATCTTGAAACGCTGTTCAAGGACAAACCGAAGTCGTGGAAGCCGCTGGTCTATTGCTGGCGCGGCGGTCAGCGCAGCGGTGCGATGAGCATCATCATGGCGCAGGTCGGCTGGGCAGCACACAAGCTGGAAGGCGGCTACAAGACCTATCGGCGCGAAGTGCTGGACAAGCTGGAAACCTTACCTGCCCGCTTTGACTTCCGCATCATCTGCGGTCCGACCGGTTCGGGAAAAAGTCGCCTGCTGGATGCGCTAAGCACCAAAGGGGCGCAAGTGCTGGATCTGGAAGGCTTGGCCAACCATCGCGGCTCCGTGCTCGGCAGCTTTCCGTCGCAGGCGCAACCCTCGCCCAAGTCGTTCGAATCATCGCTGGTTCAAGCCATGAGCAGCCTAGATCCGGCGCGCCCGGTGTTCGTCGAATCCGAAAGCAGCAAGATCGGCCGCCTCACCGTACCCGCCCCCTTGATCGCCGCCATGCACAACAGTGCATGTGTATTACTCGACACCTCGCGTGAAGCACGTGTCACTTTGCTGATGGAAGAATATCGACACTTCATCAACGATCCCGATACGCTGATCAAACGGCTCGATATCCTCAAGCCCTTCCATGGTGCGAAACGCATCGAGGAATGGGAAGGATTGATTAGGGCCGGTAAATTCGACACGCTGGTCGATGAGTTGCTGGCACTGCATTACGATCCGGGCTACCTGCGTTCACTCAACAGCCACTACGGTGACATGGAACATGCGATCCCGCTAAAGCTGGCAGATACGTCAACCCCTGCCATGCGACAGGCGGCAACGGAACTATTGAAAGCGATCAGCTCCTGACCGGCACACGCGGTGCCAGTGCGCACAGCAATTCATAGCTGATCGTACCGGCGGCCCTCGCCACCTCGTCGATCGGCATGCCCTCGCCCCACAGCACCACGCGACTGCCCACGCGCGCATCGGGCAGATCACTCAGATCGACACCCAGCATATCCATCGACACCCGCCCCAGAGTACGGGTGCGTTTACCATCCACCAGGATCGGCGTTCCGGTCGCGGCATGGCGCGGATAACCGTCGGCATAACCGCAGGCCACGGTGCCGATGCGCATCGCCCGTTCCGCACAGAAGAAGGTGGCACCGTAGCCGACCGCGTCGCCCGCCTTGATCTCGCGTACCGAGATCAGCTCGCTGGACAGCGTCATCACCGGCTGCAAACCCAGCGATTCCGCGCTGGCATCCGCGAACGGCGAACTGCCGTAGAGCATGATGCCGGGGCGCACCCAGTCGCTGTGTGATGCGGGATGACGCAAGATGGCAGCCGAATTCGCCAGCGAACGCGGCAATCGATAATTGGCGGTGAGTTGTTCGAACAGTGTGAGTTGCGTGGAGACGCCCGGCGCTTCATCCGCCAATGCAAAATGGGTCATCAAAGTCACATCACGCACCGCGCGATGTGATTTCAAGCGCTCCATCACGGCGGGAAACTCCTGGGGTGAAAAACCAAGCCGGTTCATGCCGCTATTGATCTTGAGCCATACCGATAGCCCGTTGCGGCGCGGGTAGGCTTCCAGCCATTCCAGCTGCCGGTGATTGTGGATCACACTGGTCAGTTCGTATTCGGCCAGCAATGGCAACTCATCCTGCGAGAAGAAACCTTCCAGCAACAGGATGGGCTGGCGGAAACCCGCTTCACGCAAGGCCACCGCATCACGCACGTCCAGCAAAGCGAAGCCATCGGCATCACTCAGGGCATCGGCTGCCTGCAGCAGGCCGTGCCCGTAGGCATTGGCCTTGACCACCGCCATCACGCGCGCCGCCGAGGCGCGGCGTACCACACGCAGGTTGTTGCGCAATGCGGAAAGGTCGATATGGGCCTGTATGGGGCGGGACATGTAAGTTATGCAGATCAAAAGTGGTGCGAATGATAACAGGCCACTCTTTCAGGCACTTTTGAAAAGTGCCGTGAATATTCAGAATTTAACAATCCCGCAAGAAGTTTCATGTTATAAAACCGCGTCATTCCAACCAGTACCTATCGTGAATCGCGGCTTCTACACCATCCTCGCAGCGCAGTTCTTCAGTGCGCTTGCCGACAATGCATTGCTGTTCGCCGCCATCGCTCTGCTGAAAGAACTCGCCTCCCCCAGCTGGCACACACCGGTGCTGCAACAGTTCTTCATCTTCTCCTACATCCTGCTCGCCCCCTTCGTTGGCGCCTTCGCCGACTCGCTGCCCAAAGGGCGCGTGATGTTCATCAGCAACCTGATCAAGCTCGCCGGCTGTATCGCCATGCTGTTCGGCCTGCACCCCCTGCTCGCCTACGGTCTGGTCGGACTGGGCGCGGCTACCTACTCGCCCGCCAAGTACGGCATCCTCACCGAGTACCTGCCGCCCGGCCAGCTGGTGAAGGCCAATAGCTGGATGGAAGGTCTTACCGTGGCGGCCATCGTGCTCGGTGCAGTGATTGGCGGCATCCTCATCTCGCCCGCCATGTTCGAACCGCTGGTCGAATCGCTGCATATCCCGCTGATGGACAGCGTACCCAAGTTCGCCATCACCATCATCGTAGTGCTGTACGTGGTCGCTGCCGCGTTCAATCTGTACATCCCGCGCGTACCCATCGAACATAAACCGCTGAGCCGCAACCCCATCGCGCTCACCCGGGAGTTCTGGCACTGCTTCAAACTGCTGTGGAAAGACCCGCTGGGCCAGGTCTCGCTGGCGGTGACCACGCTGTTCTGGGGCGCGGGCGCGACGCTGCGCCTGCTGCTGATCGGCTGGGCAGCGGTCGCGCTCAACTACGACATCGGCCAGGCCGCCCAACTCACCGCATGGTTCGCCATCGGCATCGCCATCGGCTCGGTGCTGGCCGCGCGCTACATCAAGCTTGAACATTCGGTGAACGTGTTGCCGGTCGGTATCGCCATGGGCCTGACCGTGCTGCTGATGATCCCGATCAACAGCAGTGTGCTGGCAGTGCTGCTGCTGATTGCGATGGGTGCGATGGGCGGTTTCTTCGTGGTGCCGATGAACGCGCTGCTGCAGCACCGCGGTCACCTGCTGATGGGCGCGGGTCGCTCCATCGCGGTGCAGAATTTCAACGAGAACATCAGCATCTTCGCCATGCTCGGCCTGTACGCCGTGATGGAAAAGATGGAGCTGCACATCTTCTTCATTCTGGTGGTGTTCGCGCTCATCCTGTCCGGTGTGATGAGCCTGCTCTACAAGAAACACCGCCACGACCAGGACAGCGGCGCGATGTGACCGATGCGATAGCTGTTCGGCTATCGCTCAATATCCCAAGGCCAGTCCCGTGTTGTGACGCGGATCGTTCGCACCGTAGTAACGGTTGCTTCCCACTGCCTTCCCGCCCAGCTTGGGCGCACCGATCAGGATGGCCGTCACATGGTTGGCATAACCGGTGGCGCTGAAGTTCTGCCCCCATGATTCCAGTACCGCGCGCGTATCCGGACTGAGCGCGTAACGCTCGACGAAGGTCGTGTCCGGCAACCATTGTTGGTGGAAGCGCGGCGCATCCACCGCCTCCTGGATATCCATACCGTAGTCGATCACATTGAGGATCACGTGCATCACCGCCGTGATGATGCGGCTGCCGCCCGGCGTGCCCACCACCATCAGCGGCTTGCCGTCTTGCGTGACGATGGTCGGGCTCATCGAACTCAGCGGACGTTTGCCCGGTGCGATCACATTCGCCTCGCCCTGCACCAGCCCGTAACTGTTCGGCACGCCGACCTTGACGGTGAAATCATCCATCTCGTTGTTGAGCAACACGCCCGTCCCCGCCGCGGTTACCTTGGCACCGAACGCGCCGTTCAACGTGTAGGTGACCGATACCGCATTACCCCAACGATCCACGATGGAATAATGCGTGGTGTTGTCGCCTTCGTGCGGTGCGACACCCGGTTTGATCTGCATGGAGATACCCGCCTTGTCTTGGGTGATCTTGCTGCGTATCTGCGCGGCATATTTCTTATCAAGCAAACGCGACAGCGGGTTGTCCACGAAATCCGGATCACCCAGATAACTGTTGCGATCCACATAGGCATGACGCATCGCCTCGATCTGGTAGTGCACCGCTTGGGCAGAGTGAAAACCCAGCTCAGGCAATGGATAGGCTTCGAGGATGTTCAGCATCTCGCACATGGTCACCCCGCCCGAACTGGGAGGCGGCGCGGAGATGATGCCGTAGCCCCGATAAGTGCATTCGATGGGCGCCATCTCGCGCGTTCGATACTGATCGAGGTCGGCTTGAGTGATGATGCCGCCGTTCGCCTGACTGCTATCAACCAGAGCCTTAGCGACCGCACCTTTGTAGAAGCCCTCACTGCCGTGCTTGCTGATGTGCTGCAAAGTGCGCGCCAGATCTTTCTGCACCAGACGTTGCCCGACTTGAAACGGCCGACCACGATCCAGGAAGATCGCGGCAGAAGGTTTATCTTGTCTGAATGCCTGCGTCGCCATACCCAGCATATCGACATCGCTTTGCCCCAGCACGAATCCGCGCTGCGCCAGTTTGATGGCTGGCGATATCACTTTGCTGCGCGGTAACGTGCCGTATTTCTCCAGCGCATATTGCATACCGGACACCGTGCCCGGCACGCCGACTGCAAGATGGCCGTCCGTGCTCGCGCCCTTGACCACATTACCGTTCTTGTCCAGATACATATCCGCGGTCGCCGCCAGCGGTGCTTTCTCGCGAAAATCCAGGAAGGTCTTGCGACCGTCGGCCAGCATCAGCGTCATGAAGCCGCCGCCGCCCAGATTGCCCGCCACGGGATAGACCACGGACAGCGCATAGCCCACCGCCACCCCGGCATCCACCGCGTTGCCGCCTGCTTTCAATACCTCCACTCCGACCCGCGTGGCCAGATGATGGGCCGTCACCACCATGCCGTCCTCTCCGGCAACCGGTGCCGGCGAGGCGGCCCATGCCTGACAATGCAGGACGAGCATTGCCGACAGCAGCAGTGATTTGGCGAGTAACCGTACTTTCATGTCTTCACTCCTGGATGTTGCAACCTATCCTCCCTTTCGGGATATATAGGCCGCTGTTCTTCTTGATTGAATCCGGCAAAGATGCGAATGTACGCGCACTTTACCGGGAGGCGATGGCAAAAATACCATGACACTGGACAAGCTCGACAGAAAGCATTTCACCAAAGACCAATACATCTTCTGCGAAGGTGATGAAGGTAGTTGTGCATACATCATCGAATCGGGTGAAGTCGAGATCATGCATACCACGACGACCGGTGAGCAACGATTGAGTCTGCTCAAACCCGGCGAACTGTTCGGTGAAGTGGCTCTGCTTGACCACCATCCCCGCACAGCCAGCGCGCGCACCGCCTCCGACACCATCCTGATTCAGATAGAACGGCAACTGGTTCAGGAACTGCTGGATCGCAGCGACCCCATCCTGCGCCATCTGCTGCAAGTCATTCTGGAACGATTCCGCAACAACCCCGGACACGAAATCCACGCGGTGAATCACAGCCCGGAAAGCGAACAATCCAGAAGAGAGTTGCAAGGTGCTGCCACACAGAAACTTGCCATGGCACATGGCATCACGCGCGCACTCAACCAGAACGAATTCGAAATGTATTACCAGCCGATCTGCGACCTGAGAAACGACAGCGTGGCAGGTTTCGAGGCACTGATACGCTGGCATCACCCGACCGAAGGACTGATCCCGCCGATGGACTTCCTGTGGCTGGCCGAACAGACCGGACAGATCCGCCAGCTTGGTCTGTGGACGCTGGAGCGTGCCTCGCAGGACTGGCCGCGCCTGCGCGAAATGATCAAGCATGAGACGCCCTTCGTCAGCGTCAACCTTTCCGCGCGTCAGCTGACCGGCGAGAATCTGGTGGAGGATGTGAAAGCCATCATCGCCCGCCACGGCATGCCCCCCGAATCGCTGAAGCTGGAATTGACCGAGACAGTGATGGTGGAACAACCGGCACTCGCGATGAATATCCTCGGGCACCTGATCGAACTGGGTTTCAAACTGGCACTGGATGATTACGGTACCGGCTATTCTGGACTGGACAACTTGCAGCGCTACCCGATCGGCACCCTCAAACTGGATCGCGCCTTTGTCGCGCCCATGCTGACATCGAGCCAAAGCATGGAGATCGTGCGCTCTTCCATCGCGCTGGCGCACACGCTGGGCATGTCAGTTGTGGCGGAAGGTATCGAAACCAGGGAAACACGAGATGCGCTGAGAGAGCTCGGATGCGACTACGGGCAAGGCTGGCTGTTCGGAAAACCCATGCCGCTCGCCTGAGCGGCAAAATCCGGTCACCTGTCGCGGTAGAACTTGCAGATGTTCTTGCCGCCGTGTTTGGCGTCATACATCGCTTCGTCTGCCTGCCTCACCAATTCTCTGGCATCCAGCGAATCGTCAGGGAACAAAGCGATCCCGATACTCGCCCCCACCTTGGCTGTCTGTCCATTCAGCTCGAACGGTTCAGCCAGTGATTTGATGACTTTCTCAGCCAATACCCCCGCACGCTCGGCGTTGTCGATGTTCTCCAGCAACATGACGAATTCGTCACCGCCCAGCCTGGCCAAAGTGTCCGAATCTCGGATGGACTGTTTGAAGCGCGCCGAGACACCTTTCAGCAGCAGGTCACCCGCTTCATGACCCAGCGTATCGTTGATCTGCTTGAAACCGTCCAGATCGATGAACAGCACTGCCAATGTTTGCTTATTCCGCTTTGCCAGACCGACCGAATGATCGAGGATGCCCAGAAATGAAGCGCGGTTGGGAAGATTGGTCAGGTAATCGAAATGTGCCAGATGCGCGATCCGCTCTTCCGTTTCCTTGCGCTCGGTGATATCGCGCACGATGCCGATGAAATAGCGCTGCCCCCCCAGGAACATCTCGGACGCCGAAAGCTCCATCGGAAAAGTCTCCCCGCTCTTGCGCACCGCCATCACCTCGCGACCGCGCACGCCAAGGACACGCTTCTCATTGCTATGCGTATAGCGATGCAGGTAACCGTCATGCGCGCTGCGGTCCGGCTCCGGCATCAACATCTTCACGTTCTGCCCGATCACCTCCCGGTTTGAATAACCGAAGATGCGTTCCGCCGCCGGATTGAAACCCTGCATCAATCCCGACTCGTCGATGGTGATGATGCCATCCATCACGTTATGGATGATGGCCTGCAACTCATCCTGACTCTTTTCCAGCTCGTCCTTGATCGTCTGCAGATTGGTCACCATTTGCCAGAACAACTTCACTTCGGCTCCGCCAGTCACCCGGTGATCGCCGAATATCCTGTAAGCCTCGTCCGCGACCGATTCGTCGTGCGACAGGTTATAGATGATGCAATCGGAATATTCCTTGCACGCCTGCAGGGCGCGCACGGTATCGGTATAGGTAGGGATGTCGTATTTGCGCGCCAATGCGAAACCGGGCGCATCAGGATTGGTGTCCACGATAGCCACGACATTGGCCAGATTGTCTTCCATGAACATTTCAAGCAAAGCCGATCCGCCCCGACCCGCGCCGATGATCAGCACCGGCTGGCCGGAAATGATTCGTGAATTCATACCCCCCCCTAGATCGCTTCCTGTTGTTTTATGCAACCCGGCTCATCGAGCAACGTGACGAGCAGGCGGAATCCTACATCAGCAATACCGATTTACGAAACCATATATACCGCGCAGCGCATTTCTTTCTGCCGACACATGGTCGCCACCATGATTTCTGATTATCATGATCGCGTCCGCAGCAGCCACAAGGAGAACACCATGCGCCCCCGTATCGCCGTTATCCTTTCCGCCAGTCTTCTGCTGTGCGCGTGTGATCGCAGCGCCACCCCGCCGCCGGCACCGAAACTGTTCGAAACGCAACGCGACGCACTGGATAAAGCAAAGGAAGTCGGTGCCCTGCAACTGGAAGCGGCCGAACAGCAACGCCAGGCGCTGGAACAACAGACCCGGTGACCGGTAAGCCATCATGACCGAAACGCTGAGCCTGACCCGCGCCGCAAGACTGGTTGGCGTTACGCGCGCGGAACTGCAACGCAAGATACAACAGGGAGAGATGATCTCGCATGACGGCATGATATCGGTCGGCAACCTGCTGGCCTGTTACCCCGATGCACAACTGGAAGACAACGCGGAGACACAGCGCATCGCGCAGATCAAGGAACGCGCCTTCGGCAAGCGCGTGTTCGAGCGCGCCCTGCCCGAGCCGGAAATCCTCGCCGCACGCATCACCGAACTTGGCAAGACGCTGGCCACCAGCCAGGCGCAGGTAGATCGATTCAAGGAATTGCTGGGCAAGCTGTGGGACAAGCTCGACAGCACACCCGACATATCGATAGCAGATCTGCAGAAATGGTTAGAACAGGAGGTCGAATTGGCGACTGAACCCGGCTTCATCAATCCCCTCGCGATCAAAGACAACATCCTGCGCGTGATGACTGCGCAAGTGACGATATTGCCAAGCAAACACGATTTCATGGTCGAAGGGCACGACTCGCTGCTGGATGCCGCCATGCGATCCGGCATCCCGCTCAGCTATGGCTGCAGCGGCGGAAACTGCGGTCTGTGCAAGGCCAAGGTCGTCTCCGGCGAAGTGCGCAAGACGCGCAATCACGACTTCCCCATCTCGGAAAGCGACAAGAATGCAGGCTACGTGCTGCTGTGCAGCAACACCGCCGTCAGCGATCTGGTGATCGAGGCACCGGTGGCGGACAGCGTGCAGGACATCCCATTCCAGCAGATCGAAGCGCATGTGAAAGCCCTCGGTCACATCAACGACGACATCCTGCTGCTGCATCTGCAAACACCGCGCACCAAGCGCTTGCGTTTCCTGGCCGGACAAGGCGTCACGCTCAAGCTCGGCCATTCATTCACTGCCCTGCAAGCCATCGCCAGCTGCCCGTGCGACGACCGCAACCTGCTGTTCCATATCCATCGCCAACCCGGCAACCTGTTCTCCGACTACGCCTTCGATAAACTGAAAACGCACGAGGTGGTGGAGATCGAGGGGCCGCAGGGTGAATTCATCCTGCACGAAAGATCCGCCCGTCCGCAGTTCTTCTTCGCGCTCGACTGCGGTTTCGCCCCGATCAAGAGCCTGATCGAACACGCACTGTCGCTGGAGGTGGAAGACATCTATCTGCACTGGATAGGCTCGAGCAAGCAACACATCTACCTGCCCAACATTGCCCATGCCTGGGACGATGCCTTGGACAACTTCAGCTATCAGGAACATATCGCCGGCTTCGATCTGTGCCACATGAGCGGCAAACGGGAAGAAGCACTCGTCAAACTGCTGCAGGACATCCAGATCGCGGATGCCTCGATGCTGCTTGGTGACATCTACATCGCGGGTCCGGACGAGGCCGTCTCTGTTGCCGAAAGATTCTTTCTCGAATATGGCTTACCCAAGACCCGTGTGTCCGTGTCTCGCGTAAAATGACGGCCAACGTGCCGAGCGCACACTCACAATAATTCTGGAGGTATGCAATGGGTTTGGTTTCCTGGCTGGTTTACGGTGTGCTGTGCATGCTCATGGAGTTCCTTTATGGCTCCATGTATCTTTTCGCGATCGGTTTGGCATTCGCCTACCCGGCCTACGCAGACTACAGCGGCGCCAGCCTCAACGTGCAGATCGCCGCGCTCGTGGCCGGCGCCATCGTCCACTCGCTGATCGTGTTCGGCATCCGCTCCTCCAAAAAAGGCGCAAGCACAAAACCCGCCCGTCCCGAAGTGGGCGAGCGCGTGGAAGTGATCGAATGGCTGGATGAATGCAGCGCGCGCGTGACCTGCCGCGGCCAGGAGTGGCAGGCCGACAAGTTCGACAGCCGCATGCCGGACGCCATGCACGGCACCATCCACTCCGTTCAGGGCAGCCGCCTGATCATCACCACCGAACAAGCCGACCAGGCTTGATAGGCAAGCTCACTTTTGATGCACTCACTTGAAGCCCTGCGCGCCGGTGAACTGGCCGGCGTGACACGTCTCGATCTCAGTTGCAGCCTGACTGATTTCCCGCGCGAGATATTCGAACTGGCCGACTCGCTGGAGATACTCAACCTGTCCGGAAATGCGCTGAGCGATCTGCCGGACGATCTGCCGCGTCTGCACAAGCTGCGCGTCATCTTCTGTTCAGACAATCGATTCATGCACGTACCCGAAGTACTGGGCCGCTGCACTGAACTGGAAATGATCGGCTTCAAAGCCAACCGGATCGAGACACTGTCCGCCGCCGCCCTGCCGCCCAAACTGCGCTGGCTCATCCTCACCGACAACTGCCTGCGCGAACTGCCACCGGAGATCGGCCGCTGCGCACGCATGCAAAAACTCATGCTGGCCGGTAACCAGTTGCAGCAGTTGCCGGACGAACTGGCGGCATGTCGCAATCTGGAATTGTTGCGCATCGCGGCCAACCGCTTCGAGCAATTACCCGACTGGCTGTTCGACATGCCGAGACTGGCCTGGCTGGCCTGCTCCGGCAATCCGTGCAGCGACATCAACGAAGCCGCCGCACTGGAACATCTGCACATCACACCCGTCGAGTGGCACCAACTGGAGATGCATCACCAACTGGGCGAAGGCGCTTCCGGCGTGATCTACCGCGCGCATCATCAGGAAAAAGATGCACCGGTTGCGGTGAAGATGTTCAAAGGCGCACTCACCAGCGACGGCCTGCCGCGCAGCGAGAAAGCCGCCAGCATCGCCGCCGGTTCGCATCCCGGCTTGATCCCCATCATCGGCAAGATCAGCGAGCACCCCGAGCAGACGCCGGGGTTGGTGATGTCGTTGATCGATCCCGCTTTCCGCAATCTGGCCGGCCCGCCCAGTCTTACCTCATGCACACGCGACGTCTATGCCGATGATCTGCGCTTCACTTTGCCGGTCGCCCTCAACATCGCCCGCGGCATCGCTGCCGTGGCCGAACACTTGCATGCGCAAGGCATCATGCACGGCGACCTGTACGCGCATAACATCCTGTGGGATGACGCGGGCGACTGCCTCTTGGGCGACTTCGGCGCGGCCTCTTTCCTGCCGCAGGATGCACAACAAGCCGAGGCCATGCAGCGCATCGAAGTGCGCGCCTTCGCCTGTCTGCTGGAAGAGTTGATAGCACACTGCAAGCACAACACGGAGAACGCCCCGATACTCAATTCCCTGCGTGCCTTGCAGCAGCGCTGCGACAGCAAGCAGGTGCGCAGCCGACCGCTGTTCGCCGACATCCATCGCCAGCTTGAAAAGATCGCACGCCGTATCAAGGTCAGACGGGACGCACCCAGCAAAGACGAGATCGCCCGGATGGAGCCCTTCGCAGGTCTGCAACTGGAACACATCCACCTACCGACCACGCCGGAGGGCTATGCATCTGCCACGGCGGAGATCATGGCAGCGGGCATCGTCGGCTTCGACACCGAATCCAAGCCCACCTTCAACACCGGCGATGTGAGCGACGGACCGCATGTGCTGCAATTCGCCCTGCACGACAAAGCCTATCTGTTCCAGATACACCGCAAAGACTGCCATCCCTTCCTGATCGAGTTGCTGCGATCACCGCAGCTACTCAAGGTCGGTTTCGGCCTCGGCTCGGACGGCAAACACATCCGCAACAAGCTGGGCATACAGCCCGGCGGCTTGGTCGATCTGAATCAGGTGTTCAGCAAGGACGGTTTTCAGAAGGAAATGGGCGTGAGGAGTGCGGTTGCGCAAGTGTTCAAGCAACGCTTCATCAAATCGCGCAAGGTCACCACGTCCAACTGGGCGCTGCACGAACTGAATGACCAGCAGATGTTGTATGCGGCGAACGATGCCTATGCCGCGCTCCGGGTGCTGCAGGCACTGGACCTGCCGCACGCGCAACTTCCTGTGATGAGCTGGAACGTGCCCGCGCAACGCCCGGACGAAGCAGCGTAGGTTCAACCCGGCCCGCTTGTCCCCCGACTCTGGGTATTGATCCCGCCTAGGGATTTTCCTACCCCCGCTCAGCGCAGGACTACGCACAAATCAAGATGCGCTGACTGCCATACATGCATAGCCCGTATATCTTTCGCAACCGAGTGTGACCGATAGCGCCGTACCAGGTATTCGGCGGCAGACACAACTCGTGGAGCAGCCACTGTCGTACCACTGAGCCGGAGAACAGGGAGAAATGACATGAAAATAAACATGCCCGTAACCAGCGTCGAACGCCGTTTTGATGAAGCCGAATACATCGTCTCCAAGACCAACCTGAAAGGGCAGATAACCTACATCAACCGCCCTTTTCTCGAGATCAGTGGATTCACTGAAAAGGAACTCCTGGGCGCTTCGCACAATATCGTGCGCCATCCCGACATGCCGCCCGAAGCGTACAAAGACCTGTGGCGCACTCTGCAAAGCGGCAAGGCCTGGCGCGGCATGGTCAAGAACCGCTGCAAGAACGGTGACTATTACTGGGTCGAGGCGAACGCCAATCCGATCTGGGAGGACGGCAAGATCACCGGCTATATGTCTCTGCGAACCAAGCCCAGCGCCGAACAGGTAAAAGCCGCCGAACATATCTATAGAAAGTTCCGCGATGGCACAGCCAAGGGGCTCACCATCAAGGAAGGCCGGGTGGTGCCCAGCGGCTTGCGCGGAAGAATTTCCGCACTACTCGATCTGAGTATCTCTGCGCGCGTCTCGATCGTCTGCGCATTTATCGGCGCCATCATCCTCGCTGTTGGCACTGACCACTTTTTGCCCTTTGCCCAAGGCATCGGCAGTGATACCAATGACATGATCCTCGGCACGCTGGTCACCGCCGCGCTGGTGGCAGTGGCATGGCTGTGGTGGTTCCTGACCTACAAGGTATTGCGCCCCCTCAATCAGGCGGTGCAAGCCTGCCAGGTCATCGCCGCAGGCGACGTAAGACTGCTCAAGCCGGCTGAATTCAAGAACGAGGTCGGACAGCTGATGCACGGCATCAACACCATGGCCGGCAACATCGCCAGCATCGTCAGCGACGTTCGCGCCGCCGCCAACGGACTGGCCGCCGCATCGGAAGAGATAAACTGCACCGTGCAACATCTCAGCGACTCGGCCAGCAAACAAGCCTCCAATGTGGAAGAGATCAGCGCCTCCATCGAGGAGATGAGCAGTTCGATCCAGAACAACGCCGAGAACACCAAGCTGACCGACGAGATCGCCACCCAGGCCGCCGCTCAGGCGAGCGAAGGCAGCGAAGCGGTGAGTCAGACCGTGGTAGCGATGAAGCAGATTGCGACCAAGATCGGCATCATCGATGACATCGCCTACCAGACCAATCTGCTGGCATTGAACGCCGCAATCGAAGCCGCCCGCGCCGGTGCGGCAGGACGCGGTTTCGCTGTAGTTGCCACCGAGGTACGTGCACTCGCCGAACGCAGCCAATTGGCGGCACAAGAGATCAGCAATGTCGCGGGCAGTAGTGTCGAGCTGGCCGAACGTGCAGGGAAACTGCTCGAGCAAATGCTCCCCGCCATCAACAAGACTTCGGGGCTAGTGCAGGAGATTGCAGAATCAAGCACGGAGCAATACAGCGGAGTGACACAGATCAACACAGCGATGGTGCAGATCAGCCAGAGTACCCAGAGCAATGCTGCCGGTAGTGAAGAGCTGGCCGCGACCTCAAATGTGCTGAACAGCCAAGCCGAGAACCTGCAACAACTGGTGGGCTTCTTCAGGATGGGCGCCAGCAGAGTCACACAGGCACACGAATCGCCGCTGGAGAAAATTGCCGCACGAGCCGAACCCGAATACGCCTGATCAGACGCGTTCAGACTTTATTGTGCTTCTGCTTGAGGTTGTGTATCGCCTCTGTGGCGATCTCGCGCACTTCCTCGTGTGCATCGTGCAAGCACGCTTCCACATATGCCTTCGCCGCCTCGCTGCCGGTCAGACCCAGCAGATAACAGGCATCGGCACGCACGCGATGATCGGCGTGGCGACTGAGTTCCGCCAATTCTGGCAGCAAGGCCTGCAAGGCGGGTGAATAGGCATAGGATTCCAGCAAGGCGCTGACACCCA
This sequence comes from Pseudomonadota bacterium, assembly GCA_043826585.1. Lineage (GTDB taxonomy): Bacteria > Pseudomonadota > Gammaproteobacteria > Burkholderiales > Gallionellaceae > Sideroxyarcus. Next base: position 30,136 of record JBDRPZ010000039.1, read on the forward strand.
GCCGCACTTCCAGATTCGACAATGGATCGGCCACGATGGACAGCAGCGGTTTCAGTCGTTGGGTATCTGCATGGATGAAGGCGCTTGCCTGCACATAACCGCCCTCTGTCAGCAGGTGCGCGACATAGTGCGCCTTGCCCTCCTCGCCATGCGCCCAGTCCACCCATTGCCTCAACTCGCCCAGCGTGCGCGCACCGGTCAATGTGAAGATACCCAGCTTCAACCAAGGCGCGCTGCGCACCTCATACTCCCGAGCCAATTCGGTATTCTCCGAGGCATCCACCACGCGCACTTGGCCGACCTGTCCTTCTTTGAGCAGCTCGCCCAGGGCGTGCTTCACAGTCTCGCAATGCGGACAGTTGGGGGTCACGAACAGCAAGGCATCGGGCGGATAGTTGGTCATGGCAGCCAGTCGCTCAAGGTGTGTTCCGTCCAGCGCCACAGTGCATCGTCCAGTTCGTGGTCGGAAGCGAGTGCGGAACATTGTGCTTCCCGGCAATCATCGAAATAGCGTCCTGACACCCCCCGCACCTCCGGCGAAGTCGCCAGATAGACCGAGGTGCGCGCACCGTTCTTCAGCGTATCGCCCTTCATGTTGAAGCCGGTGTGCAACAGCTTGGTGTCGATCACGCCCGGATGCAGGCTGTTGGAACACAACCAGGTCTCGCGATGTGCCAGTGCGTTGGCAAACAGGGTATCGGCCAGTTTGGAATTGGCGTAAGCGTGATAAGCATCGAACTCGCGTTCGCTATTCATGTTGTCGAATGCGATGCGGCCGCTTTGATGTGCGACTGAACTCACTGTCACCACCCGCGGATCGGCAGAAGGCTTCAGCACCGGCAACAGCCAGCGCGTCAGCACGAACGCTGCAAAGTAATTGACCGCCATCGTCATCTCAAAACCATCCACCGACAATTTCCGCTGCGGCATATACACACCCGCGTTGTGCAACAGCACATCCAGCCTGGGCATGCGCGCATTCAGTTCATGCGCCATCTGCACCACCTGCCCGAGGTCGGACAGGTCGGCACACGCGGTCTGCAACCTCGCACCCGGCGCATGCAGTCTGACCTTTTCCGCGGCCTGCATGGCCTTCTCCGCATCACGGCTGTGCAACACCACTTCATGCCCGAGCAGTGCCAACTATTTCGCAGTCTCCAGACCGATGCCGTCCGTCGCACCGGTGACCAATATCGTACTCATGCATCACCCCGCACTTCAAAACCCGTATAGCTGCCGCTGCCCGTTGCTTCATCGACGCGTGACACCTGCGCCAGTTCCGGTCCGCGATGCGCCCATGCCAGCAGCGAATCCACAGCGGCGGCATCCCCCTGCACCATCGCCTCCACCGTACCGCCCATGCAGTTGCGCACCCAACCGCTCACGTGGAGCTTCTCCGCTTCGCGACGCATCGAATCGCGATACCACACACCTTGCACACGGCCATGCATCACCAGATGCAATGTCTTCACTTCACCAGTCATATCACTCCCCATTCACCGTGACCACGATACTTCGGCTGCCGCCGTGGTTGCGATGCTCGCACAGCCAGATGCCCTGCCAGGTGCCCAAAGCCGGGCGACCATTCGTCACCGGAATGTTCAGACTCGCACCGAGCAGACTGGATTTTATATGCGCGGGCATATCGTCCGCACCTTCATGCTGATGCCGGTAATACGGCTCATCATCCTGCACGGCACGGTTGAACCAGCTCTCGAAATCCTGCCGCACTGTCGGATCGGCGTTCTCGTTCAGCGTCAGCGAAGCCGAAGTATGCCGGATGAACACGTTCATCATGCCCACCTTGAAATCGCGCAGCTCCGGCAACGCGCGCAACACTTCATCGGTGACCAGATGAAAGCCGCGCGAACGGGATTGCAGACGTATCTCTTTTTGTAGCCACATGAAAATAAACCTAAATTAATTAATTCACATGAATCATGTACTATCCGCCCAATGGCAGTGAGCGACACGGGTGAAAAGGCTATCTCTTCCCCGCTTTGATTTCAATGCAAAACACCAGACCGAAAATCGCATGATGATGAGTCTTTTACCAGCAAAGCCGAACATGCAAGTGCGCACAGAGCAGATACGCATGCTCTACGCCCAAGGCAACACCATCCAGTTGCTGGGCATCCTCACCGGCATCATCGCAGTCAGCGTATTCTGGGACCAGGCCGACCACGGCATGCTCATATTGTGGCTGTCCGCGCATGTCATCGTTTCGCTGCTGCGTCTTGTCATCAATGCCCGGTTCGCACGCCTCCAGCCAGACAGTGTCAGGACAATGCAAAGATGGGCCAACGCCTATGTGGCCGGCACTTTCACCTCGGGCCTGATCTGGGCCAGCCTGTGTCTTTTCTTCGACGCCGCATGGGCTGCGCCCTACCAGATCACCCTGTTCGTCATCTACACCGGCATCATTTCCGCTTCATTCAGCACCCACGCCCCCTATTTCATCGCCTATATTGCCTTCTATATCCCCCCGGCCAGTTACCTCACCTATACCCTGCTGCAGCAACATCAGGAAGGCTATACGGCCCTCGCCATACTGAGCTTGATCTATATCGTGGTGATGTACGTTTCAGCCCTGAAATACCATCGCAGCGTCACGCGTCTGCTCGAGGTCCATTTCGAGAACGAACGGCTGGCCGACGAACTCTCATCCTCCAACCAGCGCCTCAGTTCACTGGCGGACACCGATGAACTGACCGGCCTGTATAACCGCCGCTCGATGTTCAACCGGCTGGGCGGCGAATGGAATCGCCACTACCGCAGCCGGACCAGACTCTCGCTGTTGTATATCGATCTGGATTGTTTCAAGCAGTACAACGACACCTACGGACATGAAGCCGGCGACCAGTGTCTGGTCAGGATCGCCAAACTGCTGCACAACCATGCCCTGCGCTCCAGCGACGTGGCAGCCCGTTTCGGTGGTGAAGAGTTCGCCTTGATCCTGCCCGAGACCAACAGAAATGATGCAGAAAGGATCGCCGTCTCCATCATCGATGACCTGATGCAAATGCATATACCCCACACCGGCTCGACAGTGACAGACCACGTCACGGTGAGCATAGGCATCGCCAGCATGATCCCGGACGAACCGGACAATGATGTTGAATTGCGCGAGGCCGCCGACCGCATGCTCTACCAGGCCAAACATGCGGGTCGCAACCGTTTCGTCTCCGCACCGGACATACAAGCTGCATCGACACCGGCCGCCGCTGCCTAGCAGGCGACAGCGGGTGTTGCTCATCCACACATAGAACAGGAGTCGCACATGGCCGCTTGGCTCGTTCCCGTCATCAAATCCATACTGCCGCATGTCGGCACCATCATCTCCGCGGCAGCCCCCGTGTTCACGCGCAAGAGCGGCGATGTCGCCACGCTTCAGCAACAGGTCACCGAACTGCAAAGCGCCGCCTCAGCCAACGACACCAACATCAAGAACCTCGCCGAACAGATGCAGATCGCCATCGAAGCGCTGGAGAAAGGCACCAGGCTCGCACAAAGAGCTTACCGGCACGCCATGCTGCTCGGCATCGCCGCGTTCATCATCTCGCTCACTGCCTTGAGTTTGGTACTGGCCAACTGAGCCAAGTGATATGGGAATGAAAAGTGTCTACGAAGCCTCCAGCGGACTGGACGGCCACATGATCCTGAACCTGCTCGAGCAGTACCGCATCAGCGGACGCATCGAAGGCGAACACCTGCAGGGCGGCATGGGTGAACTGCAAGCGTTGGGGTTCGTGCGCGTGATGGTGAACGAGGAAGATTACGAGCAAGCCAAACAGATCATCCGCGAATGGGAAGCGCTACAGCCGCCGGATGAAACGAAACCAACTGCACCGCGCGACACGATGGGCCTGCAATTATTCATTGCGGGCGTCATCATCGGTGCTGCACTGATGTACTGGCTACTCAAAATCACCGCCGCCTGAACCTCAAGCCAGCGGCAAGCTCACCACGAAACACGCCCCGCCACTCGGCCCCGCCACACAGCGCACACTGCCACCATGGCGTTGTGCGATCTGCCTCACCAGTGATAGCCCCAGACCATAACTGCCTTCCTTCTCGCGACTGCCTGCCGGACGATAGAACGGTTCGAAGATGCGCTCGCGCTCTTCCGCCGGAATGCCTTTGCCGTTGTCGCACACCTGTATCACCGCCTGCCCCGCCTCCTTGCGCAGACTGGCTTGCACCTCGTCGCCGCCGTGCCGCTTCGCATTCTCCAGCAGGTTGCGCAACAGACGACGCAGCAGACGCTCATCGCCATTGATGTTCATCGGCACCGCTTCGCACTGGGCCTCGCTGCGCGCGCATTCCTCCGCCAGCAACGCTGCCAGATCGATGTCATCCTTATGCAGCGGCTCGCGTGATGCATCCAGTCGGCTGGCCAGCAATATCTCTTCGATCAATTGATCCAGCTCGGTGATGTCCTTGCGCACCTCCTCCTGCAACTCCGGGATGGGGCGCTCGGCCTGCATCTCCAGCGCGAGGCGGATGCGCGTCAACGGCGAGCGCAGTTCGTGGGATGCATTCGCCAGCAACTGTTTGTGCGCCAGCAACAGCGACTCGATACGTTCCGCCGCCTGATTGAAACTGTTGGCGAGCGAAGAGACCTCATCGCAACCTTTGGTCGGCACACGCGTCTTGAAGTCGCCCTCGCCCAGTGCCTCCACCGCCTGCTTCAAACCTTCCAGCCGCTTGGTCATGCGCCGCGTCATCGGATACGCCACCACCGCCACCACCAGACCGATCAACAACAAAGTGAGGAAGATAGGCAACGGCGGACGCGGCCGCTCGTGCGGAGGCTGCGCCAGCAACCAGCGGCCATCCGGCAACTGCATCACCCAGGCCGATTGATGGTCGGGTCTATGCAGCCATTCGTTCTCCTGCGCGTTCGGGCCCGGCGGCATCAGGCGACGGCCGGTGTGCGCGAGCAAACGACGGTCTGCGGAATACAGGGACAGACGCGGCAAGGCGGGACGCGCCAGCCGTTCCAGCACCTCTTGCTGCTGCGCACGCGGCGCATCCGCAGGCGGCAAAGCCATCACGATCACATCGCGCACGGTCTGGAAGATCTGGTTCTGCGGCGAGTTCTTGCCCTGGAAATGCCAGAACGTCGCGGCCAGCACCACCAGCAACACCAGGCTGGCGACCACACCCAGATAGATCTGGAAATAGAGCTTCCTCATGGTGTGCCTTCCTCGCCGTCCTGACTGCGCGCGAACACATAGCCCGCGCCGCGCAGTGTGATGATGCGGCGCGGATGTTTAGGGTCGTCCTCGATGGCGGCGCGGATGCGCGAGATATGCACATCGATGGAACGGTCGAACGCTTCCAGCGGTTCGCCCTTCACCGCATCCAGCAACTGTTCGCGGCTCATCACACGCCCCGGCTTGTCGGCCAGCGCCTGCAACAGATCGAACTGATAGGAAGTCATCTCGCACGGTTTGCCGTCCACGCGCACCATGCGTGCCGCGCGGTCGATCTCCAGCCGACCGAAGCGCAACACATCACCGTTCGCGGTCTTGCCGCGTCGCAGGATGGCCTTCAGCCGCGCCAGCAACTCGCGCGGCTCGAACGGTTTGGGCAGGTAATCGTCCGCCCCCATCTCCAGACCGACGATGCGATCCATCGCCTCACCGCGCGCGGTCAGCATCAGCACCGGGATGTCGGAGAACGCGCGCAACTGACGGCACGCATCCAACCCATCGCCATCTGGCAGCATCAGGTCCAGCACCAGCGCGTCGTAGTCTGTCTGCTTCAAGGCTTGCAGACCGGGCGCGATGGCATGGCGCGCATCGACGCGATAACCCGCGTCGCCCAGATACTGCTGCAGCATGCCGCACAGGCGTTCGTCGTCGTCGATGATGAGGATGTGTTGGTTCATGCGTCGCTCCAAAAAACTTGCCCCGCATCATACCAAGCGGCATGGATGCGGGGCGCTGTTGTACTCAGATCAATCGCGATGCATCCAGCCGCGGCGTTTCTCCATCTTCTCGGACAGCTTGGCGCGCTGTTCGGGTGTCAGCACATCCGCCACCGCCAGCATGGTCGATGTCATGCGTTTGCTTGCCTCGTCCGCAAGTTTGATCTGCTCGGCGCGCATGCTTTCAATCGCGGCCTTGTCCAATGTCGCAGCGGACATCAGCTTGCGCATCTGGATATGGTTGTCGCGCATCTTCTCGGCCAGCGGTGCGCCCTTCTCGATCGAAGCTTTCACGATGGCGGAGGCCTTTTCCTTCTGTGCATCGCTCGCATTCACATCATCCAGCATGCGTTCCAGTCGCTTGTCGGCGAGCTTGCCCATGCGCTCAGTATCCATCTGCCCGCCGGACATGAACGCCTGCGGCCCGCCGTGACCCATGCCATGTTCGCAGGCCATCGCCTTGGCCGAGAAGAAGCCGATGCCGAACACCGCCAGCAGGCCGATCACACGTGCCACACAATGGCCGCGACGGCCGTGGCAATGATGATCATGCTTACCGCTGCAACCGCGCTTGTCTTCGTTGTTCGTATCCTGTGTTGTTGTCTGCTCGCTCATGTCTATCTCCTTGATCGTTGGTTACCGCGCCATGTGTAGCGGCTGGTTGTCACTTTATGAGCGGGCCGTTGCCGGGATGTGTGGCGAAGGTAAAGATTTGTGAAGCTGCGGCAAGCGGTGCACTAGCGTAAGATTGCGCCGCATCCCCAAGGAATATGTAACCGGAAAGCCCCCATTGAACACGCCCATCCTGCCCTCCACCGAACGCGGCACCCACATCGCCCTGATCTTCGCGCTCGTATCCGAACGCCTCGCCATCCACTATGAACATGGCGCATGGCTGACCGAAGCGCAGGGCGCCACGCTCGCCGCCGACTGGCTTGCCCGCTCCAAACGCACCCTGCCGCTGAAACTGCGCAAACACCTTTCCGCGCTGAGCGATCAGGTGGCGAAACAGATCGTTACCACCACCAGCCGCGAGACCGGACTCATCATCAGCCATGAGATGCAGGAATCGCTGGACACACGCTACGAATCGGAGATCGGCCAGTCCATCATGGTCGAGTGCGAACGCATGCTGGATGAACAGCCGCCGGAGCCGACGGCATGAGCCTGCACTACGACATGCCGCTGTTCCGTCCGCCCTCCGAAGGCGACAACCTCATCATCCAGGCCACGCTGGGCTGCAGCTTCAACCAGTGCAGCTTCTGCGCCATGTATCGCACTAAGGACTATGTCGAACGTCCGCTGGACGAAGTGTTCGCCAACATCCGCACAGCCGCCGCCGACTGGCCGGATGCGCAGCGCGTGTTCCTCGCCGATGGCGATGCACTGGCACTGCCGACGGAACGCCTGCTCGCCATCCTGAATGAACTGGCCGCAGCCTTGCCGCGCCTGACACGCGTCTCCTGCTACGCCACGCCCGGTAACCTCGCGCGCAAGTCCACCGAAGAACTGGTGCAGTTGCGCGAACACAAACTCAACCTGCTCTACTTCGGCATCGAATCCGGTTCCGACCTCATCCTGAAAAAGATCACCAAGGGCGCCACGCAAAAGCGCATGGCCGAGGTGCTGCAAAAAGCCAAAGACAGCGGCATGAAAGTCTCCGCCACCGTCATCCTCGGCCTGGGCGGCACGACACACAGCGACGAACACATAGACGGCACCATCGCCCTGCTCAACAGCGCACCCGTCACCTACCTCTCCACGCTGCAGCTGTATCTGGACGAAAGCGTGGCAGAAGAATTCCACCGCAAGTTCGGCGAACCATTCGAGATGCCGGACGACCACGCGATATTGAAAGAACAGGAACGGCTCATCAGCGGCCTCAACCCACCGCAGCCCGTCATCTTCCGTTCCAACCATGCCTCCAACGCGCTGGCACTGGCGGGCAATCTGCCCAGGGACAAAGACAAACTGCTGGCACAACTGCGCGAAGCGATGGCGGGCCACCGGCCGCTGCGGCCGCTTTTCATGCGCGGGCTGTAAAGCCGCGCGGCATATACCCCGCCAGGAGGATGGCCTCTTCACGCAGATTCCGGTTAAAGTCTGCCCTGACACTTCACGAGGACGCAGTCATGGACACAGCAGAGTTGAGCAAAGAACAACGCATCCTGCGCGCGATGCGCAAGACACTGGGTAGCGTGGTGCGCGACGCCACACCACTCGGCGGCCGCCCCAACCCGCTTGCGGAAGCCACCATCGAAGAGATCAAAGAATGCTTCGCGCTGATCTCGGAACGCGAACGGGAACTGGCCGCACAACTCGGCTTCGATGAATCCAAGCCGTATTACAACGACGGCAGCGAACCACCCAGCGCGCAGATCATCAGCCTCATCAAACCTTCCAAGCACTAGTTCGCAACGATCAAAGCAACGCGCCGCTCATCGAGTGGGCGCGCTGCCTGTCTTTTACATTGACACACCCTGCCCCACTCCAATAGAGTCCGTCCCACTTGCAAGTCTGCCGGATGCACATCCCGCCGCACGAACGGCGCGAGGCTCACGGCAGATTCCCCAGAACAGGATGGCTGGCGCAAGATAAGAAGATCCCGCACTGACGGGAACAAAGCAAGCCGTACAACTGTACGCAACAAGCGTAAGCATTTCTCAACCGCAAGGCAATCCGCTCGCCGCCAGTGAACCCTGGAACCTCGTCGCCGATGGCTACGCAGAGACCACCATGCTCGTGTTCCAGCGCTTCGCCGAACAAGCCATCGCCGCCGTTGATCTGCAACCCGGCGCCACCGTGCTCGACGTCGCCTGCGGCCCCGGCACGCTCGGCCTCATCGCCGCACAGACCGCAAGCAAAGTACACGGCATAGACTTCTCCGAAGCCATGCTGGACATCTTCAAACAGAAAAGCGCGCAAGCCGGACACGAGCACATCGAACTGCACTGCGGCGACGCACAGGCCCTGCCCTATGCAGACGACACATTCGACGCCGCCTTCTCCATGTTCGGTCTCATGTTCTTTCCCGATAGGAAAAAAGGCTTCGCCGAGATACACCGCACCCTAAAACCCGGCGGCCGCATCGCCGTCACCAGCTGGGCACCCATGGACCAATCCCCCGCGATGATGACCATGTTCGGCGCACTGCGCGCCATCAAGCCCGAGCTGCCCCAACCGCAACGCTCCGTCACCACGCTGGAAAACCCGGACGTATTCCGCCAGGAAATGATCGACGCCGGATTCAAGGGCGTAGAGATACGCCCCCTCACACAAGGCTTCCCCGTCACCACCATTCCCAAATTCTGGGAAGACATGGTCAAAGGCAGCGCGCCGCTGGTGATGATGAAAAAAGCGATGGGGGAAGAACTATGGAGAGAGAAGGAAAAGCTTGCGATTGCGTATCTGGAGGAAGTGTTGGCGGGGAATCAGGAAGAGCTGACTTCGGATGCGTGGTTGGGGGTTGGAATAAAGTAAGCTTAAAATTGTTGGCGCATTAACTCCAAGCCACATTCATAGAGAACTATCAAAATATTAATTAAAGAATTTAACGATGGCCACCTCTCCTAGATCAAAGAAGCAGCGCTTAGAATTACTACTATCACTTGGATTCTTCCCAGCGCAAGTCCCTACTTGTTTCACATCTCAAAAGTTTTCCTCGGTAGCAGTTGAAGTAGGAAAAAAATGGCGCGCCATTAATGCGCACCGTTGCAAAGAAGAATGCGCTTACGAGCGCTACTCGGTAGCCCGTGTTGGACATAATCGACGACCGATTTGCATACCTAATCCTGCCGCACAGTATTTCCTCTCTGATTGCATTAGCGACAATTGGAGAATCATCAACAATAAATTTTCCAAAAGCAAACTGAGTGTAAGCATCCCGAAGCTTGGTGCAGAAATTGGCAGGGCTATCAGCATTACTCCAATAAGAGATCTCAACGAGATAAAGCTACTCCAATCGGTAAAGCATAGGTATTGCCTAAATACTGACATCTCCCAGTTTTTCCCTAGCATATATACCCATGCAATTTCTTGGGCTACAGAAGGAAAAGAAATCGCAAAGAAGAAAGCCAATAGAAATAACCGAACTCTTCTTGGGCCAAAACTTGATGAGTTATGTCGTTACACACAATCTAATCAAACTATCGGAATTCCAATCGGACCGGATACATCGCACATCCTTGCTGAGCTTGTCGGCTCAGCAATTGACCTTGAAATCAAAAAAACACTTGGGAAATGGCCTCATGGATTTCGTCATGTAGATGATTTCAGTTTGTACTTTGAGACGGAAAATGAAGCCCTTCGAGCACTGACCGCAATATCGAGCGCCCTTGCAACTTATGAACTGAAGATAAACATTCAAAAAACCAAGGTCTCACCAATTGAAGAAAGTTCGAGTGATTCTTGGACCCATCAATTCGATTCATTTATTTTTTCAGTGAAAAGGCAATCGCAACGCAAAGATATCCACCGCTTCTTCGATTTGACTTTCAGCTTAGCAAAATCCAATGAAGATGAAAGTGTTATCCAATATGCGTTACGCAGAATTGAAACGGAAATTATCAAGTCATCAAACTGGGAGATATTCCAAGCATATTTACTAAGATGTATGGATTGCTATCCCAACACTATTCCTGAATGTGCACTAATTATTAGCACATATATTCAGCACATACCTGCAATAGTTCTCAAAACAAAAAATCAATGGAAAGACTATTTATCCAGCCGGTTAGCTGAGCATGCCCCACTAGCACACCACAGTGAAGTTGCCTGGTTACTTTGGCTATCCCTTCGCCTTGGAATCAAAATTAACAGTAAAGCAGTAACGCAGATTGAGAGCATGCGAAGTTCAATTTGCCTATTACTGGCTCTAGCTCTTGAAAGCAATAAGCTCTTAGCGCGTCGACTTTCACGAAAGGCGCTTCCATCTCTAAATTCTCCTGACTCTCTATATGGGGAATATTGGTTGCTTATGTATGAAGGTGCCATTAAAGGCTGGCTTCCAGCTTCACTTCCAGCCATACAAGCAGACCCCTATTTTTCAGAACTTGAAAATAAACATGTTGAATTTATAGATCTAAATTTGTTTCCAACTCCAATATTCACAAAAAAAGCATCTGCACCAAATGTAGATTCCTTCGATACTGATGAAGATGTTTATCAATGGTTCGACTTTAGAGAGTCTGATGAAGACTATTTAGGACGCCGATCAATGTACTTCGCAGAAGAAGAGGATGATGATGAGGAGGAAGTAGCAACAGACGAAGGTAATGATTTTGATTTTTTTTGACCATCAATATTTTCACTCAGAAATATCACAAATATTTTCAATTTCATATTGGCGTGAATATGCCCAACCACTAGCTAATAGTGGTCAGCAGTGATATGTGATCAGCATCGCAATAGTCTTACTTGTTCTCGAATAATCGGGGTTAGCTAAAGTCATACAGGGTCAGCGTCGAATTGCTTTCCAATTGAACTCAAGTGAATGTGCAACAGGAATGCAATGCGATGCTGACCCGTTTAATTCGGATGCGTGGTTTGGGGGGGGTATAAGGTGATGCCTACAAAGAACCGTAGTCTCTCCCCAATTGTTTATGCTGCAACCCCTTTGACCTGATATTTTTCCATGAAAATTACGCGCATCAACCGCATTCGCAATTACCGCATATTCCGTGATTTTTCTTGGCCTGATGAGCTGCCAGACTTTGCGCGCTTCAATGTGATTTACGGTTGGAATGGTGCGGGAAAAACAACTCTGTCGCATCTTCTTTTGCATCTACAGAAAAAACTGCTCATAACGGAGGGTGAAGTCGAATTTCGCTTTGGTCAAAATAATGTGTCTGGCGCCAACTTAAGTACCGCAGCCATTCCGTCAATAAAAATATTCAATCGGGACTTTGTCAGCACGTCGTTCTTTGAGGAACCAGGCCAGAAGTTCTCTCCAATTTATTATTTGGGGGAAGAGAGTGTCGAAACAAAAAAGAAAATTGAAGAGCTAAAGTCACAAAGTGATAAAGCATCAAAGCATTTAGCTGCAACATTATCGAAGAAGCAACGTGCAGAAAACGCTTTGAATACCTTTGCTGTCTCCCAGGCAAAAATCATCAAAGAGGCTTTGAGTTCTGCAGGACAAAATCCATACAACAATTACGACAAACGGGGATTCCTCAATAATGCAAGCAAATTAACTTCGTCAACTTACGCTACCAATCTCCTTGATGCGAAGAAAAAAATTACGTTGCGAGAAAAGTTGAGTAGCAAGCCCAAGGCCAAGATTGCGGCTCTTAATGTGGAGTACCCTGATCTTAAGTCGCTCACTGACCTAACAAATAGCGTGCTATCCCGCTCTATTGTCTCCAATACAATTGAAAAGCTGGCAACCAATCCATCGCTTGCCGCTTGGGTGCAACGAGGTCTTGAATTGCATCAAGTAGATGGCGATTCTGAGACTTGCGAATTTTGCGGGCAACTCATTCCGGCAAACAGGATTCAACATCTTGAATCCCATTTCAATGATGAGTTCAAGCACTTTCAAGCCGAGATTGCTGAGTCCATCTCAAAAATTGAAGACGCAAAGTCACAACTAAACTTTATACATTCACCTGAAATCTCCCTGTTCTATGAACATCTTGCCGAGGGCGTGCAGAAGGAAATTGATGCCATTGCATTGCATCGCTGGCATGTAGAAGAATATTTGAATGCGCTGAAAAAAGCTCTTGCCGTAAAGAAAGAGAGCCCTTTTCAAAAGGTCGATCTGGTGCAATACGTTGGGTATGAGGAAAGCCCGGCTGACCCTAAAAGATTTTGGGGAATCACTTTTTCTATTCTGTCTGGCGTAATTTCACAATTTGGCTCTCTCAAGGGGCAGCGGGCCGTACAGCAAATCAACGCGCTTATTGATCAGCATAATGCGGTAACAGACAACTTTCAAAAAGAGATAGAGCGAACACGAACAGCCCTCGAAAATTGCTACATTGCCGAAGCGTACAAAGAGTATGAAGAAAAGAAATCCGCCTTCTCAAAAGCCAATACAGAAGAAAATGTTGCCTCGGCCTATATTAAAACTTGTCAAACAAATATTGCCGAACTTGAGCGAGAGGTAGTGCAACATCGACGACCTGCTGAACAATTGAACAAGGAAATTCGAGCTTATCTAGGACGGGATGAGCTGACGTTCGCTATCCACGAAAACGGTTATTCAATTACCCGACATGGCAAACCTGCCGGAAATCTTAGCGAGGGCGAAAAAACTGCTATCGCATTTCTTTACTTCTTGAAGTCACTGCAAGACAAGTCATTTGATGTAGAAAATGGAGTCGTGGTAATTGATGACCCCGTGTCCAGCCTAGATACCAATTCCCTTTATAGTGCATTTGGTTACATGAAGGAACGAACAAAAAAATCAGGACAATTGTTTGTGCTGACGCATAATTTTTCTTTCTTCCGGCAGGTAAAAAATTGGTTCAACCATCAGAATCGGTTGACAAAAAATGACGCTAGATTTTATATGCTGCAAGCGACCCTGCATGATGGAAAGAGAACTGCGTTTATTGCCAAACTCGATCCGATGTTGCATGAACATGAGTCGGAGTATCACTATCTCTTCAAAAAGGTGCATGACGAATCATTGAAAACTGCCCTACAAGGGAAAATTGAAAACAGTTATGGAATGCCAAATATGGCACGTCGACTTTTGGAAGGTTTTTTAGCGTTCAGGTATCCCAATAAAACTGGCAAGTTATATCAGCAGTTGGAGGAGATAAATTTTGATGCTGCCAAAAAATCTAGAATTCAGCGTTTCCTAGACACTTATTCACATCACGAGCACGTTGGGGAGGCCGAACATGATCTGTCCATCCTATCTGAAACATCAGCCGTGCTTGCTGACGTTCTTGAATTGATAGAAACGACAGATAAAGGCCATTACGATGGCATGATTGAGGCAACCAAGCCGAAATAAAGCCATAAACCATAGGGAACAGACCTCGTTTTCCCAACTAAGCGTCACAACCCAGTCTGTGCTCCATAGAACTTAGTCGACACCGCAACACCGCCTTCCGCTTTACAAGTGCAATAGCTGCTCTGCCTATGATTGCTCAACGCAAAAAGCGCTTATACCTGCAATTGAATATGCAGAACTAACTAATAGAAACTAAAAGGGGCATCATCGCAATTAGCTCCAGGCAACTAGCCTCACCCCTACTGCCCCGCCAAAAACCTGAACAACGCCGGATCACCACACGCCGCGACATTGAAACGCAGCCAGGGCGAAGGCTCCTGGTGCGGTCGGAACAGGTTGCCCGGCGCGAGGATGATGCCTTCCTTCGCGGCCTTGCTCGCAATGGCCGCTGCATTGGTGTTCGCAGATTTCCTAAGAGCTAATGGGGTCAGCATCGCAATAACCTCTGCCTGTCACTCATGTAGCAGGTATTGCCTAAACCAAGCCCAACGCTGTCCTCTATAATTCTTCCCGCAAAGCAGTTTCGTACTGCGCCCGTCTATCCACATTGCCCCAAGAAAGCACTATGCCCATCACGCCTGAAGACCGCGCCTACGCGCAAGATCTGCTGAACTTCATCGACGCCAGCCCCAGCCCGTGGCATGCCGTGCAGACCATCACGCAACGTTTGCAGGCGCAGGGGTTTGTGCCGCTGCAGGAGAAGCTGCGCTGGAAGCTGGAAGCAGGCTGCGGCTATTACGTGGTGAGGGGTGCATCGCTGATCGCTTTCCGGATCGGGCAGCAGCCTTTGGCGGATACCGGCTTGCGCATGATAGGCGCGCACACCGATTCACCCGGCTTGCGCCTCAAGACGAATGCGGCACAGGCCAGCGACGGCGTGGTGCGATTGGGGGTTGAGGTGTACGGCGGGCCGATACTGGCGACCTTTACCGACCGCGATCTGGGCCTGGCCGGTCGCGTGAATGTGCGCACGGCGCAGGGTTTTGAAACACGTTTGGTCGATTTCGATCAGCCGCTGCTGCGTCTGCCCAACCTCGCCATCCACATGAACCGTGAAGTGAACGAGCAAGGCCTCAAGCTGAACAAGCAGACCGAGTTGCCGTTGCTGCTTGGCATGGCCGATGGCCAGCTTGCCGCCGGTGAGCGATTTCTCAAGCTGCTGGCGGATGCGTTGCAGGTGCAGGCGGCAGACATCCTCACTTACGAGCTTGCCGTGACCGACACCCAGCCGGGTGTGTTCTGGGGAGCGGAGCAGGAATTCATCGCCAGCAGCCAGCTGGATAATCTGGCCTCTTGCCACGCCGCGCTCACTGCCCTGCTCGCCACGGCAACCCCGGCTGCCACCTGCATCGCAGCCTTTTTCGACCATGAGGAAGTGGGCAGCGAAAGCGCTGCAGGCGCGGGCGGCAGTTTTGCCGGTGATGTGATCGCGCGCATCTCGTTGTGCCTGGGGCTGGATGAGGAGCAGCAGCATTGCGCGGCGGCCCACAGCTTCTTCATCAGCGCGGACATGGCGCACGCTTACCAGCCCAATTTCCCCAATGCCTACGAACCCAATCACCGCGTGCTGGTGAATGCCGGCCCGGTGATCAAGACCAATGCCAACCAGCGCTACAGCACCAACGCGGATACCGCCGCGCGTTTCATCACGCTGTGCGAAAGTGCCGGCGTGCCCTGCCAGAACTACACCCACCGTACCGATCTCGGCTGCGGCAGCACCATCGGCCCGATCGTCGCGGCCAGCCTGGGCATCGCCAGCGTGGATGTCGGTTCACCGATGTGGGCCATGCACAGCCTGCGTGAGAGCGCAGGCGTGCAGGATGTGGGCTACATGATCAAGGTGATGCAGACGGCGTTCGGCAGCTGAATAAATGAAGAAACGAAACGAAACCTGAACACTACAAACCGCTTGCACCATGAACCACACACAACCCGACCAGAATTCTCTCGGCCAAGTTATCGGTGATGCCGTTCCCGACTGGCAACCGGCAGCGCGCCCGACACACAAGGTGATGACTGGCCGCTATTGCCGACTGGAGCCACTCGATGCGGCGCGCCATGCTGCGGATCTGTATGCGGCCAACGCACTGGATGCCGAGGGGCGGAACTGGACTTACCTGCCCTACGGCCCGTTCGATTCTCTTGAGTCGTATCGCAGTTGGGTGGAACGATTCAGCAGCACCACAGACCCGTTGTTCTTCGCCATCGTCAGCAATGCGACTGGCAAGGCGGTGGGCGTTGCGAGCTTTTTGCGCATCGATCCGGCCAGCGGTTCTATCGAGGTCGGCCACCTTAATTTTTCGCCGCTGATGCAGCGCACACCGATCGCCACCGAGAGCATGTATCTCATGATGAAGGAGGCTTTTGCGCTGGGCTATCGCCGCTACGAATGGAAATGCAATGCGCTGAACATGCCTTCGCGCATTGCGGCACAACGTCTTGGCTTGTCGTTTGAAGGCGTGTTTCGCCAGGCCACGGTCATCAAAGGACGAAACCGCGACACCGCTTGGTATGCCGCCATCGATAAAGAATGGTCCGCGCTTGATCAGGCGTTTCAGACTTGGCTCTCGCCGGACAACTTTGATGCCGAAGGCAAGCAGCGTGTGGCGCTGTCAGCGCTGACCAAACCGATTCTGGTGCATACAGGCTGAGCTAATGGGCTCAGCATCGCAATCTGATTCAGATGCTGCGCCCCTACCCACCCCCATAAACCCTTCTCTCATCATCATTACTGACGTCATCATATTGCCCTGCCATCCCGCACAGGCGTATGGTGGTCTCTACTTCCCCCGGCCGTATTCTGAATAATCCACTCATTGCAATTGCCGGGCTCTGTTCATTGCATCTGTGTCGTTGCATTGCCTCTGTCTGGCAACACCTGTTGATGTGAAGTCGTTGCGTGATATTCCGGCAAGTGCTCGATCTTTTCTGAAAAGGAGATTGTCATGAGTTCAGATAAAAAGCCCAGCATCCACCCCACCTACAATGGCCCGTATCTGGTGAGCGACTTGGCGAACTTTGCCAATGTGAAGGGACCGATAGAATCCACTGACAAGATGGCACTGTGCCGTTGCGGGAAGTCGGCGAACAAACCTTTTTGTGATGGCACGCACGCGAAGATCGGTTTTTCGTCTGACAAGCTGGATGGCCGTAATGAAGACCGGCGCGATAACTATATCGGCAAAGGCATCACGATCCATGACAACCGTGGCATCTGTGCGCATGCGGGACGTTGCACCGATGGCTTGGCGGCGGTCTTCCGTTTGAAGGAGGAGCCGCGGATCCATCCGGATGCGGCAAGCGTGGAAGAGATCATCGAGACGATCAACAAGTGTCCTTCGGGGGCGTTGAGTTATTCGGTGGCGGGTGTGGAGCATCGCGACCGGCCGGGTGCACCGTCTGTGTTCGTGGCACCGAACGGCCCTTATGTGGTGAGCGGCGGGCCTGATCTGTTGGATACGGAGCGTGGTGAGAGTGCTTCGCATGAACATTACACGTTGTGCCGTTGCGGTGGTTCGA
Source organism: Pseudomonadota bacterium (assembly GCA_043826585.1). GTDB lineage: Bacteria > Pseudomonadota > Gammaproteobacteria > Burkholderiales > Gallionellaceae > Sideroxyarcus. The sequence continues at coordinate 47,556 of JBDRPZ010000039.1, forward strand.
AGAACAAACCGTTTTGCGATGGCACGCACTGGTATATCGATTTCAAGGACGAGAAGAACTAGTGATGTGAGGGCAGCGTCGCGCTAGCTTGTGCTGCCCCATCCATTTCATTTTGCTTTAGCATACGAGCCATTCTGAACTCGGGAGGCGCTATGTTTCGCATCTTATTGTTGTGTGGTTCGCTGATCGTCAGCAGCTGGGCGAGCGCGGAGACGGCGACTTACAACCGCGTGGATTTTCAGGTGGAGGCGGCACGCGAGGTGGCCAATGATCTGTTGACTGCCACCATGACAGTGGATGTGCAGGACACGCAACCGGGACGTGTTGCCCAGCAACTGAATGCGGCACTGAACGAGGCGCTGAAGAAAGCAGCGACATTCAAATCGATCAAGACCAGTAGCGGCAACCAGCGGACCTCTCCGGTCTACAGCAAGAACAACCAGATCGCCGCGTGGCGCGGCCACGGCGAGATACGCCTTGAGTCGCGTGATTTCAAAGCGGCTGGTGAACTGATCATGCAATTGCAATCGACGCTGCAGTTGGGTGGTGTGCAGTTCTCCATCGCGCCGGACACCCGCGCACAGATCGAGAACGATCTGATCACCGAGGCGATCAAGGCATTCCAGGCGCGCGCGGATGCGATCCGTTCGGCCGTGGGGGCGAAGTCTTACAAGACGGTGCATTTCAGTATCAACAATGGCATGACGCCTTATCGCCCGATGCCGATGATGCGCGAGGCGAAATTCAGCTCTGCCATGGCGGCACCGGAATTCGCCGGGGGCGACAGCCGTATGACGATACAGATTTCAGGCACGATAGAGACGCATTGAGGGGGCTAGTGTGGCGATGGCGGATGGCCATTGTTACAACGTGTATGCCCTCCGCTGAAGCCGCCCGCTTTTGCCATGTCTGTTCCATGCGCGTAGCATGTTCCGTGAGGGGAATGGTGTCGGCATAAAGATTTTCAGCACGCCGCCACTTTCCTTTCGACTCTCTTACTTTGTTTCTGGCTGTTTCAGACAAGACGACATTGCAGCTGGAGAGAAGGTCATTTCGAATAGTTCACCAACTAAAGGAGGAGACTATGAGCAAGTCGACCAAACACGAACACGCCGTTCAAAATCCCAAGGCCGCTGATAAATCCGCCCCCGAAGAGAGCCTCTATGATCGGTTCACCGAAAGGTCCAGCGAGATCTTTGAGAAAGGTCAGGAGAAAGGTCACGAGGCATGGGACAAGGCGATGGACCTGGCCCGCGAACAAATGGCGGCAGCCGGTGAATTCAGCAGCGAACAGGGTGAGGTGTTCAAACGCTATCTGCGCCGCGACCTTGAGCAAACTGTCTCCGACATGAATCATCTGGGCAAGGAAGCAAAAGAGAACCTCAATCCGGCACGTCTGGGAGCAGGCGCATTGTCGACGCTGGCAAAGTTACTGCACGCTACCGGCGGAGCGCTGACTGCCCTTTCCAACAAAACGGAAGCGGCTTTGACCTATCAGAGCGGGGAGATCACGCTGGCGTGCACTCTCCAATGCACATCCTGCGGACACAAGATCCTGCTGACCAAGACTTCCGTGGTGCCGACTTGCCCTGAGTGCCAGGGCTCGGAATTCCGCAAGGGGTACTGATCGGGTACTGTGAGATCGTCGCCCCATGCACGCCTCGCAGGATTGCCGAGGCACGCATAAGCGCGCGCTGTTAACGTCAAACGCGGCTTACGCTTGCGAGGGGTTCTTCTGCGCGGCTAGAGGGTCGGGTATTTCCCGGAGGGGCTTTCCTGTTTGGCGAGGAACATGCTGATGCCTTGCAGAAAGTCGTTTTGATCTTTGTTGATCGCCGAATGATGGTCGGATTCACAGCTGACGATTTCGCAGTGATGGTACATCTGCTTCAGTTTGCGTTCTGCTTCATCCTGATTCCTGCCCGCGATCATCAGGCGTGAGATCGGCAGGCCGCCACGAGTCTTGATTGAAAAAAAGAATTTATGCATCGCTCCCCCGGTTAAGTTCTTTAACTATCGCGGCGATCATATTTATTGTTTTTTTGTTGAACGGGCTGCATCTACGATCAGTCGCCCATTAACCTTAACATAATCGGGGCTTTGTATCTGCCTAATTAAACAGAAGGATATCTGCAAAGATGCGGGAGGGCTCGACGGTTAGATCATAGGGGCGGCTTGCAAACTCGCTTGCCGCCTTCACGATTACCCTTGCGGCCCGTAGAACTTGGCCGACTTGCGCGATCCTGCTTTGCGCTTCTGCGTGATCACACCCTTGATGATCTCCAGTCCGGAGATGGCAGTGTCGGGATAGACGGGGTTGAGCGCGTGCAGTTGCCAGCCGCCTTGGGCATCGCGTTTGAGCTGGCGGAAGATGAAGTCTTCGGGGGCTATTTCGGCGATGACGTATGCGCCTTCCATCGGCTGCATGCCCATCTCGATGACGATGATCTCGCCGTCGTTGAATTCCGGTTCCATGCTGACACCCAGCACCATGAGCGCGACGATGGCTTTGTCGTCACAGTTGCTGCCGCCCTGCTCGTCTTGCTGCGCATCGGCGGAGACGACGGGGATGTTGATGGGCTTGCCTTGCATGGTTGGACTTTCTGGTTGGTTAGGCTGGATGATAGCGCCATTCTATTTTGGCCAATATGCCCCGATAGAGGGGTTTTGCATTCCATTTGCGCGTGGCGAGATGGGCGACGAGCCACACTGGTGAAATGGGCGTTGCACTTGGCTGACGTTTTCGATGTACGCGAAATACAAACCCGCAACTGCCCCGAGATCGCGATATGCGATATAAAGGGGCATGCATCTGAAACCACTTACCTTGCTGGCACTCATGACCTTGCTGTCGATGACCGCAGGCTGCTCGACTTATCAACCTGCGAAGACGAACAATATCTGCGAAATCTTCCGGGGGGAGATCGATTGGTATTCCTCTGCCCGCGATGCCAACAAACGCTGGGGGACGCCGATATGGGTGATGATGGCGATCATCGATCAAGAGTCCCGCTTCGTGGCTGATGCGCAACCGGACCGGGACTGGTTCCTGTTCATCCCGCTTCCGCGCCGTTCTTCGGCTTACGGTTATGCGCAAGCGCAAGACCCTGCCTGGGAGCAATATATGAAGTCAACGGGCAACAGCGGGCATGATCGCGACGATTTCTCAGACGCCATCAATTTTGTGGGCTGGTATACGCACACCACGCAACGCAAACTCGGCGTATCCAAATGGGATGCCTATAACCAATACCTTGCCTACCATGATGGGCATGGTGGATTTCAGCGCGGCACCTGGAAGAGCAAGGGATGGTTGAAACAGGTGGCCAGCAAGGTGAAGCGTAAAGCGGCCTCCTACAACGCGCAGTTGAAGCATTGCAAATCGGAACTGGACAGCAAAGCGGACAGTTGGTTTTAACGATCCGATTCGTGGAATATCCCTCCCCTATTCAGCTTGTCGGCTTGAGGTAGAATCCGCCCCGCTCCACCACTAACCCACCGACCATCCCATCCCGATGCGCCTCTCCACTCTCCGCCTACGCTTGCGTGACTTGGGCTGCAAGCCTTGTCACGAAGACCGCCTGTTGCGCGGCTGGAGCCAGGTGAGTTCGTATGACCGCAAAGGCAGCCCTGCCGCGACTTTCTTTCCGCAAGCCTTGCGCAATGACTTGCCTGCCATCGAAGCGGAGTTGAACGGGCTGGCGCGTTTGCATGGCGAGTATCCCGCCGACGAGGAAGTGGCGCGCCTGCTGGTGGAACTGGCCGACGGGCAGATGGTGGAGAGTGTGTTGTTGCCGCGCGGCGGTCTGTGTATTTCGACGCAGGTGGGCTGTGCGGTGGGTTGTGTGTTCTGCATGAGCGGGCGAGCCGGACTGATACGCCAGTTGGAGAGTGCGGAGATCGTCGCGCAGGTGGTACTGGCGCGTCGCCGCCGTGCGGTGAACAAAGTGGTGTTCATGGGCATGGGCGAACCGGCACACAATCTGGACAACGTGCTGGAGGCGATCGAGGTGCTGGGCATGCAGGGCAACATCGCGCACAAGAATCTGGTGCTTTCTACGGTGGGCGATGTGCGGGTGTTCGAGCGTCTGCCGCTGGAGCGCGTGAAGCCCGCACTGGCGCTCTCACTGCATTCAACGAACGACACACTGCGTGCCCAACTGCTGCCACAGGCACCGCAGATACCTGTGACCGAATTGGTGGAACGCTGCGAGACCTATGCGCGCGCCACCGGTTATCCGACGCAGTACCAGTGGACATTGATCGAGGGGGTGAACGACAGCGATGCCGAAGTGGAACGCGTCGCCGAACTGCTCACCGGCAAGTACGCGATCATGAATTTCATCCCTTTCAATGCGGTGGACGGCTTGCCCTATCGCCGCCCTTCCTCCGAACGCATGGCGCGCATCGTCGGCACTTTGAAACAGCGCGGCATCATCACCCAGTTGCGTGATTCGGCGGGACAGGAAGTGGAAGGTGCTTGCGGTCAGCTGCGGGCGCGGAATGCAGAGGCGAAGCGAAGCGTGGTGAGACTTGAAAAGCGGGAATAGATGCTATTGAAAGATTCGTGACCGGCGACCCGATCAGGTTCGGATCATTTTGTGGTGAGCACGGTGTTCAATACGTTCAGCGTCCTGATGACATCGTGGAAGGCCATCCTGAATTCTCCATCCATGATCTTTTTCGCGGATACATAATCCTTGTCCTGAATCTTCTTCACGACAAAACCTGCCGTCGTATGAAGTAGCGAATGCTGCTCGCTCAACTTTTCGATCCCTTTGTTGTTTGCCCCGAAATAGGCTTGTGCCGGGCCATTGAGCCATTTGCCTAATCCGCATTGGTCATCACGCATGATTTTGGCGAGGTCGATCTCGACTGTCGGTTTGCCATCCAGATAATTCTGCAGACTCAATTTCCAGGCGACGTGCGCCTCGATCTCGTCCATGACGTTGATCTCGTTCTTGATCACTTCTTTCTGGTCTTCGGTCAGGCCGAACAGTTTGATCAACGCATCTTTCAGCAGCTTGACCGAGATCAGTATCACCAGACCCGATAGCGCGCTCGAGATCAACAGTTGATCGGCACTGAGTTTGCCAAGCAGGATCAGCACCAGCTCAACGCCGATGCCGAATACGATAGCCAGATTGATAATGAATGAGACTTTATTCATCCTAGACGATTCCGTGTAGTGATATGACATCTCGAGGGGAAGCAAGTCGTCAATGCATGCCCGCACACCCCCTACAATTTTGATTGTATTAGTTTTCTTGCGCGCCAATCATACCATTTCAGGCTGACTCGAGATGCAAGGAACAAGGAAGCGCGCGTAGAATAGCTACATCGAAACCGGCACACTCGCCGGCCAGGATTCGCCCCGGTCGCATGCACGAATAGCCGTGTCCCATTGAGGAGCGTCGCAACATGAACCACGAAGCAATGCCCATCCCCGAACTGGTCGCAATCGTCGTCGGACTGTTGCTGTTCGCCGCCATGACCAAGGGTATCGCCGACAGGTTCCGTCTGCCCTTCACCGTGTTGCTGGTGGTGGTGGGGATCGCGCTCAAGGAACTGGGCGAGATCGGCCCGGGCATCTTCCATTTGTTCGCCAACGTCAGCGTCGAGCCCGAGGTGATCCTGTTCGTGCTGTTGCCGACCTTGATCTTCGAGTCGGCCTACAACATGGACTCGCGCCTGCTACGGCGCAATCTGGCACCGGTGCTGACGCTGGCCGGGCCGGGGCTGATCGTTTCCACTGGCATCATCGGGCTGATCGTGTGGGCGGCCACGCCGTTCGATCTGGCGGCTGCGTTGCTGCTAGGCGCCATCCTCAGCGCGACCGATCCGGTGGCGGTGATCGCGCTGTTCAAACAGATGGGTGCCCCCAAGCGGCTGGCGATACTGGTGGAAGGCGAAAGCCTGTTCAACGATGCCACGGCACTGGTGGCCGCCAAGATATTGATCGGTGTGGTGCTGGCAGGCTTCTTCACCTGGGATGCGGCGATGTCCGGGGTGGGAGAATTCTTCAGGGTGTTCTTCGGCGGCATCATCGTTGGCTGGTTGCTGGCGCTGGCTACCGGCTGGAAGCTGGGCCGCATCTACACAGAGCCGCATGTCGAGATATCGCTGACCACGATCCTGGCTTACCTCTCTTTCTTCATCGCGGAGCACATGCTGCATGTCAGCGGCGTGATGGCGGTAGTCAGCGCGGGCATCGTGATGGGCGGCTGGGGACGCACCAAGATATCGCCGACGGTGGCGGATTACATGAACAAGTTCTGGGAGTACATGGCCTTCGTCGCCAATGTGCTGATCTTCTTGCTGGTCGGCCTTTCTGTCGACCTGCCTGCACTGTGGCATTCATTGCCCTGGCTGCCATGGGTGGTACTGGCGATGCTGCTGTCGCGTGCAGTGCTGGTGTATGGCATGGCACCGCTGTTAGGGCGTCTGCCCGGTTCGCAACCGATCGTACGCTCATACCAGACGGTGATGTTCTGGGGCGGGCTGCGCGGGGCCATCGCGTTGGCCATCGTGTTGAGCCTGCCTACTTTCGAACACTCGGAATTGTTCATGCCGCTGACCACGGGGGCCGTGCTGTTCACCCTGCTGGTACAAGGCCTGAGCATCGAGAAGTTGATGCGTTATCTGCGGCTGGACCGTCCGCCGCTGTCCGACCGACTGGCACTGCTGGAGCGCGATCTCGCCGCGCAGACCAAGACGCTGGAACGCATCCCCGATCTGCTGCGCGGCGGGCTGTTTGCGCACCCCATCGCCACGCATCTGGAGCGCAGATGCCAACGCAATGCCGAACATATCCGGCAGGAGATCGCGGATTTGCGCAAACGGGAGATGGGCCACATGGAAGAGTTGATGCTGCTCTATCTGCGCGCATTCTCCGAAGAGCAGGCTGATTACCTGCGCCTGTACCGCAATGGTCATATCAGCGAAGGCGCATACCGCGAGCTGGTCGCCGTGCTGGCATTGCAGATCGATTCCATCCGCTATCAGGGTGTGCTGGAACATGTGCGTACCCATCACCTGCACCGCCTGCTTGAGAACCGTTTCTACAAGCTGCTGGACAAGCTGGGCTGGGACTGGCTGGCGAAATTCGGCGAAAGCATGCGCACGCGCCGCATCGTGCGCAACTATGAAGAGGTGCTGGCCCACTATCAGGCCAGCGGCTGGATCCTGGCAAGTTTGAATCGCCTGGCGGCTGCCGAGAACATCCCCGCCGATGTCGTTGAAGAAGTGCGCGGCCGCTACAGCAACTGGCACCGGCTGGCACGCGAGCAACTCGACTTGATCAGTTCGCAGTTCCCGGAATTCGTCACCGTGATGCAGCAGCGGCTGAGCCAGCGCATCGCCCTGCTGGCCGAGCGCGAAGCCACCGCCACGCAGATCGAACACGGCCTGCTTCCTGTCGGCATCGGAGAGGCACAGATCGAGGAGTTGTCGCGCCTGCTGGATGCGTTACGCGCGCCGCGACATGTGCATCTGAACGTCAGCCCGGACGAACTGCTGCGCAAGGTGCCTTTCTTTCACAATCTGACTCGTGCCGAGTTCGAAGAGATCATGCCTTCACTCAAACAGCGCAGTGTTGAAAGTGACGACGATATCGTCACCCAGGGTGAGCCGGGAGATTCCCTCTACCTGATCGCGCGCGGTGTGGTGCGTGTGCTGCGCACCGAGGAGGATGGAGAGGAACATGCGCTCAGCACCTTGCTCGCTGGCGACTTCTTTGGCGAACAGGCCTTGCTGCACGATGAGCCGCGCAACGCCACCTGCCGCGCCATCACGCCTTGCACCTTGTATCAATTGAGCCGCAAGGATTTCGAGCAGCTACGCAGCACTTGGCCCGCGATAGACGCGGCGATGAAAGAAACGGATCAGGCCAGACAGGGATAGGAAGCGGCAACTTGTTCAAGCTGCCGCACGGGTGATTCACTTCAAATCTTTGGGATCGACCACGCGTATCACTTCACCTTCGAACACTTCGTCGTTGCTGGCAGTCTGCTCGCGCATGACGCTCTGGCTCTGTGCGGCGAATTCCCGCATCTGCTTTCGTAACGCTCGCGTCTTCCACCAGACATAGCCCCATGCGATCAATCCCAGCACAGCGACGACTGCAAAGAAGACGGCCGAGAACATCAACGCCACGATGGCAAGCAGCACGGTGACGATGAGGCCAACGGCCTTGCGCAAGGGGCTGGACTGGGTGTCAGGCGGCGGAGCGATGAATCGAATCTGCATAGTGGGTATGGATAGTTGAGAGGGGCTTCCGCGCTCATGCGCGCCGTGGTACTGGCTGGCTATTGCGCCGTCTTATAACTCGACAGCCCGTGTGGTATTGCGCCCGGACTGTTTGGCCTCGTAGAGCATCCGGTCAGCCGCTTCCAGAAGCTGCTCTGCTGTAACTGCATGAGGATTGTCGGTGGTCGCGACGCCGATGCTAAGGGTAACATGCGGCGCCACCTTTGAATGTTCGTGGGATATTCCTATATCAGCCACAGCAGTGTGGAACTGCTGCGCCATCTGCATGGCACCGGCACTATGAGTACCTGACATGATGGCTGCGAACTCTTCGCCGCCATAGCGTGTCAGCATATCTCCGGGACGATGGACACAGCCACTGATCGCCTTGGCGATGCGCGACAAACATTCGTCTCCTGCGCCGTGCCCATAGTTATCGTTGTACTGCTTGAACCGGTCCACATCGATCATGATGATCGAAACTGGCAGATTCTCGCGCTGACACCTCCGCCACTCTGTGGTGCGCGCCTGTTCAAAAGCACGACGGTTCGGTACTTCGGTGAGAGCGTCCATCGAAGCCAGGTTCTCCAGCATGTCGTTCTGGCGCTTGAGCCGCAGATGGACGCCGACCCGTGCCTTGACCACTGCATTGTTGAAAGGCTTGGGAATGTAGTCGACCGCGCCAAGCGCAAAACCCATGGTCTCGTTCTCTGCATCCCCCATGGCCGTGATGAAGATGATGGGAATCGAGCGCGTCGCCGGATCCGACTTTAGTTTGCGGCATACCTGGTGACCGTCCATGCCCGGCATCAGAATATCGAGCAGGATCAGATCGGGCTGGCCGTCGACAGCGGCCTTGATCGCCTGCTCTCCGGATGTGGCGGCCATGATTTTGTAGTCTGACTTCAGCAGGGCATTGAGGATGTTGATGTTGATGCGCTCATCATCAACGATCAGGATGCGCGGCCGCTCATCATGGTTGGTCTGTGTATTCATGTTGAACTTACAACTCCTGTCTCAATTGGATCAACGTACGCTGGGCCACGTCGAACTCGAAGTTCCCCAGCAGTCGCTCGAGCTCCTGTGCATGCAACTGAGCCGAAGGTGAAGTCATCTTCCGACGCAGGTGTATGGCCACCTCCTCTGCATCCGGATCCAGCTCACGGACCATGATTTCCAGCCGCGCCAGCAGCTGGTGTACGGTGCTGTCACTCATGCTCGAGCCCCCGACAGGAACCGGGTGATCCGTGCTGTGCTGCTCAAGCCACTTCAAGCTGTGGATGACCAGAGACAAGGTGTTCTCCAGTCGGTCCAGCAGACGCAGATAGGTGTCGCTGGTACGGCTCCTGATGGCGGCATCCATGGCAATGGCGGCGGGACGCAGTTCATGGGCACCGATGGCCCCGGCCAATCCTTTAAGGGTATGTGCGATACGCTGGGCATGCTCCAGGTCGTGCTCATTCAGTGCCTTGCGCAAGGCTTGCGCATCCCCTTCGTGGTCCTTCAGGAAGGTCATCAGTATCTGGTGCAGCAATGCGGTGTTCCCGCCTGTGCTTTTCAGTGCCATGGCCAGGTTGATGCCGGGCAGGTCATCCGGAAGCCGATTCTGCGGTACCGGTTCTGTCGGCGCTTCTGGCGCGACCACCATGCCTGTGGGCAGCGAACGTTGTCCCGGTGTCACCCATGTGTTCAGTGCAGCGAATAACAGGTCGGGGTCTATCGGCTTGGCCACATGATCATTCATGCCGGCAGCGAAGCATCTCTCGCGATCACCTGCCATGGCGTTCGCGGTCATGGCGATGATGGGAAGCGATGCGTGCTGCGGCATGCCGCGTATGATCCGCGTCGCCTCAAAACCATCCATGATGGGCATATGGATATCCATCAGCACGGCATCGAAATGCATGCGCGACACAAGATCGACTGCCTCTTGTCCGTTGTTGGCCGTCGTGACCACAAGGCCCGCCTGCTTCAACAACTCCATCGCAAGCTGTCGGTTGATGGCGTTGTCTTCCACCAGCAGGATGTGGGCGTTGAGAATGTTGTTCAGGCGCGGGACCCCCCAGGCCTGGGCGGCATCCTCGATGTTTTCATCACCCTGATGTGTACCGAGCACGCCGATGATGGCATCCGCCAACATGGAAGCGGTCACCGGCTTGATCAGGAAACCATCGATCTTCACTTCATTCGCCTGCTCCATAACCATCTCACGACCATGAGCCGTGACCATGATGATGGTCGGTATCTTCGACAGGTGCGGATGCTGTTTGATGAGACGAGACGCTTCGATACCATCGAGCCCCGGCATGTTCCAGTCCATGAACACCAGGTTATAGGGATCGCCTACAGGCGCCTGTTCCAGAGCTTCGAGCGCAGCCATACCAGACTTCACGCAGGTGACTTTGCAAGTGAACGGCTTCAGCATGGAAGACATCACCTCCAGTGCGCTGTCCACATCGTCCACCACCAGAACCTTGAGGCGGCTGAGTTCCTCCGGCAGGCGTTTGCTCTTCGGTATCTCGCTTTCGCGTACACGTGCGAAACGGGCGGTGAAGGTGAACGTGGTGCCCTTGCCGCTCTCGCTGGACAGACTGATCGTCCCGCCCATCATCTCGACCAGATGCTTGCTGATCGCCAATCCGAGACCGCTGCCGCCATACTTGCGCGTGGTGCTGGAGTCAGCCTGCGAGAACGGCAGGAACATGCGCGCGCACTGCTCAGGTGTCATGCCGATGCCGGTATCCTGAACCTTGAACTCGATCTCCATGAAATCGTCAGTTTCCGTGAGCGGCGTCACATTCACCCTGACCTCGCCCTGCTCGGTGAACTTGATGGCATTGCTGACCAGGTTCAGCAGGACCTGCCCCAGACGCAGCGGGTCACCGATGAGATGCGAGTGGCGATCATCAGGCAGGGAGAACAGCAGCTCCACTCCTTTTTCCTGAGCCTTGGTGGCCGTGAAGTTGGACAGGTTCCCGAATACCTGGTTGAGGTCGAACGGGATGGCCTCCATCTTGAGCATGCCCATCTCGATCTTGGAGAGATCGAGGATGTCGTTGATCACCCCCATCAGCGATTGCGCCGCGAAGTACACCTTCTCGATGTAATCACGCTGACGCGGCTGCAGTTCGGTCCCCAGACACAATCTGGACATGCCGATCACGGCATTCATGGGTGTACGGATCTCATGGCTCATGTTGGCCAGGAAGTCGCTCTTGACTCGGGTCGCCGCCTCGGCCTGCTCGCGCGCGCGCGCTAGTGCCTCGTTCTGCTCCTGCAGCTTTTCCATGGCCTGATTGCGGTTGTAATCAAATGTCATCGCGATCATGAACAGGATCAGCACTAAACCCGCCACACACAGGATAGTGAAGATTCGGGTGTACTCCGGCTGGTAAAGCACCTCGAACTGGACACCATACATGGAGGCGACACCGTAACCGATGGGCACGGCACAGGCCACCAGCAACCATAGCAACGCATCGCGGCTGTAACCGAGCAACAGTACGGCTGCCACGGGAATCAACGTAAACCATGGTGTCACCGGCGATTCAAGTCCGCCGGTAAACATGCTGCATCCCATCACAGCCACAAAGCTGGCGTTGACCAGATACAGGTTGGCGCTCAGGCGGTAGCGTCCCGTGCTGCGGAACAGGAAGATGATCCCCCACAGCAGGATGAAGTTAAGCAGCATCAACCATGCACCGACGCTGTAACCCACCCACACGGATACGGCCACATACAACAGTGCAAAGGCAGTGGTGATCAGGCTGACATAGACCAGCAGGCGTTGCTGCACTCGCGCGCGAGTTTCCTGCTCCCCCGACTCGGGGCTGAACCATGTCACCAGTCTGTCAATGCGGTCGAGCAACGTCATAGAGGTCGGGATGTCCATATTGTTTGTGTTCAGGTGAAATCGAATCCGTGATTGCGGTCTCGCCCCACCGGATCGACCGATCCCAGATGGAACCAGCTGCGCGCTTCCTCCAGCACACTCTCACCGACAAAATAGGCCGCCTCTTCCAGCAACAGGCCAGCCTCGGACGGCGGCAGGAAACTGAGCAGTTCCTTGAGCGAAAATGCTTTCAGCACTGTCCCCATCATGTTGCGCACCTCTTCGGTCGTGATATCCAGGGTAAAGACCTTTTCGCAATAGATCGGATCGATGTGGTACTCGCTTGCCGGATTGAACAGGCCGATGAATCGGTCCAGCAATGGTGCAGCGGCATCAGACAGAAAATGCGTCATCACTGCATTCAGTACGATCTCTCCGCGTTCGCGGAAACGGAAATGCGGGATCGCAGCCAACTCGGAGCGGCCCAGCGTATCTGCTTTTAGTGCTGAATCGAGCTTGGCGGAAAAGTCGCGGTAATTGTTCAGGATGAACGACATGCCCCAGCCACACGGCGAGGTCCAGCACGCCGCATCGCCGGCGAAGATCACACGCTCGCGCGCCAGCTCCTGGGAGACGCTGGCCGAGGGATACCAGCCATACTTGATCTCCTTGATCTCCATGTCATGGAAGGCTGCCGTACTGGCCTCTTCTCTGATGATGCGCTGGTATACCGGCTCCATCTGCTCGCGTGTATGGATCTCCTTGCGCAGATACAGGATCAGCGAGAAAGATGTGCGCGAATCGAGGATCTCGTATTCAAACACCGGTCGTCCCTGCTGTAGCGAGGCATCCGGATTGGCATTGGTGTCGGCGAAGGTCTGCCACAGCATGTAGTCCCCCACCTCCATGCCGTGCAGCCCGTTGGGGTGGTCGCCGACGGCACCGTATACCGACCACCAGTAATAACCGGCACGGCTGATTCCGTATTGCTGCGCGATGGTGGAGTTGTAACCGGAGCAGTCGATCAGTAGCCGTGCCCGGAATTTCCCCTTCGAGGTATCGACACTGACACCGTTTGCATCGACTTCATGCGAACGGTACTCGCACTGGTCGAGCACTTCGGAACCGTTGTCCCGGATGACCGAGACCCAGTGCGGCAGCAACCGTGTCTCATCGACGTAGGGATAGCGCTCGAACAGGCGTGCTTTCCATTGCGCCTTGGCACCGGTGCAGGTGTTGGCAAGGAAACGCGTGACTCCGCCATAAGTGTATGGGCGCACCTTGTCGTCCACGACATTGAGTGGCACGAACCAGCTGCGCTTCGTTGTACCAGCTTGCCCCTTTTCCGCCACCAGCACGCGCCAGTTGCGCGACAGTTCTGATGCAATGGCCAGCCCGGCAGGCCCCCCGCCAATAATCGCTACATCGTATTCCACCGCATTTCCCCTGAGAGTGTGGAGGTTGAAATTCCCATCAACCTTTGTTGTTATCGGGCCATTTAACATGGCTTTTGTAAAACTTTCAACCGCCAGCAAAAAGAAAAACCCGGCAAGCCGGGCTTTTCTTTTGATGCGCTCCGAAGAGAGTGACGCAGGGAAGTGAGGGATCAGGCCTTGTCGAACCGCATCACGCCGCCCTTGCAGTCCACCTTGATGGTGTCCTTGGCGGCGAACTGCCCTTCGAGGATGTGCTTGGCCAGCGGGTTCTCCAACTGCGCCTGTATCGCGCGCTTCAATGGACGTGCGCCATACACCGGATCGAAACCTGCATTGGCGATCTCGGTCAGTGCTGCTTCGCTGACCTCCAGTTTCATCTCCATCGCGGCCAATCTATTTTCCAGATACTGCAACTGGAAGCGTGCGATGGACTTGATGTTCTTTTCGTCCAGCGAATGGAACACCACCACCTCGTCGATACGGTTGATGAACTCGGGGCGGAAATAGGTCTTCACCTCTGCCATCACGGCCAGCTTCACCACCTGATAGTCGTCGCCTTGCATCTGCTGGATCATCTGACTACCGAGATTCGACGTCATCACGATGACGGTGTTCTTGAAGTCCACGGTGCGGCCCTGGCCGTCGGTCATGCGACCGTCGTCCAGCGCTTGCAGCAACACATTGAACACGTCCGGGTGCGCCTTCTCCACTTCGTCCAGCAGGATCACGCTGTATGGTTTGCGACGCACGGCTTCGGTGAGGCCGCCGCCTTCTTCATAGCCAACATAGCCCGGTGGCGCGCCGATCAGGCGGGCGACGGAATGCTTCTCCATGTATTCGCTCATGTCGATACGGATGAGATGATCTTCCGAGTCGAACATGAATCCGGCCAGCGCCTTGCACAGCTCGGTCTTGCCCACGCCGGTGGGGCCGAGGAACAGGAATGAACCATAGGGACGGTTCGGATCGGACAGACCGGAACGCGAACGGCGGATGGCGTCGGACACGAGGCGCACGGCTTCATCCTGCCCCACCACGCGCTCGTGCAGCTTCTCTTCCATCTTGAGCAGCTTGTCGCGCTCGCCTGTCATCATCTTATTCACCGGGATGCCGGTGGCGCGGCTGACCACTTCGGCAATCTCTTCTGCACCGACTTGCGTGCGCAGCAGTTTGTTCTTGGTGACTGAACCTTCGGCTTCGCGTTGCGCGGCTTCTTTCAGTTTGGCTTCCAGTTGCGGCAGCTTGCCGTATTGCAACTCGGCCACTTTCTCCAGCTTGCCTTCACGCTGCAGACGCACGATCTCGGCGCGCACATGATCGATCTCTTCTTTCGAGGTGGCTGAATCCTGTGCCGCACCCTTTTCCGATTTCCATATCTCTTCCAGATCGGCGTATTCACGCTCCAGCTTTTTGATCTCGTCCTCGATCAGGCCCATGCGTTTGCGCGAGGCCTCGTCCTTCTCTTTCTTCACCGCTTCGCGCTCGATCTTGAGCTGGATCAAACGGCGTTCGAGTTTATCCATCACCTCGGGCTTGGAATCGATCTCCATCTTCATGCGCGACGCGGCCTCGTCCACCAGATCGATGGCTTTGTCCGGCAGGAAACGGTCGGTGATGTAGCGATGCGAAAGCTCAGCCGCCGCGACGATGGCCGGGTCGGTGATCTCCACGCCGTGGTGTACTTCATATTTCTCTTTCAAACCGCGCAGGATGGCGATGGTGGATTCCACGGAAGGCTCGTCCACCAGCACTTTGTGGAAGCGACGCTCCCGCGCGGCATCTTTTTCGATGTATTTGCGATACTCGTCCAGCGTGGTCGCGCCGACACAATGCAACTCACCGCGCGCCAAAGCGGGCTTGAGCATGTTGCCCGCATCCATCGCACCGTCTGTCTTGCCTGCACCGACCATGGTGTGCAGCTCGTCGATGAACACGATGTTGTTGCCTTCATCCTGCGCCAGTTCTTTGAGTACCGCTTTCAGGCGCTCTTCGAACTCGCCGCGATACTTGGCACCGGCCACCAAGGCGGCCATATCCAGACTCAATACTTTTTTGCCTTTGAGCGAGTCCGGCACTTCGCCGTTGATGATCCGTTGGGCTAAACCTTCAACAATCGCGGTCTTGCCCACACCGGGTTCGCCGATCAGCACCGGGTTGTTCTTGGTGCGGCGTTGCAGCACCTGGATGGCGCGGCGGATCTCGTCGTCGCGACCGATGACCGGATCGAGCTTGCCCTGACGCGCGCGCTCCGTCAGGTCGAGAGTGAATTTCTTCAACGATTCGCGCTGGCCTTCCGCTTCCTGCGAACCGACCGACTCACCGCCGCGTACCGCGGAGATAGCGGTTTCCAGCGCTGCACGGGTGATGCCGTGCTGCTTGTACAAGCGGCCGCATTCGCCCTTGTCATTGGTGAGCGCGAGCAGGAACATCTCGCTGGCGATGAACTGGTCACCGCGTTTCTGTGCTTCCTTGTCGGTGAGGTTGAGCAGGTTGCCGAGGTCGCGGCCGACCTGTACTTCGCCGCCGTGACCTTCTATCTTGGGCAGGCGGGTCACGGCGTCGCCCACCGCGCTCTTGAGCGCGTTGACGTTACCGCCCGCACGGGCCAGCAGCGAACCTGCCCCGCTGTCGGCATCGTTGAGCATGGCTAGCAGCAGATGCTGCGGCTCGATGAACTGGTTGTCGCCGCCGACGGCCAGGCTTTGGGCATCGGACAGGGCTTGTTGCAGCTTGGTGGTGAATTTGTCGAAACGCATGGTGTTCTCTCCACAGGAAAGTTCGAATTGAACGGTATATGGGGCGACCAGCTTTGATTTCAAGTACCTATTGACCGGGCACAGACGGCGGGTTACGTTCCCATTATGAACCTCGAAACCTGGGAATTGCTAAGTTATGTCGTCACCGTGATCGGTCTGCCGTTGGCCATCGGCGTGTTCATCTTCGAACAGCGCAAGGAGCGCGACAACGAGGATGAGGAGGTCTATCAGCTGCTGTCCGACAACTATCAGGACTTCCTCAAGGTGGCGCTGGAACATTCCGACCTGCGCCTGTTCTCGACCGAGAAGACAAACGATCTGGATGAGATTCAGGTCGAGCGCATGTATATCGTGTTCAGCATGCTGATCTCGTTGTTCGAGCGTGCCTATCTGTTGCTGTATGAAGACGATATGACACCCAAGCAATGGCGGCGCTGGCGCTCGTGGGAGGACTATATGCGCGAGTGGTGCCAGCGCGAGGACTTCCGCTCTGCGCTCACCACACAGATGGGCGGCGAGGATCCTGATTTCGGGGCCTATCTGAAGCGTTTGGCAGAGGAACGCGCACCGTCATGAGTCAGATGTCGCCTGCTGTGATAGCCTTCGCGCCCTTATCCGCTCAATACCTGTAGTCGCCGTGGCACGTCTGTTCAACCTTCTCGCCAACCTGTTCCCGCTGTGGGTGCTCTCCTGTAGCGGCCTCGCCCTGTTCTTCCCGCACTGGTTCACCTGGTTCAACGGTCAGATGATCGTGTTCGGACTGGCCATGATCATGATCGGCATGGGTATCACCCTGAGCATCGATGACTTCCGTCGCGTGGTGCAGATGCCGAAGCAGGTGATGGTCGGCGTGTTCGCACAGTTCGCCATCATGCCCTTCCTCGGCTGGTTCATCGCGCTGTCCATGGACCTTGAGCCGCAACTTGCGGTGGGCTTGATCCTCGTCGCCTGCTGCCCCGGCGGCACGGCTTCCAACGTGGTGAGCTTCATC
This sequence comes from Pseudomonadota bacterium, assembly GCA_043826585.1. Classification (GTDB taxonomy): domain Bacteria; phylum Pseudomonadota; class Gammaproteobacteria; order Burkholderiales; family Gallionellaceae; genus Sideroxyarcus. The sequence goes on from JBDRPZ010000039.1 coordinate 64,818, forward strand.
GCCAAGGCGGACGTGGCATTGTCGGTGCTGATGACGATGTGTTCCACTTTCGCAGCCGTGGCGATGACACCGCTGCTGACCAAGTGGCTGGCGGGTGCCTATGTGCCGGTGGATGCCTGGAGCTTGTTCTACAGCACGGTGAAGGTGGTGCTGTTGCCGGTAGTGATCGGCATGTTGCTCAACCGCTATGCGCACCGCAGCGTGCAATTCATCCTGCCGGTCGCACCGTTGGTGTCGGTGATCTTCATCGCGCTGATTTGCGCCAGCATCATCGGCAACAATGCCGAGACGGTGAAACATTCGGCTGGTGTGCTGTTCTCGGCAGTGGCGATGCTGCATGCGGGTGGCTTCGCATTGGGCTATGCGCTGGCGCGTCTATTACGCCTGAACGAGCTGTCGGCACGCACCATCTCCATCGAGGTGGGCATGCAGAATTCCGGACTGGGCGCAGTATTGGCGCGCGGCAGTTTCCCGCAGATGGCGCTGGCGCCGGTGCCCGCGGCCATCTCGGCCAGCTTCCATTCGATCATCGGTAGCATCCTGGCCGCCTGGTGGCGGTCACGCCCGACATACAAGGAGTAAAGCATGAGTCTCACCTCGCATATCCGCGCCAATGTGGAAGCCGCGCTGGAAGAAGATATCGGCAATGGCGATTTGACCGCCCAGCTGATCCCCGAAGGCAGCAAAGCACAGGCGACCGTCATTACACGCGAAGAGGCGGTGTTGTGCGGCACGTTGTGGTTCGAGGAGTGTTTCCTGACACTGGCCCCGGCCTGTCGCATCGAGTGGAAGTTGCAGGAAGGCGAACGCGCTGAAGCCGGTCAAACCTTGTGCGAGATCCATGGCGATGCGCGCGCGCTGCTGTCAGCCGAGCGCCCTGCGCTGAATTTCCTGCAGACTTTGTCAGCCGTGGCGACCAAGACGCGACGCTATGTCGATGCGGCACAGGGCCACAAGGCGAAGATCATGGACACACGCAAGACGCTGCCGGGCCTGCGCCACGCGCAAAAATATGCGGTGACGGTAGGCGGAGGGCACAACCAACGTGCGGGCCTTTTTGACGGCGTGCTAATCAAGGAGAACCACATCGCGACGGCCGGCGGTATCAGCAAGGTGATGGAACTGGCCTTTCAGGTGACGCCGCCGCACATCCCCATCCAGATCGAAGTAGAGAACATGACCGAGCTGGACGAGGCCTTGTTGGCCGGCGCAAAACTCATCTTGCTCGACAACTTCACGGTAGCCGACATGAAGCTGGCGGTGGAACATGCAGCCGGACGCGCAGAGCTGGAAGCCTCCGGCGGCATCACGCTGGAGAATATTCCGCTGATCGCCGCCACCGGCGTGGACCGCATCTCCATCGGCGCGTTGACCAAGGATGTTGTGGCCATCGATCTGTCGATGCGCATCACCTTGTAGCTCGCCATGTGCAAGGCGGACCATTTCTCGGCCGTCGCGACAGCATATGCCGCATTTCGCCCAAACTATCCATCCGAACTCTTTGATTGGCTAGCCAGCATCGTACCGAGCCGACGTCAGGCTTGGGACTGCGCCGCTGGCAGCGGGCAGGCGACTATCCCGCTGGCTTCACGGTTCGAACAGATACTGGCTACCGACATCAGCGCTGCACAACTTTCATCCATCCCTGCCCTGCCGAATATCAGCACGAGAGTTGCCACTGCCGAGAACAGCGGACTATCGGACTGTTCGACCGACCTGGTGACGGTCGCCCAAGCGTTGCATTGGTTCGATCAGCCAGCTTTCCACAGTGAAGTGCAGCGGGTGCTACGCCCCGGTGGCATGATCGCAGTCTGGGGCTACAGTTTCCTGTCCGTCCCCATTCCCGTTGTGCAGCGCTTGCTTGACGCATTCTACGCAAGCAGTATCGGTCATTACTGGCCTCCCGAACGTGTTCATGTCGAGAATGGCTATCGTGATCTATCCTTTCCATACACTCGGATCAAAGCCCCGGCCTTCGATATGCGACAGCGATGGACTCGCGACCACTTGCTAGGTTATTTGCGCAGCTGGTCAGCTGTCGGAAGATTCCACGCCGACAAGGGCTATGACCCTGTCGATGCTTTTGCAGCCGATATAGCATCTCACTGGGCTGAGGAAGAGGTGCTGACCATCTCCTGGCCACTGTTCTTGCATGTCGGCAGGGCAGAATAAGGCTTCCACGCCTCTTGAAATTTTCAGATATAGCCCATAAATTAGAATTCACTAATTTACTGGAGCAAACATGAGCGACCCCAAACATATCGTCTGCCCGCATTGCGATGCGGTGAACCGCGTCCCCGCCGACAAGCTGGCAGCGCAGCCCACTTGCGGCAAATGCAAGCAAGCCCTGTTCGACACCCATCCGGTCGAACTCAACGAAGCGAACTTCATGCGCCATATTTCGAACAGCGATGTGCCGGTGCTGGTGGATTTCTGGGCGCCATGGTGCGGCCCGTGCAAGATGATGGCCCCCGCCTTTGCGCAAGCCGCACAGCAACTGGAGCCGAATATACGCGTGGTGAAGCTGGATACCGAACAGGCGCAGAACCTCGCGGCCCAGTTCAATATCCGCAGCATCCCGACCTTGGCGCTATTCAAGGGTGGGCGCGAGGTGGCAAGGCAGGCGGGCGCGATGGATGCGAACAGCATCGTGGCGTGGGCGCGCGCGAAGGCATGAGATTGATCGCGTGCGAAGCCACAAAATAAAACGGGAAGCCATTCGGCTTCCCGTTCCTATGCTTCAGGCTGCTCTGGTCAGCGTACGACGCAACCGTTATCGTTCCCGCCGCCGGAGCCGTTCTGGTCCAGGTTATCCATCTCGGCATCCCCGCCCATAAAACCTGGGGTTGCAGCTAGACGAGTCAGGACTTGATCGTTGGTGAAACCGCTCTCGCCCTTGCCCAGATCGACTTTCTGCCCCCCTTTCTCAAGGATGACCTGCCCGTCGTGGACGGTTACATACAATCCGGCATCGCCCTCGGCCTGCCCTTCATCAAACAGTTTATCAAGATCCACCGGCACCGAGTCGGGACGCGGCGCATCGTTCTGCAGCACCGCTGCGGGGATGTTCATGATCCTCACCGGTTTGCCGGTCTGCTGGGCGAGCATGGCCGCCTGATTGACCGCCACGGTAAAGGAGCCGCCGGGACCGACCATCACCACTTCACCAGACCAGACATAGACACCCGCGCCATTCATCGGGTCGGCGGGACCTTCAGCCAGTTGCATATATTGACCACTCACCGATGTCTGCACACCCGCATCGTTCATGCGACCAGCCACTTGCGCTTCTGCATATTGGGACCAAAGGACGTCATGCCTGATCGGTGCTTCTGATGGACCGCCAAACATAGCTACAGGGCTGTCGTCTCCATTGGCACAGGAACCATTACACCATGCATCGAAACCCGTTCCGCGGATACCGATGGTCGCACCGGACATGCGGAACTTGTAGTTATCACGATTGGCGCGACCTATCAGGCCGGTGACCACGCGCACGCCGCCCTTGATCAGACGCAAGGCAATGTTCTCCTGCACACCACCTTTCTTTTCATACTTGAACGCTTCCACCTTGAAGACACTGCTTTGCTGCAACGTGATGCGCCCCCCGTCGCGGAATGCCACCACTGCATTCGAAGCGATATCACTTTGCAGTGTATCGCCCTCGAATACGGGAGAGCCCAAGGTCAGTTTTCTGATCTGCCCATCCGACTGTTTGGCGACCATCTGCCCGGTGATGCGCATCACTCGTCCTGCCGGTTTCGGCTTCGGCACCGGCGCGGCTGCTTCCGCGTCATCTTCGCAACCTTTGGTGGCACACAGACGTGAAGTGAAGTCCGTTCCGCGGATACCGATGGTGGCGCCGGAAGCGCGCAATTTATAGGCGTCTTTGTTGCCGCGTTTTCCGATCAGGCCGGTGACAGTGCGGAAACCGCCTTTTAGCAGGCGAAAGATCGCGTTGTCCTTTTTGGGCGCACTCTGCTGGAACTCGTATGCTTCGATCTTCAGGTTGGAGTCGGGCCGCATGGTCATCTTGGTGCCGTCTCTCATCACTACCTGCGCATAGCTTCTCCTGCCCGTTACAAGCAGGTCGCCGGGCTGCACTGAGGATTTTGAAGTCAGTACGCGAACCGTGCCGTCGGTGCGTTGCGCGACCAGCGTGCCGCTCATGTAACGGATCGTGCCGGCGCTCTCCTCTGCGTATGCACTGACACCTCCCAACAGGAAGCAGCTCAACAACAAGCCTTGCAGTAACTTTTTCACTTCACACCTCACCTTCAGAACGTTCCCGCAAGTGTGGCGTGGATGCGCCAATCACCCTTGAGTTGCGCGACATCAGTGCCTGCTTTCATGATGCGTCCGGCATCCATGCGCAGACTGTAATGATCGCCATAACCGGCCCGCAAACCTAATCCCGCCCCCGCGATACTGGTCGAGCTATTGGCACTGGACGAGCGCACGTTGCCCCCGTCCAGAAACAACAAGCCGCGCATATTCATCTGACCTCGCTGCCATGCAGGCGTATAGGTCTCAAGATTGAATTTGGCGCCTTTTTCGCCCGTTTCGCTCCCCTCTGAAAATCCCCGCACGCCATCGGCTCCCCCCAGACGCATCTGTTCGCCCTGGATCAATTTGTCCTTGCTCCATTGGATATTAAGCGCGGTACGGAACTGCCAGTCACCACCGAATTGCGTAAAGTATCCGCCGCCTAGATGCAGCACTTTGTATGCGGGTGTCGGATCCGAGAAATTCACCCGATCGTAGGCAGCGAAATCGGCCGACTTGCCTTTACTTGCCTTGGGCACGTTGGCCGTGAATGAGACGCTGGCATTGACGTCACTTTTTGCCAGTTTTCCCTGCAAGGTATAAGCCACACTCAATGGCGTGACGACGATGTCGTCATACAACACCGTTGTGGTCGGGCTTGTGAGCTGGATCTTGCTGAACTTGCGCCAATCCAGACCGAACGTCAGGCGCGGATCGAAGCTGCCGATCCGCTCCAGCGGGATTTTGTAACGGGAGCTGAACATGAGGCCCCAACCCTGGAAGTTGTACAGCCCGCCCACCAGTGAATTGATGTTGGAATAGCCGCCGAAGAATTCGAAGCTGTGGCCGAGGTTGTATAGCGGGACCTTGTAACTGCCGCCTATCACCTTCACGCGGCTCACATATTGCGGCGAGAGCTGCAGCTGTATCTGCCCCACATGATCCCGGTTGAACATGCCGGCATCCCGGAACGAGACCCCCAGCCGCGACACGCCGGTTTCCTTCGAGCCCGTATTGTCCAATGTCACGACCCATTGTTTGGGATTAGTGTCGCTGACCAGCACGCTGGCATCAAGCTCCTCGTCCGTTTCTCCCGCTTTGAGCACGACATTCAGCTGTCGGGCCGGATTCTCATTGGCGAGACGCAACTGGCGCGCGATGTCCTTTGCGCGCGGCACCCCGCCCTCGCGCACCGCCGGTATGGCATACAGGACATTCGATCTGCTGAAGAATTTGTTGTTCTTGACCGTAACCTTGCCGAAGCGGCTCTCGATCACTTCAAAGCGCACCGTGCCGGCTTCCAGTTCCTGTTCCGGCAGCAATACGTGCACTGCAGAATAGCCGCGCTGTGCATACAGTTCCTCGACAGCCTCCAGCGCATATTGCACATCGGAGAAATCCTTCTCCTTGCCTACATAGGGTGCGACGACAAGATCGAAGTCCGCTTTGGTCAGCAACTTCGCACCTTCGACTATGTATTGTTCGACCGGGAATTTCAGCACCGGCGGTGTGTCGACTTCCTCCGCCCAAACGAGTTGGGACAACATCCCGGCCAGCAAGACATGAACACCCCTTAAACACTTGGCACGTAGATCCATCATCACTCCGCTAGCGGCAGACCGGCAGGTTTTCCGGCAGTCCGCTGTCCTGGTCGTTGCCGGTATCCGCTTCAGCCAAATCCGGCTTGTCTTTCTTCTTCTTTTCATCATCTTCATTTGCACTTGCTTCAGGCGTACCGCCCCCTACTACTGCCTGAGTGATCGCTTGTATCGATGCGGGAGGTGTTATCGAGAATGTGCCGGGCACAAAGGTCAGGGTGTAGTTCTGCGTATTGAACAGATTCAATGACCCGAGATTGATCGCATAGCTGCCGACTTCGTCCCCCGGTTCCCGTCCAAGCGCGCCCCCCAACACCGAGGCGACAGGATCGAACAGGTTCAGCACGCTGTACGAAAAGGACGGGTCTGCACTACCGTAGATCTTGCTGGCCGGGAGCGCTGTCACCACCAGATTGGCGGGCGTGATCGTCAAGCTGCCATTCACATAGGAGATATCGTAGCCGAGTTGGTCTGAATACAAACCGGACGATACGATGGCATAGCTGCCCGCATCTAATGCACCCGGCGAGGTAGCCACATGCGTCCCCAACAACACGGCCCCGGCGATGGACGTTGTGTAACCGCTGCCACTATAGGTTACGCGATCATAGCTCTTGGTGGCATTGTTCGCCGTCACGGTGACAGGCGTCAGGAAGCCGGCCAGCAAGGGTTGGGTGTAACCATCGTAGATTCGCCACACTGAACCCGCCCCGCCGGTATTGGCGATATCCCAACCGGCAAAACTTGATTTGTTCATCATCTGCGCGGATGTGAGCCCGGCTGCACCGGTATTACTTGGAACAGAAGAATCCAGGCCAATGCCAAAAGTCGGACCGAGAGCAGTCGTTGTATTCCAGTATGTGCCTGCGACCGACCCAAGGTTGTATCCGACCACTCCACCACAATTCAATGGCCCGGCCCCTGTGCCGCACGTGACAACATTGCTTGCATAGCTATTGCTGACGCTGCCATAGTTGGTCCCTACCAGCCCCCCGACATCTGCCGGACCGCTGGTAATCGTCGAGGATACGCTCACCCCTGCCGCATAGCTGTCAGTTATCGCTCCAAGTCCGGTGCTGCTACCAACAAGGCCGCCAACGTTACTGCCCAAGGCGCTCACTGTGCCCCCGCTGACATAACTGCCCGAGATCGCAAAGGTCCCGCCACCAGAACTGATACATGATGTACAAGCGACAATACCTACGCCATTCGAGCCTACCAATCCTCCGACGAACGACACGCCTCCAACAGTTGTATTGGTGACGCTACTGGTACCAACGGAAGCACCATTCCATCCAATCAATCCCCCGACCGCGGAATTACCACTAACCGAACTCCCCGTGACGTGATTGCCACTGGACTGCCCCATTGAGAAGAATGCCGCATTGACATTGCCGATCAGACCGCCGACGTAATCCGCGCCGCTCACACTTACCGCCTTGACACTATTGCCCTGGATGACGCCTTCGCCGCTATCGTAGCCAATCAATCCACCCACATGATTCGTACCGCTGACGATGGTGCCCGCATCCACATAACTATTGCTTACCGCCCCCCAATAGTCATAGCCCACCAGACCGCCGACGTTATCCCCTGCAGCTGTACCTGAACCACTGGCCGTTACCGAACCGCCACTGACATAGCTACCCGTGATGACCCCCTGGGTGATGACCGTCTGGGAGCCCCCATAGTTGTAACCGACCAGACCGCCGACATCCCCCCAGCCGCTGACGTTCCCGCCCGTAGATGAACTGCCACTGACGTTACCCTGCTGGTTATATCCAACCAAGGCACCCACACCGATGTCACCCTTCACGACTGCATTGACGAGGTTGACATTGCTCACACTACTCGCGTTCACCATGCGCCCGATGAATCCGACATCGGACTTGAACGGCTGATCGACATTCAGATTGGAAACCGTGAAATTGGCGCCATCGAAGCTTCCCGCCAAATAAGGAAGGTACAGGCCCGCATTGCCGCTCAGATCGAGATCGTTGGTAAGAATGAAGCTGTAGGCCGGGTTGTCGGCGAAAGCCAGTGCGTCCTTCAGGTTCTGCACCGTAGAGATCCGGTAGTTCCCCCCGCCATCCTGCGTCAGGTAGTTGCCGATGGTCAGAGATGACAAGGGTGTGCCGGCGTTATACCAGGTGGCGAACTGTCCCCCATATATCCCGTTGCGGGTGACTTGCTGCCCCCTGCTCACTCCGCCCACCGTGAAATTAACGGCGTTGATGTCGTAGTAGGAATTGGTCGTTGTTCCGAAGTCCTGCCCGACCAGGCCGCCGATCTGCCCCCCACCTGCCACATTCCCATCGGACCAGGAGTTGCTGATCGACCCTGAGTTATATCCAACCAAGCCGCCGACATAGAAAGAGAGAGTGCCGGCATTCACCATTCCGCCGGACGCATAGCTATTGGAAATGGACCCGAAGTTATTCCCGACCAAACCGCCAAAATCCGAGCCACCCGCCCCCCCCGAATGGTTCACCGCACCGGTGGCGAAACTCCCGTCGATCGTTCCGTAGTAATTCCAGCCTGCCAAACCGCCCACTTTCGACTGACCGGTAACAGTGGCCGATGAACTGCTTGTGGTGATCGAAGTAGACCAATCGTTGTAACCTACCAGGCCACCCGTTTGAACAACTCCCAAGACATTCCCGCTGACTGCAACTTTGGCTATCCCGGTATATGCGGCGCGCCCCGCCAATCCGCCCACATTATTCGCGCCGGTGATGGAGACATTCGACAATCCCACATTCGTGATGGTCGCAAGATTCGCGAAACCGAACAAACCGACATCATTCACTGCGGGACGATTGATGAACAGGCCCGTGATGGTATGCCCCATGCCGTCGAACGTGCCGGTGAACGGGGTCGCGAAAGTACCGATCGGGACAAATCCCTGCCCTGCGTTCCAAGGGGTTGTGGAAGTGACGCTGGCATCTATATTCGTTCCCAATGCATAGATGCCGGCGAGGTTGGTATTCATCGCCTGCAAACCGCGCAAGCCGCTCACTTCCAGCCCTACATCATTCACCAGCATCCAGGGCGTGAAAGTCGCGCCGGTGAGAGTCGGGGTGAAGGTAGTCGGAGCCGCATAGGAAGTCGGGTTGTAGTACAGATCGACACGGCCACCAGCAAGAGAGATCGCATTCGTGCCGCCAAAGGCGACCGTACCCACGCTATTGGCATCCGAATCAGAACGCATGACCACATCCAGCTGCGCTGTCGAACTGATACCGCTATTCGCTGCAAGATTGATGTCCGTCCCGGCCTGCATCTTCAAGGTTGTTGGATTGGCACTGGTCTGTGTGATGGAAGCATTGATATTGATACTGCCGGTCGTCGCATAAAGCGACAAGCCTCCGCCAAAGGACGCGGCACTGCTCAGCGTGATGTCTTTGGCCCAAATCTCGATGGGGACGCCGGTCGTCGAAGCGAAAGTCGTTGCCGCAATGGTTGCCGCAGACGAAATGTTGCCAAAAGTGTCATTGCCGATGACGATTTTCCCTGCCGTAATTTTGGCGAGATCGGCACCAGACAGGTTAAATGTATTGGCTCCACCAATACTAACTGGCAGTACTGTGGGCGAAATCGTGTAGGGAGAGATATTGACGTCATTGACGCCGGCATTGATGACCGCACCAGTCCCGGTAGTGAGATTGTTCATCCTTAGCAGGATATTGCCGCCGCTGGTGAGATTGGCGATCGTTGTAGCAGAGGTCGAGTCGGTGGACTCCAGGCGAATGGAGCCGCTGGTATTGGTGCCCGTGAAGGTGCGGCCTGCCCCCGTGGAACTGTTGTGAATATTGACTGCGTTGTTGTTATTGAAAAAAGTGATCGTTCCGGGCACGGCAGCGCGAAACATCGTACCGCCTATTGCAATGCCATTAACAGCATTCAGAGTCAAACTCTGAGAACTGACCTCGGATGCAAAGCCCCAAACATTCGGGGTGATCACATTGTTCGCATTCAACACCACCGATGTGGCATTGAGCAGACCGTAGGTGGTGCCGCCATCCAGACTGGCAAAGACGATGTTCTGACCACTTGCTGTAATGCTGGAGCCCGCAGTGATGGACTTATTGAACACAATATCGCCCACTCCAGAAGCATCCTGATCCGCGATGAGGACCAAGTTGTTGTTCATGCTGCTCGCGGCATTGAAGACGATATCGTTATGCGCCTTCAGCGTCAGCGTGGTTGCACCTGCATTGGCAGTACTGATTGCCGCATCGATCGTGATATTTCCCGTTCCGGTCGCCGTACCCGTGGTGTCCACAATCACGCTAGTGCCGCCATCAAGCACACCGGCAATCACGCTGGCTCCAATATAGGACACAGCACCGCCATTACCTACAAAATTCGGGGAGCCGGCATAAGTTGCAGGTGTGTCGGTTGCGCCAATGAAAATATCATATGGATCCAGCAACCAGCTTCCTCCCGCCCCTCCGGGCCGAGCGGTCTCCACGCGGATTCCGGCGATATCCAGATAGTGCCCCGAAGTCTCGATGAATCCACCGCTGCCGCCGTTGATGCCGCCTTTGACCGAGATGCTGCCGTAGGCTCGAGTGGTGTCATCCGCCCATACGATCACCTTGCCACCGTCGCCGACATCATTTGCATCCGCGCTGATGCTTGCGGTAGAGGCGACATAGGTCACTTGCGCATTCTGCACCTCCATATTTTTACCCTGATGGTCGCCGCCAATGAGTACCGTTCCACCGCCCTGTGAGCCATCCGTACTGATAACAGCACCATCCAGCACTCCCACTTCATTACCGAGCACACTCACCGTACCGCCTGTGATGCCGGTCGCACTGACCGTGCCCGATACTTCCGCACGCTGACTCGCCCTGAATACGATCTTGCCGCCTTGCATGGTGGCGCTGTCTGCACTGACGTTGCCGCTGTTCCTGACGATGGTGCCGAACAAGCCCAGACGACCCGCGCTGGCAACGAGTTGCCCAACGTTGGTGGCATCGCCCGCCGGGGCGGTGATGTTCACACGCAGATTCGGATCGAGGCTATTGACCAGTTCGACGCTGCTGCCTGCCGCGAGCAGAATCTCGCCGTCGGGGGCGGTGATGACACCGCTGTTCTCAACATTAGGCGCAATGAGCCATATCTCGCCGCCTTGCTGGGCGGTGATGTTGCCGGCGTTGCTGACAGTTTGAGCGTTCGGGTCGCTAGTGAAGCGATGACGGCCAGCCAGGAAGTCGGCATCGGATAGATTCAGCGAGGTGGCGACCAGCCCGGCGACATCGACTGTCGATCCGGCACCGAACACGACGCCGTTGGGATTGACGAGAAACACGCGACCGTTGGACTGCAGGCTACCGAGGATCTGGCTGGTGTTGCCGCCCACGACCCGGTTGAGCACGGCGGAACTGGCGCTCTGCTGGTTGAAGCGGGTGATCTCGTTTTGCTGGATGCTGAAATCCTGCCAGTGGATGATGGCACCGGGAGTATTGGTGACGGTGAGGGTATTGCCGTTGGTATTGAAAGTGGCGCTACCGTTGACGACACTGCCGCCCATCGGGTTGGCTTGGACACCGAAACCAAGCAGACAGAGGACAGTCAATGTGGACAGCCTGAATCTAAGACGATGGATGTCATCCGTGGCTGCATCCACACCGCCCAGATTCAAGACACGAAGCATGCTTGATCCTGCGCGTTTGCCTTTGGATTTGGCCAGTTCAGACACCGCTACCCAGGCGCCCAATGCCTCCGACCAGATAGTCCGAAATATTTTATTCAGCGCATGCATTTAGATTCCCTGTGCCCATCAACGCAATACAAAGCAGCCTGCGTCTTTACGCCCCATTTATGTAGGGAAAATCCTACACTGATACGCTGCATATGACCATATGCCTATATATATTCCAAGCCTCATAAGGAAACATATCTCATGAGGTTACAACTGAATGCAATCATTGCCTCTTTGCACTGATTGCACCTGGAAACATCGGACACAATAATTTTCATCTACCCGTTGCCATGGAAAAAATCCCCTATTCATGGCAGGATGAAAAAAACGACATATTAGCCATGAACCAGCCCTCCCCTCCAACCGTCCACCAGACATTGACGATAGATCAGGCTATGGCGCTGGCTAACCAGTTCCAGTCTCAGGGAAAACTGCAGGATGCCGAACAACTGTTACAGAAGATCCTGCAACAGCAGCCCAGCCATGCATTCGCCATTCACCTGCTGGGT
>JBDRPZ010000040.1:0-17736 GCA_043826585.1 Pseudomonadota bacterium
ACTACACCCTGCTCACCATCGGCGACGGTCTGGTGGCGCAGATCCCCGCGCTGGTCATTTCCACCGCGGCCGGTATGGTGGTGAGCCGCGTCGCATCCGAACAGAACATCGGTCAGCAACTGAGCCACCAGCTGGTGTCCAATCCCCATGTCATCGTGCTGACCGCCGCCATCATCGGCATGCTGGGCATGATCCCGGGCATGCCGCATATCGCCTTCCTGATGCTGGCCGGTGCGATGGGTTGGTTCGCCTTTTTCCTGATGCAGAAGGGCAAGCAGGCAGCAGAAGCGCAGGAGCAACAACAGGTCGAAGAGCAACAGGTGATCGCCCCCGAAGCTGCCGAAGCCAGCTGGGAAGACGTGTCGCAGGTGGATGTGCTGGGACTGGAAGTGGGCTATCGCCTGATCGCGCTGGTGGACAAGGCGCAGGACGGCGACCTGCTGCGGCGCATCAAAGGTATTCGCAAGAAATTCACACAGGACATGGGCTTCCTGCCTCCACCGGTGCATATCCGTGACAACCTGGACCTGTCGCCCAGCAGCTATCGCATCACCCTCAAGGGCGCGGAGATCGGCAGCGGCGAGGCTTATGCGCAACAACTGCTGGCGATCAATCCCGGCAACGTGAGCGGCACCCTGCCGGGCAATCCGACCAAAGATCCGGCCTTTGGACTGCCCGCCATCTGGATCGAACAGAATCTGCGCGACCAGGCACAGGCCATGGGTTACACCGTGGTGGACGCCGGCACCGTGGTGGCGACCCACATGAGCCATCTGATCCAGACTTATGCAGCCGAACTGCTGGGCCGTCAGGAACTGCAACAACTGCTGGATCATCTGGGCAAGATCTCGCCCAAGCTGACCGAAGACCTGATCCCCAACCTGCTGCCGTTCACCACCGTACAGAAGGTGTTGCAGAACCTGCTCGACGAAGGCATGCATATCCGCGATATGCGCACCATCCTCGAGACGCTGGCCGAACATGCACCGAGGACACAGGATGCCACCGTACTCACCTCGCTGGTGCGTATCGGGCTGGGGGCTTCCATCGTGCAGCAATACTATCCGTCGTCGCAGGAACTGCAGGTCATCGGTATGGACAAGGAGCTGGAATACGTGCTCGGCCAAGCCCTGCAGGCGGGCGGTTCCGCCATCGAGCCGGGGTTAGCCAATACCTTGCTGAACGAAGCGCGTGCCGCCGCAGAAGCGCAAGAGCGTCTGGGTCTGCCCACCGTATTGCTGGTGCCCGGCGGCCTGCGCGATCTGCTGGCGCGCTTCCTGAAACGTGCCGTACCGCAACTCAAAGTGATTTCACAAGAAGAAGTGCCCGGCTTCAAAACGATCCGGGTGACAGCCAGGGTAGGAGGTAGAGCATGAACGCAAGAAAATTCATCGCAGGTAGCTCGCGCGAGGCCCTGAAACTGGTACGTATCGAACTGGGCGAAGACGCAGTCATCTTGTCCAATCGCAAAGTGGCCGAGGGGGTCGAGATCGTCGCCATCCCGGGCAGCGAACTGGCCCATCTGAACGAGACGCGTGTGGTCGAATCGCGCGCCTCCTCTAAACCGCGCCTCGACAAACGCATTGAGCCGCGTTCCACTCTTTCCGATCGAGCACAGAACCAGGCTGCCACTTTGGGTGCCAAAGTCCTGGCGGCTGAAACGCAGCGTGCGGCGACGCCAGCTCCTGTCGTTAGCGAAGCGGCACAAGAGCCCGCCGAGCAGCAGCGCCTGCTGAATGAACTCAAATCCATGCACACACAGATGCAGGAGCAGATGGCGACGCTGGCCTGGGGCAACATCCAGCAACAGGATCCGAAACGTTCCGGTCTGATGCGCGACATGGTCAATGTCGGCTTCAGCCCCGCCTTGTCGCGCCGCCTGCTGGACAAGATGCCGGCCAATGCCGATCTGGGCTGGGTCAAACGCATCCTCGCGCACAACCTGCGCGTGGCCGGCGTGCAGGACGATGTGGTGACGCGCGGCGGTGTGTATGCACTGGTCGGCCCCACCGGCGTGGGCAAGACCACCACCACCGCCAAGCTGGCCGCACGTGCGGTGGTGCGCTACGGCGCGGACAAGGTGGCGTTGGTCACCACCGACAGCTACCGTGTCGGTGCCTACGAACAACTGCGTATCTACGCCAAGATCCTCGGCGTGAGCGTGCATGCCGTACGCGATGCCAACGATCTGAAACTCACCCTGTCCGGTCTCAAGCACAAGCATCTGGTGCTGATCGACACCATGGGGGTGGGGCAGCGCGACAGCCGCGTGGCCGAGCAGAATCGCATGTTCGACGAGGCAGGCATCAAACGCTTGCTGTTACTGAACGCCACCAGTGCCGGCGGCACGCTGGACGATGTGGTGAAGATGTACGGCGGGCCGGGTGTGATCGGTTGCATCCCGACCAAGTTGGACGAGGCGGTCACGTTGGGCACGGTGCTTGATGTGGTGGCGCGCCACAAGCTGGCCATGCACTACATCGCCAGCGGCCAGCGCGTGCCGGAAGATCTGCACGAGGTGAAGCTGGATTACCTGCTGCATCGCACCTTTAAGGACGTCGGCAAGGCTTCCAATTTCGCCCTGCCGGAGATGGATTTCCCGGCCTTCATGGCCGGTCTGACCAGCGGGGTTGCCGCGGGGAGGGAATATGCGCACTAATACCCAAACCTTCGGCTTCGGCGATCAGGCCGCCGGTCTGCGCAAACTGCTTGCGCGCGGCAATGCGCAAGTGATCACCGTGCTGGGCGCGCGCGACGGACTGGGCGCGACCAGCATCGTCACCAACCTGGCGGCGGTGTTCGCCCATTCCGGCAAGGACGTGCTGGTGCTGGACGAGAACCTGTCGCACGACAACGTGGCCAACACGCTGGCACTGCGACCACGCTTCGACCTGTTGCATGCCGCCCGCGGCGACAAGACCTGGCACGAAGTGCTGCTGCAGGGCATGGCCGGTCCCGGCGTGTTGCCGGTGGCGCGCGCGATGCAATCGCTGCCCAAGATGGCAGAGGCCGAGCGTGAGCGCCTGCTCGAATCGCTGCTGGGTGCCGCGGTCGGGCGCGACGTGGTGCTGGTGGATGCGGCGCGCGATGGCAATTCCGTCTGCGCCAGTCTGTCCGGCGACGAGCCATTGCTGCTGGTGCTGAACGCGACCGCCAGTGGCATTACCGAAAGTTACGCGTTGTTGAAGAAGATGGCGATGCACAACGGCCGCCAGGCCTTCGATATCGTGGTCAACCGCGTCGGCAGTGAACGCGAGGCGCTGGCGGTGTTCGACAATATGGAAAAGGTCGCCCGACATCATTTGCAGGTAAGTCTTTCGTATCTGGGCTATATTCCGGTTGATGAAAAGCTGAAACGTGCGACACAATTGTGCCGTCCGGTAGTGGAGGCAGTCCCCTCGGCCGCATCGTCGATGGCGATGCGCGAGATCGCACAGGGCCTGCTGCGCGCACCAAGCGTCAGCGAGCATGTGCAGGATCGCTTGAGCAGTGTCATGCAAAGGCTGATGCGCATGTCGCAGTCGCGTGCCCATAACGGGGTGCGTTCGCATGCCGGCGGCATGGCAGCACTGACATGAGCCCCGTTGCCGTCGCCGAGGCGCCGGTGACGCGCCAGGCAAAGTCCACTGCCGGCAAGATTGAAAGAATAAAGAAAATGTACACGCCCAATGGACTGACCGATAAGAACCTTTTCCTGCAGGAACATGCAGGATTGGTTAAACGCATCGCTCACCATATGATGCTCAAGTTGCCGGGTAGTGTGGATGTGGACGACCTGATCCAGGCTGGCATGATCGGTCTGCTGGATGCCGCCAGCCGTTACGACGAACTGCGCGGGGCGCAATTCGAGACCTATGCCGCACAGCGTATCCGCGGTGCGATGCTGGACGAGTTGCGCGGGGCGGACTGGTTACCGCGTAGCATGCGCCGCGACACACGCCGCATCGAGAACGCCATCAGCAAATTGCAGCAAAGGCTGGGACGTGCGCCGATCGAGACCGAGATCGCGCAGGAGCTGGGCGTCAGCCTGTCCGATTATCAGCAGTTGCTGCAGGAAGCTCGCGGCGCGCAACTGGTCTACTACGAGGATTTCCACAACGAGGACGAAGAGAGTTTCTTCGATCGGCACGATTACAGCACCGAGGCCAACCCGTTGGAACTTCTGCAGGATGAACGCTTCCGCGCGGCGCTGATGCAGGCCATCGAACGCCTGCCGGAACGAGAGAGAATGTTGATGGGTATGCACTACGAGCAGGAGATGAACTTGCGCGAGATCGGCGAAGTGATGGGCGTCTCCGAATCGCGCGTGTGCCAATTGCATAGCCAGGCCGTGGCGCGTTTGCGCACCACCTTACGGGGTCATTGATGGACATACTCAGCCTGATCGGACTGGTCGTCGCCGTCGCCGGTATCCTGGGCGGGCAGTTCCTTGAAGGCGGGGAGATCAATGTGCTGCTGCAACTGGCAGCCTTCCTCATTGTGTTCGGTGGCACGCTGGGCGCGGTGATGGTGCAGCACCCGATGAAGATATTCCTCAATGGCGTCAGGATGGCGAAGTGGGTGTTCATCACCCCCCGAAGTGAGATCCAGCAACTGTCCTACCGTCTCACCGCTTGGGGCAATGCGGCACGTAAAGACGGTATCCTCTCCCTGGAAAGCCAGATCAAGACCATCAACGACCCATTCGTGCAGAAGGGTTTGCAATTGCTGGTGGACGGACATAGCGCAGAGAAGGTGCGCGAAGTGCTGGAGATCGACCTGAACAGTTACGAGACGCTGCACTGGCAGAGTGCGCGCGTGTGGGAAGCGGCCGCAGGTTACTCTCCCACCATCGGTATCCTCGGCGCGGTGCTGGGGCTGGTGCACGTGATGCAAAGCTTGGGTGAACCAGCCAAGCTGGGCGCCGGTATCGCGGTCGCTTTCATCGCCACCATCTACGGTGTGGGTTTCGCCAATCTGGTCTTCCTGCCCATCTCCGGTAAACTCAAGATCCTCATCCAGCGCGAAGTGAACAAACGCGAAATGGTCATCGACGGCCTGTGCATGATCGCCAATGCGGAGAATCCGCATTTCATAGAGAACAAACTCAGGGGTTACATCGGCTGATATGGCACGCCGCGCGAGACGACAAGGGCCGGACAATCATGATCGGTGGATGGTCTCCTACGCCGACTTCATCACCCTGCTGTTCGCATTCTTCGTGGTGATGTACGGCATCTCATCGGTCAACGAAGGCAAATACAAGGTGTTCAGCGGCTCCATGACCAAAGCCTTCGGCACCAAAGCCGGCAACGGCGACATGGGCACCGGCATGAGCGAAGAAGAGATGTCCTTCAAAGCCCTGATCGAACGCCGCAACGCCCGTCTCGCGGAAAAATTCATCAAACAGCAGGAACGCATGAAACGTCTGAGCGAAGCGCTCAACAGCAAGCTGGCGAGCTTCGTCAACAAGGGGGCGATGAGCGTTACCCAGAACGAGCGCGGCGTCACGCTGGACATCAATGCCAGCATGCTGTTCCAGCAGGGCGAAGCCACATTGCAACCGGTGGCGGTGGGAACCTTGATGGATGTCGCCCAGCTACTGGCGGGTGAAGACATGACGGTGGAGGTAGAGGGCTATACCGACAACCTGCCTATCTCCACCGCGCAATTCCCATCCAACTGGGAGCTATCCTCCGCCCGCGCCAGCAGCGTGGTGCGACTGTTCATCGAACAGGGGATGGCCGCGGAGCGTCTTAAAGCCATCGGTCATGCGGACAATAATCCGGTGGCTACGAACGACACTTCCGAAGGCCGAGCCCGCAACCGCCGCGTGACCGTCACTGTGCTGGCACCACCGCCCGAAGCGGCGATCTCAACCAGCGAGAGTTGATCCCTTTTGCGATAGATGCTGTTGCAGTCCGTGTACCAGGTTCTGTGTCAGTTCTGCCTGCAGGGCTTCGAATTCCGGTTCGATACCCAGTTCAAGACATTGCGTTACTCGCAGTCCCTGATAGCCGCACGGGTTGATGTTGTCGAACGGCGTCAGATCCATATCCACATTGAATGACAGGCCGTGGTAGCAGCAGCTGTTCTTGATCTTCAATCCCAGTGCGGCGATCTTTGCATCGTTCACATACACGCCGGGCGCATCGGTTCGTCCTTCCGCCTGCACGCCGTGTTCCGCCAGCAGATCGATCACAGCCTGTTCGATCAGGCGCACCAGATCGCGCACATTGATCTTCCAGCGGCGCAGGTCTAGCAGCAGATAGATCACGATCTGGCCGGGGCCGTGGTAGGTGATCTGCCCGCCGCGGTCTATCTTCACGACAGGGATTGATGTCGGGTTCAGCAGGTGCTCGGGTTTGCCTGCTTGTCCCTGCGTGTAGGTCGGCGGATGTTGAACCAGCCATATCTCATCCACTGTGTCAGCAGTACGCTCGCTGGTGAAGCGCTGCATGGCACGCCAGGTCGGTTCATAGTCGACCATGCCCATGGCGCGGATGTGGATGGGCGGGGTCATAGCACCATCTTCACCATCGGATGCGAGCTGAGAACGCGATAGATGTCGTCGAGCTGCTCACGTGACGTGACACGCACCGTGCAGGTCAGGCTCAGATATTTCGCACCGCTGCTGGCGCGCATCTCGATGTTCGCCGCGTTGAAATCCGGTGCGTGACTCTGCACGGCCTCGGCTACCGCTTGCGCAAATTCTTGTTGGGCGACACCGAACACTTTGATAGGGAAGTCGCAGGGAAAGTCGATCAGGGAGTCTTTGGGGTCGTCTATTTGCACATGATTTCCTTTTTGAATGTTTGGTACAACGGGTACAGCCGCGCGAACATCGCGCCCGGTTTGCCATCTCCGATTTCTTGCCCGTCCAGCGAGGTGATGGGCATCACTTCGCGGGTGGAGGAGGTGAGTATCAGTTCATCCGCGCTGAACAGTTCCGCTTTCATGATCTTGCGTATCTCGGTCTTGATGCCGTGGGCGGCTGCAAGTTCCAGCATCACATCGTAGGTGATGCCGGGCAGCATCAGATGGTCTTTGGGGGGTGCCAACAGTACGTCATCCTTCACCACGAAGATGTTGCTGGCCGAGCCTTCGGTCATGAAGCTGTCGTCGCGGATCAGGATGGCCTCGCCGCAACCCGCATCGACTGCTGCCTGGCGCATCAGCACATTGGGCAGCAGCGAGATGGCCTTGATATCGCAACGCAGCCAGCGGTTGTCCTGTACTGTGATGCAGGAGACGCCGCGTGCGATCGCTTCCGCCGTGGGATGTGTCAGCGGGCTGCTCATCACGAATACTGTGGGCGGCACGGGCGGATTCGGAAAGGGATGGTCGCGCTTGGCGACGCCGCGCGTGATGTGCAGATAGAGATACTGGTCGTCCAACGGCAGTTGCGCGATCAGCACATCGAGGATGGCTTCCCATTCTTCCATGCTGTGCGGATTGGGCAGGCGGATGCCGTCCAGGCTGTGTTGCAGACGCTGCAGGTGGTCGCGCATGCGGAACGCGTTGCGCGCATAGACCGGGATGACCTCATACACGCCGTCACCGAACAGGAAGCCGCGGTCCAGAACCGGAATCCTGGCTTCTTCTATGGGCATGAACGCCCCGTTCAGATAGACATCCATCGTCGACTCCTATTGGAACAGCAATCGTATCGCGTCCACGCCGCGCGAGAACACGTTGGCCAGCGGCACGGTCTGCAACGCCACCACAGGCAGATCGAGAAATGGCTGGCCGTTCAGCGACAAGTGTAGTGTGCCGAGCTCTTGCCCGCTATTCACCGGTGCGAGTAGCGGCTGCCTAGTCTCCAATTGTGCGCTCAACTGTTCACGCTGTCCGGCGGGGATGGTGACATAGCGGTCTTCGCGGAAGCCGATGTCCAGTTGGTCTATCGTGCCTTTCCATACGGGAATGCTGCTTACCGCCTGCTGTTTTCGGTACAACTGCAATGATTCGTATTGCCGGAAACCGTGGTTCAGCAGACGTTGTGTCTCGATGGTGCGCAGGTTCTCCTTGTCGGCGCCGATCACCACGGCGATCAGTCGGCGCGGTTCGCGCAGGGCGGAAGCGGCCAGCGAGAATCCGGTCTCGTCGCTGTAGGCGGTCTGCAGGCCGTCCACATGCGGATCCAGCCACAGCAGGCGATTGCGGTTGAACTGGTTGATGCCGTTGTAGCTGTATTCGCGCAAGCCGTACAAGTTATAGAACTCGGGAAAGTCACGCACCAGTGCGGCCGCTATCAGCGCCAGATCATGGGCGCTGCTGTAGTGCTGTGGATCGGCCTCGCCGGTCGCGTTGGTGAAATGCGTGTCGCGCAGCCCAAGCCGCTGGGCTTCGCTGTTCATGTGGTCTGCGAATGCGATCTCGTGGTTGGCGACACCTTCCGCCAGTACCCGAGCAGCATCATTGGCCGATTGCACGACCAGTCCGCGCAGCAGCACTTCGACCGTGACTTCCTTGCCTGCTTCCAGAAACATACGCGTCTCTTCGTTCTGCAAGCGCAGCGCGTACGGCGTGGGCGTCAGGCGCTGGGTGGGCAGCAGTTCACCGCGTTTGATCGCGCCGAACACCACATAAGCGGTCATCAGCTTGGTCAGGGAACCGGGTGCGATATGGTCATCCGCTGCTTCGGTCACCAGCATCTGTCCACTACTGGCATCGTAGAGCACGTAGTGTTTTGCCGCCAGCGTGGGGGCGAGGGGATGGGCCTGGGCGGAAGCGAACAGGCTGGACAACACGCACAAAAGGAAGACAGGGAGTCGCATAAACATTAAGATCGGGGAAGGCGCGGATTATACAGCGCCGATGCTTGTTACATTGCCGGTTGCTATCTTGGTTGCTTGAGTTGCACGCACTCAGCTCGTATCCTGCAAGCTCTGAAACGAATGCAACAACTCCGATCCCGGAATGCATATTTTTTTACTTCTGTTGATTGCTGACAAATGAATACACCTGTTGATCTGCGCGAAGGCATCCGCCATCTGGATTCGCTCCCGGCAATGCCGGAGATCGCCCAAAAACTCATATCCCTTGACCTCGAAAGCGATGAGGGAGAAGAGCAGATGTTGCTGCTGATCTCGCAAGACCCGCTGATATCGGCCAAAATCATCGGCTTGTCGAATTCCCCTCTGCTGGGTGCTTCACGCAAGGCCAGTTCAGTCAAAGATGCGGCCATGCTGCTTGGTCTGAACCGGGTCAAGTCGGTGGCGACCGGTATCGCGGTGATGTCGCTGGTGAACAAATCC
Organism: Pseudomonadota bacterium; assembly: GCA_043826585.1. Taxonomy (GTDB): domain Bacteria; phylum Pseudomonadota; class Gammaproteobacteria; order Burkholderiales; family Gallionellaceae; genus Sideroxyarcus. Next base: position 9,240 of record JBDRPZ010000040.1, read on the forward strand.
CTCGGACGTTTCGATCCACAGGAACTGTGGCTGCACAATTTGAGTGTTGCGTTCTCCATGCTGCCGGTGGTGCGTGCCATGCCGTATAAATCGCGCCCGAAGGACGACCTGATTTTCCTGGCCGGCATGCTGCATGACATCGGCTATCTGGCGCTGGCGTATCTGGATGAGCAACGCAGCGACGACCTGCATATGCGTATCGCCATCGAACCGGATCGTCCTTCCGTCGAGATCGAACGTGAATTGCTGGAAGTCACGCATGCTGAACTGGGTGCCGAATTGGCCGGGCATTGGAATCTGCCGGACGAGCTCATCGATGTGATCCGTTATCACCATAGCCCGAATGCGCCTGAAGCGGCACACTGCCTGCCGCTGCCGCGCATCATCCATGTCACTGAAAAGCTGATCCCTTCCTTGGGGTTGCGCGAATTCGTGGGAAATCAAGTTACCGATGAAGAATGGGAGGCTCTCGGTATCGACCCGGCGCAGGCGGACGAGATCGCGGCGCAAGCTGCAGAGCAGGCAGAGCAAGCCTCGCAGTTCGTCAGCTCATTCTGATCGGGGATACCTTTCTCTTGTAGGATACGCAGCGGCCGCATTGCAGAATGCGGCCGCTGTCGTTCAATCCACCACGTGCCGTTTCGCCAGCTTGCGCTGCAGGGTGCGGCGGTGCATGTTGAGCAGGCGGGCGGTGGCCGAGATGTTGCCGTTCTGTTCCAGCAATACACGATTGATGTGTTCCCACTCCAGACGGTCGACCGAGGCAGGCGTGGCTTCCACCGCTTTGTCCGGGTCCGCACTGTGACCGAAAGCGGCCACGACCTCATCGGCATTGGCCGGTTTGGAAAGATATTGCGTCGCGCCCAGTTTGATCGCTTCCACGGCGGTGGCGATGCTGGCATAGCCGGTGAGCATGACGATGCGCGTGTTGGGGTCGAGTTCGTGCAGGCGCTGTACCAGCACCAAGCCTGAGGCGCCGTTCATCTTGAGGTCGATCACTGCGAATTCCGGCGGGTTCTCTTCCGCCAGCGGTAACGCACTTTCCACACTGTTCGCATCGCTCACGGCATAGCCGCGTTTCTCCAGCGCGCGCCGCAGCACAGCCCGGAATGTATCGTCGTCATCCACCAGCAACAATGTGGGCAGGTCGCTCATGCGTTCTCCTTGCTGCGGGGCAGTACCACTTCGGTGGTCGCGCCTCCGCCTTCGCGGTTGGACAACTGCACGCTGCCACCCAATCGTTCCAGTGTCGCATTGGCGAGGAACAGACCGAGTCCGCGACCTTCTTCTTTGGTGGTAAAAAAGGCGGCGCCGGCGCGCTCGGCGGCTTCCGGCGTGAGGCCGGGGCCGTGGTCGCGTATCTCCAGCACGGTGCGTTCATCGTTCCAGTGCAGCAGGATATCCATCTCGTCCGGCGAAGCATCGGCGGCGTTGTTGAGCAGGTTCAGCAGGGCGGCACGCAGCGCAGGATCAGCACTCAAATGCGGCGCGGGTTGCACGCCGTCGACCCGATACCGGTAATGCACGGTGGGGCGCAGCAGCTGCCATTCGTCCAGCACATCGTACAGGAAGGATTCCACATCCACTTCGTCCGGGGGCTCCTGCGCGTGGCGGATCAGCGTGTCGAGGATGCGTTTGCAGTTCTTCACCTGGTCGTCGAGCAGGCTCAGGTTCTCTTTCTGTTCCGGGTTGTCGCATTCATCACGCATCTCGCCGATCACCACCGCCATGGTGGACAGCGGCGTGCCCATCTCGTGCGCGGCACCGGCCGCCAGCGTGCCTAGCGCCACGATGCGTTCGTTGCGCAACGTGTCTTCGCGCACACGGTTGAGTTGGGCATCGCGCAAACGCACCGCCGCTGCCATCTCCACTGCGAAATAGGCGATCACCGCCGCGCTGATCAGGAAACCCAGCCACATGCCGAGTACGTGCGTGTTGAAAGCGTCACCCAGCGGCGAGGGCTCGGGTGCAGCGGCGGGAACCGGCTCGGTGCGACAGAAGTCGGGGTCGTTATGCCCGGCGTGCTGATCGGGTGCGATCTGTGTCATGGCCTGCATGTTGTGTTGCGCATGCGCATCACCGGAGGGTAAGGGCACGTACCACACCATCAGCAGGCTGTAGCAGGCCAGTGTCAGCGCCGCCATGCCCCAAGTGTAGCGGCGCGGCAGAATGGCGGCGGCCAAGACCAGCGGCAGCAGATAGAGCGAGATGAAGGGGTTGGTCGATCCGCCCGCGTAATAAAGCAAAACGCTGAGTATGGTCACGTCCAGCGTCAGTTGCACGAACAGTTCCAGATGGCTGACCGGATAGTCGCGCGACAGTCGCCACCAAGTGAAGACGTTCGCGAGTGCCAGTGTCGCCACCGTGGTAAGCATCGGCAGCCAGGCGAAATCCGTGCTGAGGAAACGGTGCACCAGCAGCAGCGTGGCCAGCTGCGCGAGGATAGCCCAGTTGCGCAACATGAAAAGTCGGCGCAGGTGGGAGTGTCCGGTCTGGGAGGCGAGCAGGGAAGAATGCATGGCGCGGATTCTACCGGAAGCCCGTAGCGACGGGCGTGCGACAAAATGACGCAGGGTTGCGCAGTTTGAATTCCCTACAATCTTTTCCGCCTGAATTCATAAAACCGGAGGAGATGAGATGAAGTTGAAGTTGATCGCGGCAAGTGTCGCACTGGCATTGGGGAACTCGGCATTGGCAGCAGACGAGGCGCTCGGCGAAGTGGTAGTGACCGCACCGCAGAGCAGTGCTCCTCTGACCGTGAAGACCGATCCCAGGAAACCGCGTCAGCCGGTGCCTGCCCATGACGGAGCAGATTATCTCAAGACCATCCCCGGTTTCTCAGTGATACGCAAAGGCGGCACGGACGGTGATCCGGTACTGCGCGGCATGGCCGGTTCGCGTTTGAACATCCTGCTCGACGGCGAGCAGATATTAGGCGGTTGCGGTGGGCGTATGGATCCGCCGACCGCTTATGTGTTCCCCGGTTCTTATGATCAGATCACCGTGCTCAAAGGCCCGCAGACCGTGCTGTACGGCGCGGGCAATTCGGCGGGCACGGTGTTGTTCGAGCGCAGTATCAATCGCGAAGCGCAAATCGGCACGCATGGCCAGGCATCGCTGATGCTGGGCAGTTTCGGTCGCCACGACGAAATGTTGAGCGCCACCACCGGCAGCGAAGAACACTATGTGCGCGCCGATGTGACGCGTACCCATGCCAACGATTACAAGGACGGCAGCGGCGTGGCGGTGCATTCTTCCTACACGCGCTGGAGTGGCAATGCTGCACTAGGCTGGACGCCGGATAACGACACGCGCACGGAAGTGACGCTGGCCAAGAGCGACGGCGAAGCGGCCTATGCGGATCGCAGCGTGGACGGCTCCAAGTTCGCGCGCGACAATTTCGGCGCGAAGTTCGAGAAGCGCAATCTGGGTGGTACGCTGGAAGCCGTTGAGGCGCAGGCCTATTACAACTATGTCGATCATGTGATGGATAGCTACACCCTGCGCAGCGGCAACCCCGCTTCGATGATGGCGGCGATGAACCCCGACCGTAAAACCACCGGCGGCCGTGCAGTCGGGACGCTACAACTGGCAGACGACAGCCAGCTCAAGCTGGGACTGGATACGCAGAACAATGTGCACACCAACCGCAGCGGTGCAGCACCCGGCTATACGGGCGACTACACACTGAAAGCGCGCACCAAAGATGCAGAGTTCAAGAACCTCGGCGTGTTCGGCGAGTGGCATCAGGATGTGAGTGATACACGCCGCGTGATCGCCGGTCTGCGCGCCGACAGCTGGCAGGCGACCGACTTCCGTACCATGATCATGCGCGGTATGACCACGGTGATGAACCCCACCGCCAATCAGACCCGCAAGGAGACACTGTCCAGCGGATTCCTGCGTTACGAGCAGGATACTTCAGCGACGCATACCTGGTATGTCGGGGCAGGACGCACTGCGCGCGCACCGGATTACTGGGAGCTGTTCAATAAGGAAAGTCTGACCACGGCCAGTTCTTTCAACACACGCAGCGAGAAGACTTCGCAGATCGACATCGGCATGAACTACCGGGCGGGTGACTACCTGTCCGGTTCGGTATCCGCGTTCTATAGCAAGGTCAGCGACTTCAATCTGATCCAGTCGAACGTGATGAAGGGCATGACAGCCGTGACCGTGACGCGCAATGTCGACGCGACGACCTATGGTGCCGAGGCGGGCGTGGCCTATGTGCTGCTGGAATACTGGAAACTGGACGGCAGTCTGGCCTATGTGCGTGGCAGCAATGACACCGACGGCACGGCGCTGGGGCAGATGCCGCCGCTGGAAGTACGCCTGGGCCTGAACTATGACGACAAGAGATGGTCGTTCGGTGCCTTGTTGCGTGCGGTGGCCGCACAGGATCGCGTGGCGGTGAATCAGGGCAACATCGCCGGTCAGGACATCGCGGCTTCGAGCGGTTTCGGCGTGTTCTCACTGAACGGCGGTTGGCATGCGAACAAAGCGTTCAAGGTGAGCGCCGGCGTGGATAACCTGTTCAACAAGACCTACGCCGAGCACATCAGTCGCGCCGGTACCATGGTGACGGGCTATACACAGACGACGCGCGTGAATGAAATGGGGCGCAATCTGTGGTTGAAAGGCGATTTCGCTTTCTAAAGGGGAATCGGTACTAGAATAGTGCGCCATCGCAAGGTGGCGCCACATTTACAAGGAGTGTCAAATGCGTAAGGTAATTTTTGCAGTCTTGTTCGGTCTATCGTTTGCGGCGCAAGCAGCCGATGTGAAAGTCGTCCATGCATGGACGCGCGCCACGGCGCCGGGGCAGGATAGCGCGATGGTGCAGGCAGTCATCACCAGCAAGCAGGCGGCCGAGTTGGTTGGTGCCAGCTGTACCTGTGCCGAGACGGCAGAGTTGCACAGCATGGTGCACGAGGGCGGCATGATGAAGATGCGCCAGGTCGAGTCTATCGATCTGCCTGCGGGCGAAGCGGTCGACTTGGGAGCTGCCGGATATCACCTGATGCTGATGGGTTTGAAGAAGCAGATCAAGGAAGGTAACCAGATCCAGTTGACACTCACCCTGCGCTACAAAGACGGCAAGACCAGGAATGTGAAATTCAAAGTGCCAGCCAAGGCCTTGAGTGCCAGTGCAAGCAAGCCTATGCATAACATGCCCGCCGCCGGTGGACATGACATGGGTAATATGCATAATCATATGCAACATTGATTGCAGAGAGCGGCATGCGCAGATTCCTGTTCCTTGTCTTGGCATTGTTGATTGCGCCGCAGGCATTTGCGGCCAGGGATGTGATCGTGGACAAGGTATGGATGCGCGAAAGCGTGCCGGGCCAGACAGCCGCTACCGTGCAACTCAATCTGTATGTGACCAGGGATGCAAAATTGCTTGGCGTCAGCAGTCCGCTGGCGGCCGGTGGCGAGATTCGCCACATCATGAAACGCGGCGGCAAGATGCAGCAACGTACTTTGCGCGACCTGAAGCTGTCCGGGCACAGCAACACGCTGTTCGGCGAGCGCGGCTTGTACCTGATGCTGACCGGGCTCAAACAGCCGCTCAATGTGGGTGACAAGGTGCCGGTGACCTTGTCGCTCAGCATAGGCGGCAAGGCCCGCAGTGTAGAGTTGGAGGCGGCTGTAAAGGCGCTGGAGTTGAGCTACAAGCACTATAACGACCCGGCAGTGATGGATCACCAGTGATCCGTGATTGACTGGAAAAAAGGCGGCCGCGGGCCGCTTTTTTTATGCTCTTGAAATCCTCTCCGGCGACCATAGATTGCAGACAGGCGGGGGTAGCCCGCTAGTCCGTCAATCAACTCAAGGAGAACGAAATGGCCAACATCAGCAGATACAACCCGACCCGCGATGCCCTGGACGACCTGTTCCGGGGATTCTTCATGCAACCCGTGCGTCTGGAAGGGCAGCAGGAGGTGCAGATGAAGATGGACGTCAGTGAGGACGACAAGTCCTACAAGGTGCATGCCGAGATACCCGGCGTGAAGAAGGATGACATCCACGTGCATATCGACGGCAATCAGGTATCCATCAGCGCCGAGGTCAAGAATGAGAAGGAAGTGAAGGAAGGCGAAAAAGTACTGCGCAGCGAGCGGTATTACGGCAGCGTGTCACGCGCCTTTTCGCTGGGGCAGGATGTGGATGAGGAGGCCGCACAGGCAAAGTATCAGGACGGCGTACTGGAGCTGACGCTGCCGAAGAAGATTGCAGTCAGTGCGAAGAAACTGGTCATCCAGTAAAAAATCCTCCGTTAACAGCCTTGCGGGCGGCGCTTTGCCGCCCGTTTTCATTCCGTCTGGAGTAGAATTCGCGGCAATTTATCCAGGAGCTGCCATGCCTTTAACTGCCGCCACCGCCGCGCAAAAAGCCCACACACTGTCCGAAGCGCTGCCATATATCCAGCGTTTCTTCGACAAGACCATCGTCATCAAATACGGCGGCAACGCCATGACCGATCCCAAGTTGCAGGAGGGGTTCGCGCGCGATGTGGTGTTGCTCAAACTGGTCGGCATGAACCCGGTGGTGGTGCACGGCGGCGGGCCGCAGATCAACGACCTGCTGCAAAAAGTGGGCAAACAGGGCGAGTTCATCCAGGGCATGCGGGTCACCGATGATGAGACCATGGATGTGGTCGAGATGGTGCTGGGCAAGGTCAACAAAGACATCGTCAATCTCATCAACCGTTATGGCGGCAAGGCAGTTGGCCTGACCGGACAGGACGGCGCTTTCATCCGTGCCGACAAGATGATGCTGGAGAGCAACGACGAGCCGGGCAAGTGGCTGGATATCGGCCAGGTCGGCGAGATCAGCAAGATCGATCCTTCCATCATCACCTTCCTCGATTCCGGCGATTTCATTCCGGTGATCGCCCCCATCGGCGTGGCACCGGACGGTGAGACGCTGAACATCAACGCAGATCTAGTGGCAGGCAAGCTGGCGGAAGTGTTGAACGCGGAAAAGCTGGTATTGATGACCAATACGCCCGGCGTGCTGGACAAGAACGGCAAGCTGCTCACCGGCCTGACGCCCAAGCTGGTAGACGAATTGGTAGCGGACGGTACCTTGTCCGGCGGCATGCTGCCCAAGATCGGCTCGGCGCTGGATGCGGCACGCGGCGGCGTCAAAGCGGTGCACATCATCGACGGGCGGGTGGCGCATGCGCTGCTGCTGGAGATCCTGACCGACGAAGGCGTTGGCACGCTGATCAAGAGCAAGTGAGCGAACGAGTTTGGGTCTTCGATCTGGATAACACGTTGCATAACGCGACGCCGCATATCTTTCCGCACATCAATCGCAGCATGACGGCCTACTTGCAGGAACACCTCAAGTTGAACATGCAGGAAGCGAACGATCTGCGCGTGGATTACTGGCAACGCTACGGTGCCACCCTGTCGGGTTTGATGAAGCATCACGGTACCGATCCGGATCATTTCCTGTGGCATACCCACCAGTTTCCCAGGCTGCCGGAGATGGTGTTGCGCGAACCGCGTTTGCGCTGGGCATTGAAACGTTTACCGGGACGCAAGCTGGTCTATTCGAATGCCCCCGCACATTATGCGCGGGCAGTGCTCAAACTGATGCAGGTGGATGACCTGTTCGATGACGTGTTCGCCATCGAACAGGCGCGTTACCGTCCCAAGCCGGAAGCCGCTGGCTTTCGCCGTCTGCTGCGCAAGCACGGGCTGCAAGCCGCACAATGCGTGATGGTGGAAGACAGCGCGGAGAACCTGCGTACTGCCAAGCGATTGGGCATGCACACCGTATGGGTGAGCCGCGCGCCGCGCAAGCCGCGCTTTGTGGATGTGAAGATAAATGGCGTGCTTGAATTGCCGCGCCTGATGAACAGGTTTTAAGAAAGGAACAACCATGGCGACCAAACAAACGGGCGAAAGAAAGTTACAGATCCTGCAGACCATCGCCGAGATGCTGGAGCAACCAAAGGGCGAAAAGATCACCACGGCGGCATTGGCTGCACGGCTGCAATTGTCTGAAGCAGCGCTGTATCGTCACTTCGCCAGTAAGGCGCAAATGTATGAAGGGCTGATCGAGTTCATCGAACAGACCGTGTTCGGCCTGATCAACAAGATCACCACCGAGGAGCAGGATGGCCTGCGTCAGGTGGAAGGGATTCTCGCCTTGCTGCTGGGTTTCGCGCAGAAGAACCGTGGCATGACTCGCGTACTGATCGGCGATGCATTGGTGAACGAAGACGAGCGCCTGCAAACACGCATCAACCAGTTCCTGGATCGCGTCGAGGCCACGCTCAAGCAATCCCTGCGTATCGCCTCCACACAGGGACGTTTGCCGGCGGATGCCGATGCAGGCGCGCATGCCAATCTGTTGCTGTGTTATGTGGTCGGTCGCTGGCAACAGTTCGGCAAGAGCGGCTACAAGCGCCTGCCGATGGAGCAGTGGCCGCAACAGTGGGCGATATTGAGGCTGCAGTTCCAATAGGCTTGGTTGC
>JBDRPZ010000041.1:0-6679 GCA_043826585.1 Pseudomonadota bacterium
CGACGGCTTTCTGCTGGAGCCGGATTACGGCGAAGAAGTGGACGGCGTGATCGCCGCTGCCGAGGGCATCGAGCTGACCCCCAAACACTGGGAGATCATCAACTACATGCGCGACCAGTATCGCGAAGAGGGACACACCCCGAACTTCCGCAACATGCTCAAGCGCGTGAACGAATTCTGGCCGGATGCCGACAGCAAGGCGCTGTATGATCTGTTCCCCACAGGCCCGGCCAAGCAGGCCGCCAAGGTCGCAGGTCTGCCCCAGCCCTATGGTAAGGGCGGCTACTACGGAGAACGAGATGATGGATAACGTGCATGTAGTACTGGATATGAAGGGGCTGTCCTGCCCCAAGCCGCTGATCGGCGCAAAACGCATGGTGGACGAACTCAATCCCGGCCAGGTGTTGCTGCTGATCTCCAACTGCCCCGGCACGCCTGACGATCTGTTCTCCTGGGCCGAGCTGACCGGCAACTCGATCATCAAGACCGAGAAGATGGAAGGCGGCAGCACCGGCTATCACATCCAGAAAGGCGGCAAGAGCGCGAAGCATCCGCATGCGCATGTCTCGCTGGATATCCGCGGCGCGGTTTGCCCCGGCCCTATCGTCGAAGCCAAGAAGTTGCTGAACGGCATGCAGACGAACGAAGTACTGAAGCTCATCAGCGATTGTCCCGGTGTGGCATCGGACATCGAAGGCTGGGCAGCCAGCACCGGCATGACCGTGCTGGAAACCCTTGAAACCTCGGCAGGCGTGCATGAGTTCTTCATCCGCAAGGGATAAGGCCCACGTCGCGATCCGCATCAAGAGCAACTGGTTCAAGGATGGCCGGGAGCGTTCGCCGCAAGAGATCTCGGACGCCCTCGCCTTCACGCTCTGGCGCATCGCCGACGCCTCCCTGCGCCGCACGCGCAAGGATGATTTCACCATCGAGGCGGGGCCGCAGTATCTGGATTTCCTCGCCGAATATCTGGTGTTCCTCATCCTCGTCGCGGATCGACTCGCCTATCGCAAACTGTCCGAAGAAGACCGGCAGATATTCACCGGCAATCTGGCCAATCGCACCGGCGAGACCTATGCCGAGAACCGCAGCCGCCTGCTGGAACAGGACATCAAAGTCTGCAAGCAATCGTTCATCGATCTGGTGAACCAGCGGGCGGGCGAATACGCCGATTTCGGCTACGACGAGAACGGCCCGGACTACGGCTTCTATCGTTTCCTCGCCTTCTGCATCAGCCAGATACTCAGCGAAGAAGACGCCAAATGGATCATCGACCCGATGATCAGCTTCGAAGCGCCCGATACCGTGAAACTGGTGGAGAAGACTTTGCGCGGCCTGTGGGAAGAAGAACCCCGCCCGGCACGCAAACGCAGCGGCACCAGCGGCGACTGATGAACAATCCCTTCGACCTCACCGATGACGACGCATTCCAGCGCTGGCGCGATGCCAAGCTGGCCAGCGCACCGCGCACCGCCGCCGACCTCATCGTCGAAGTCAAAGACCCGCGCGCCCTCAGTGCCAGCGAACACGAAGCACTGGCTGCACGCATCAAGAACTGCAACATGGCGATCTACGCCAGCCCCATGCTGGAAGAAGACAGCGACATCCTGCGCAAGCTGGGTGTGCAATTCGGCCTGAACCAACTGGATGCTAACTGGCTGGCCGGCGAAGACGGCGTGTCATCCATCCGCGTATTCGACGGCGGCACCCGCAAGCACTACATCCCCTACACCGACAAACCCATCAAGTGGCACACCGACGGCTACTACAACCCGCCAGAACGGCAGATACGCGCCATGGTGCTGCACTGCGTGCGCGACGCCGCCAGCGGCGGTGAGAACCGTTTGATGGACCACGAGTTGGCCTACCTCATGCTGCGCGAACAAGACCCCGCGCACATCGCAGCGCTGATGCAACCGGACGCCATGACCATCCCCGAACGCGTAGACGAAACCGATGGCGTGCGCCCCGCACAAAGCGGCCCCGTGTTCTCAGTGGACAAGGACGGCAACCTGCACATGCGCTACACCGCCCGCACACGCAGCATCGAATGGAAAAAAGACAACACCACCAAAGCCGCCGTCGCCGCCCTCGAAGCCCTGCTCGCCTCCGACGTCCCGCAAGTCTTCAACACCAAAATGCAGCCCGGCATGGGCCTGCTCTGCAACAACGTGCTGCACGACCGCAGTGCGTTCACCGACGACCCGCAACATCCAAGATTGCTTTATCGCGCCAGGTATCTGGATCGGATTTCACTAGGTTAAGCAAGGAAACATACGCCTGAATTTCGGCCAAAGCAGTCTTCAGGCTACCTTTCTGCGGCAGTCAGCCATGCGCTTGAATGCAGACCATTCGATTATCTCGGCTAGATATAGATATTTCGGCATATATGCTGAAGGAGCATTTGCTGCTACGGTACCGTCCGTTGCGGTTTCTCGAATAATGCCGCGTTTGCAAGAGGAAGTGCCGTGTTTGAAAGTTACCAAACTAATAGAATCAAAACATTAGCCAATTCTTTCCAGCTTATGTGGCATATCGCTCCAGAATATATGGCGTTTTTGCCATCTACTTTACGTTAGACATCCCAATGGCGACGCGCGAATCGGCTGTTCTTGACCTCGGAGAGACGCTACTTATCCTTCAGAAGGTGGAGCGTTTTCTCGCGGCAGTGTTGATGCATATGGCTTCGCCTGCTGCGACAGATGACAAGCTCGAAAAGGCGCTACTCCGGGACAAAGAGACTCTCGGGCAACTACTGAAATACTTTGGTAGTCGCGTGGAGTTGCCTCCTGACTTTGCTACCCAATTTGACGCGTTACTCCGAGATCGAAACGTCTTCGTTCACGCCCTTTTCATGCAGCCCTGGTTCGATCTTAATACACCAGAAGGTTGCGCCAGGATTTCCGAGTACACGAGAACTATCAGGAGCTATGCCAAAACCGCAACTATGATCATGATGGCCTCGCTAACTCCAACGGAAACTGACGCCAACCGATCGCCAGAGGTTCGGGCATACTTCGACCGCGTATTCGCCAGAATAGAAGAAACGGCGCACCCTGACGTGGAAGCAAGAGTCGATGACCAATACATTGAAGAGGTACGCCAAGACGCACTATCCAATTTTTCGGTTGGGAGAAGAGATGCCTAACCTTTCGTTCGAGAGGGACCTCGCGCGAAAAGCCGCGCGAGGCCCCTCAACTCCACGTTGATCGTCTGGTGTTGAACAAGTAGCGGACTAATTTCTGAACTGATCGAAAGGCCTGCTAAGGCCGAACACCGGTCTATCACTCCTGCTGCTTTCCCGCCATATCCGCCTTACGCTCAACCATCTTCTCCGCTAGCGCTTCGCTGCCGCCGTTCTCGATGATGACCTGCTGTATCTGCTCGTCCGGTATCTGCACCACCCTCTTGATGGCCTGATCGATCTCGTCGCGCGTCATATCGCCGAACAGCTTCGCAGCTTGCGGGTTCGCTTCCTCGCTGCGCAGTGTGTCGAGTTCGTCCACGCGGGTGCCGAAGGCTTTGTCTTTGGGGTCGCCGTGGGCGCGGAAGGCCAATGCGCCGCCTACATCCAGCGTGAGCACCTTCCCGTTCACGACGCCCTGATTGTCGCCATCGAAACCGGCGACGTCCCAGTTGACCGTCCAGGCATGCACACCCAGCCATTGTTGCGCCTGTTTGCGTTCTGCTTCACTGAGGTGGGCCACGCATTTTTTGTCGAGTTCTACCCACTCGGTCGCGATCTGGTCTGGCGCTTGCGTGTTCACATAGTTCAGGGTCGGTGCGCCTGCCAGTTGGTAGAGCTTGGCGGCGATCATCTCGTTGCGGGCGTGGGCGACGGATTCCAGCGTCTTCACGTAGAAGCGCCGTCCGCTGTCGTCCTGAAAGATACCGGCGGGATTGGTGCCGAGTTGCCCGCCTACGCGCTGCATGGTGGTGGTGTCGATACGCATGCTCGACGACTCAGGGCAATGGCACGGTACGGCGCACGAGGGCGAGTTGTGCGGGAGTTTCGATAGCGCCTTTGCGCACGTGACGCACGGCATGGATCGCGGCTTCCGGTTCCATGCCCAATTCGACGAGCAGCCGCGCGGCCATCATCCCTGCCCTGCCCAGCCCGCCCTTGCAGTGCACGAGCACATCTTCCCCGTTGCGCAACATCTCGCGTATCGCGCGGCCTTGTGTCAGCCATTCTTCTTCGAACTTTTTCCCCGGCACGGAGAAGTCGGCGATGGGCAGGTGGCACCACTTGATGCCGCGGCTGTGCACTTCGTGACCTAGCAACGGTACTTTCAGATCGACGAGTTCCGCAGGCTCCACCAGCGTCAGCACCAGTTTCGCGCCCCATGCCTTGATGGTGTCGAGGTCTATGCCGAGGTCGCGCTCCCATGCGCCGGTGTGCGCGAAACGGTCTTGCTTGCCGGGGCAGAAGGTGATGCCGATGCGTCCATGTGCGGGCGTGGCCCGGACTTCGGCGATCTGCAAAGGATGGGTGTGACTGGTGCGTGCGTCGGCCATTTTCATCTAACGAATCACGAAATATCGGTACGAGAGCCTAGCATGAACAATCGACTTCTCCGCCCGATTCAATACGCCGACAGTCCCTGCCCATAGAACGGCGGCCTGCGCCGGTTCAACCATTCAAGCATGATCAGTTCGTCGTCGGTATGGTTGGCGACCTTGGTGTTCGCCATGGACGGCATGCCCTTGTCATCGTAGATGTAGATGGGATGGTCGTGGTGTTCGGTCACGATGCGCTCCACCCGCCCCGGTTCCGCAGTCGGTTCCACGAGTGCCGTGCCATAGCAGAGGCAGAAGTAGACTTTCTTCGGCGCTGCCTCTATGTAACACGCGGTACCGCGGATACCGATGATGGCTGTGGGGACTGCCAGTCGTTTATCTCCGTGCTCGAACACCGAAAGTATCCGCCCGCTGACGACGCGAAAGAATTCCTTGGTTGCGTCCTTGCCGAACTGCACCACGCTGTTGCTGCGTTGCAGGAAGGCGTTGCGGTCGATGACATAGATCGCCTCGCCGTTCGCGCCGGTGGTGACCTTGTCGCCCGGCAATACCGGCTGCCCTTCTTTGGCCGGTTTGCCATTGATGCGCACATCACCCTTGAGTTTGTGTATGCCCTGCACGGAGGGATAGTTCCCCGCGGCAAGTGCATCGCGGATCAGACCGGGGATGCCCATGCCGGACATCAAGCCCAGCGCGGTGAGTTGTTGCAGCAAGCGACGGCGCGATCTGTTCATCTCAACCCTCCTGTTCCTTGTTCCGCAAAGCAGTTGCTTGCGATGCTAGCGCAAACATGGCGCGGGGTCACAAGCGATTGCGAAAACAGAACGGGCACCCGAAGGTGCCCGTTCTGTTTGAAGCTTTACGACCTGCTGCTTACTTACCCATCTCCAGCATCAGTTGATTGATGCGTTTGACGAAGGTGGCGGGGTCGTCGAGTTGGCCGCCTTCGGCCAGCAGGGCTTGCTCGAACAGCACGCTGGCCCAGTCGTCGAAGTGTTTCTCTTCCGCTTGCAGGCGTGTCACCACCGGGTGCTGCGGATTGATCTCGAGGATCGGTTGCAACATCGGCGCGTTCTGGCCGGCGGCTTTCAACATGCGCGCGAGGTTGGCACTCATGTCGTTCTCGTCTGCGACCAGACAGGCCGGGCTGTCGGTGAGGCGGTGCGTGACGCGCACTTCCTTGACCTTGTCGCCCAGGCTGGTCTTGATCTTTTCCAGCAACGGCTTGAGTTCGTCGGCCTGCTTCTCCTGTTCCTGCTTCTCGGCGGCGTCTTCCAGCGCGCCCAAATCGAGGCCGCCCTTGGCGACGGACACCAGTTGCTTGCCTTCGAACTCGGTCAGGTAGCTCAGCGCCCATTCGTCCACGCGGTCGGACATCAGCAGCACTTCGATGCCTTTCTTGCGGAACACTTCCAGGTGCGGGCTGTTCTTGGCGGCGTTGAAGGTTTCGGCGGTGACGTAGTAGATCTTGTCCTGGCCGTCCTTCATGCGGGCGATGTAGTCCTTGAGCGACACGGTCTCTTCATTGGTGTCCGCCTTGGTGGAGGCGAAGCGCAACAGACCGGCGATCTTGTCCTTGTTGGCCATGTCTTCGCCCACGCCTTCTTTCAGCACCTTGCCGAACTCGGCCCAGAAGGTGGCGTATTTCTCCGGCTCTTTCTCGGCCATATCGGCCAACAGTGCCAGCACTTTGCTGGTGCAGCCCTTGCGGATGGCTTCGATGTCCTTGGACTCTTGCAGGATCTCGCGCGAGACGTTGAGCGGCAGGTCGGCAGAATCGACCACCCCGCGCACGAAGCGCAGGTAGAGCGGCATCAATTGTTCGGCATCGTCCATGATGAACACGCGGCGTACGTAGAGCTTGATGCCGTGGCGCGCGTTGCGGTCCCACAGGTCGAACGGCGCATGTGACGGAGCGAAATCGGCGGCAGCTGAGCTTCGAGGACCTGCTGCAGCGGGGAGGCAACACGTGGCCCTGACCCTGCGGCCCTACCAGCAGCGCGCTATCGGCATCGAAATCGAGGAACGCTACTGCGAGATCGCGGCGGAGCGGCGGGCACGATGTGCTGCCATTCGTCGAAGCTGACCCGGTTGAAGGGTCGCGTCAGGGGAGTCTATTCGCATGACCGCATGGATCCAAACGTACACCGGCGTCGCG
>JBDRPZ010000042.1:0-42681 GCA_043826585.1 Pseudomonadota bacterium
CTGGATGCCCAGGTGGCGAGCGAGAGCATCCCACACGCCAGTAAAGCCGGTGCGCAGACCGTCCTGCTGCGCAAACAACAGGAACAGATGAAGGACCGCGGCGTGTTCGCGCTCGCCATCCCGAAGGGGCCGTATCGTTGCCCGCCCGGCCCTTACGAGCGTGCCTGTCAGGTGGCAAGCTATCTGAAAGAACACAAACCGAAATCCAAGGTGCTGGTGCTGGATGCTAATCCGGACATCGTCTCCAAGAAGGGGCTGTTCATGGCGGCCTGGAACGAGTTGTACCCGGGTATGGTGGAATACCGTCCGAACTCGATGGTGATGGGTGTCGATGTGGCCAGCAAGACGGCCAAGACCGAATTCGAGGATGTGAAGGCTGACGTGCTGAACGTCATCCCGCCGATGCGTTCGGGTGTGGTGGCGGACATGGCCGGTCTGGCCAATGTCGATTCGCGTTGGTGCGGCGTGAATTTCCTCAGCTACGAATCCGAGGTGCACAAGAACATCCACGTCATCGGCGATGCGGTGTCAGCCAAGCTGCCCAAGTCCGGCCATATGGCGACCTCGCAGGCCAAGATCTGCGCTGCTGCCATCATCGAGATGATGAGCGGCAAGCAGCCCGATCAGGCGCCGGTCATCGCCAACACCTGCTACAGCATGGTTAGCGGCAGCGAGGCGATGCACGTGGCCAACGTGTATCACTTCAATGCCGAGAAGATGGCGATGGTGTCGGCTGAGGGGGGCGGTGTGTCGGCCAAGCGTTCTGAACTTGAAGGTGCGTTCGCCGGCTACTGGTTGAAGAATATCCTCAACGACGTCTTGCTCTGATGTTCCGCTACGCACCCGCTGCGAGGGCTTGCCGCGCGTGGCGGGTGCGTAATCATTTGACAGCCTCGTGGGGGTGGCTAAATCATAACTCCTATGGGTTACCTGTTTCACCCGTCGTGGCTATGGACGTCTAGGCAAGATATATCCCTATAATACGAGTCAGGTTTTGTGCGGTGACGCACTTTTTTCGTAAACAAAAAGTAGGAGAGAAACAATGAATTTCGATAAAGAGCTGAACGCACGTGGTCTGTCCTGCCCCTTGCCTATCGTCAAGACTAAAAAGGCACTGGTAGACATGACTTCTGGTCAGATCCTCAAAGTCATCTCGACCGATACGGGTTCCGTCAAAGACATGGCGGCATTCGCCGAACAGACTGGCAATGCGCTGGTAGCGCAGGAAGAAGTCGGCGGCGAATTCGTTTTCTACATGAAAAAGGGCTAAGGCTCTTTTCCAACATAAATTCAGGGGGTACGCACCATGGCAAAGAAAATGGCGATCATCGCCACAAAAGGTACGCTGGATATGGCTTATCCGCCGTTCATCCTCGCATCAACCGCAGCAGCATTGGGTTATGACGTGCAAGTGTTCTTCACTTTCTACGGTCTGCAACTGCTGCGCAAGGATTTGTCCGACGTGAAGATCAGCCCGCTGGCGAATCCGGCCATGCCCATGCCAGTGCCGATGCCGGTGATGGTGCAGATGCTACCGGGTATGGAAAGCATGGCTACCATGATGATGAAACAGAAGCTGGAAAAGCATGGCGTCGCTTCTCTGGAAGAGTTGCGCGACCTGTGTCTGGAAGCGGACGTGAAATTCATCGCCTGCCAGATGACCGTGGACCTGTTCGAATTCGACAAGAGCGAATTCATCGACAACGTCGAATACGGCGGCGCCGCGACATTCATGAGCTTCGCCGGCGAGACCGATATCTGTCTGTTCGTATAAGAGTACTTGCGGTTAAAAATATAAGCTGTTGCTGTTCGTCGCATTTGTCGCACTTGTAAACACACCAATCAGGGAGAGAACAAATGAAATTCAGTAGATCGGCAGTCGCGGTACTGGTACTTGCAGCACTTTCCACTCAACAAGCCTACGCCACCAACGGTATGAATCTGTCTGGCTATGGCCCGGAAGCGCACGCAATGGGCGGCGCTTCCATGGCATATGACAACGGTACAGCCGCCTTGATGAACAATCCGGCAACGTTGGGTTTGATGGAAGAAGGCCATCGTTTCGATGCGGCTATTGGCGGACTTTTTCCTGCTATCACCGCAAAGAACACTACATATGGCAATACTGACTCCTCTGCGACTGCGTTCTACATGCCGGCGGTCGGTTGGGCGAACAAGTCCGGCCAGATAACCTATGGTGTAGGTATGTTCTCGCAAGGTGGCATGGGAACGGAGTATGGGGCTACCAGCTTTATGGCTGCAGGCTCCAACAAGCCGGTGCGCTCCGAAGTGGGCGTTGGCCGCATCATAGTGCCTCTCGCTTATCAGGCAGACAAGTTCACGGTCGGTGGTAGCATCGATTACGTCTGGGCTGGAATGGACCTGCAGATGGCGGTGCCTGCTGGTACTTCTACAACGCCAGGTACGTTGGCTCAAATGTATGCCGATGGCCTCCTGACTGCTTCTGGAGCGGCTGCGGGCAGCTTGGCAACATTTATGGGTACTTCGACAAATGTGGGATATTTTAATTTCTCCGACGGAAGTGCTTTTACAGGCAAGGCTAAAGGTACAGGCTTTGCTGCCAAGCTTGGCATGACCTATAAGGTCAGTGAGCAAATGACCGTTGGTGCGACTTATCACTCTCAAACCAAGCTGGGTGATCTTACGGCGGGGGGCGCCTCGTTGGATATGATCACGGCGGGTGGTACAAACACAATGACAGGTGAGGTCAAGGTCATTAATTTCCAGTGGCCGGAAACATATGGCTTTGGCATGGCTTTGCAGGCTAGCGACAAACTGATGGTTGTGGCGGATTACAAGCGTATCAGTTGGGCCAAGGTTATGAAGAATTTCCACATGAGCTTTACGGCCACAGGGCTGGTTATGGACGTTACTTTGCCCCAGAACTGGAAAGATCAGGATGTCTATGAGTTGGGCGCCGCTTATAAGCTAAATGATGCGTTGACTGTCCGTGCTGGCTTGAATATGGCCAACAACCCTGTGCCAGATGCATATATGAATGCATTGTTCCCGGCGGTGGCAAAGACGAACGTCTCGGGTGGTTTCGGTTATATGCTGGATAAACAGTCCAGTATCGATGCGTCATTCGCTTATGTGCCTAAGACATCGGCTGGCAGTGGTGCCACAAAAGTCGACTTCGGCGGTTCCAGCGCACAGTTCCTGTATTCGCACCGTTATTGATATTTGAAGTAATCCAATCGATGGCGTCCTTCGCAAGAAGGGCGCCATTTTTATTGGCGGAGAATACAAGAAAGTGGTGGAGCGGATGTGCTAGAATGCGCCCCCTTTGAATTCCATTCAGGTAGCAAAATCATGTCCCGCGCGCTTCGCAATATCGCCATCATCGCCCACGTTGACCA
The DNA here is from genome assembly GCA_043826585.1 of Pseudomonadota bacterium. GTDB lineage: Bacteria > Pseudomonadota > Gammaproteobacteria > Burkholderiales > Gallionellaceae > Sideroxyarcus. The sequence goes on from JBDRPZ010000042.1 coordinate 3,381, forward strand.
TGGCAAAACCACTCTCGTTGACCAACTCCTGAAGCAGTCAGGCACTTTCCGCGACAACCAGAAGGTTGATGAACGCGTGATGGACAGCAATGACCTGGAAAAGGAACGTGGCATCACCATTCTGGCCAAGAACACAGCCATCAAATATGGCGAATACCACATCAATATCGTCGACACACCGGGACACGCCGACTTCGGCGGCGAGGTGGAGCGCGTGCTGGGTATGGTGGACGGCGTGGTGCTTTTGGTGGATGCCGTTGAAGGCCCGATGCCGCAAACACGTTTCGTGACCAAGAAAGCTCTTGCGCTGGGCCTGAAGCCTATCGTCGTGATCAACAAGGTCGACCGTCCGGGTTCGCGCCCTGATTGGGTGCTGGACCAGACTTTTGATTTGTTCGACAAGCTGGGCGCGAACGATGAGCAGCTCGATTTCCCCGTGATCTACGCTTCCGGCCTGAACGGTTGGGCATGTGTGAACCTTGAAGATGCGCCTTCCAAGGGTGGTTCGGCTTCTGATATGAAACCGTTGTTCGAGCTGGTATTGAAGCACGTGCCGACACCGCCAGGAGATCCGGAAGCGCCTCTGCAGTTCCAGATCGCCGCGCTGGATTACTCCACCTTTACCGGTCGTCTGGGTGTTGGTCGTGTGCTGAATGGTCGCATCAAGCCGGGTCAGCAAGTGGTGGTGATGAACCACGAAGAGCAGACTGGTTCCGGCCGTATCAATCAGGTTTTGGGTTTCCAGGGTCTGGATCGCGTGCCGGTCGAGAGCGCGGAAGCAGGCGACATCATCATCATCTCCGGTCTGGAAGATATCGGTATCGGTGTCACGGTTTGCGATAAGGAAAATCCGGTTGGTCTGCCTGTGATGGGTGTGGACGAGCCGACCCTGAACATGGACTTCATGGTGAACACCTCCCCGCTGGCCGGTCTGGAAGGCAAGTTCGTGACTTCCCGCCAGATCCGTGACCGTTTGCACAAAGAGCTGCTGACCAACGTGGCGTTGCGCGTTGAGGATACCGACGATGCGGACGTGTTCCGTGTGTCCGGTCGTGGCGAGTTGCACCTGACCATCTTGCTGGAAAACATGCGTCGCGAAGGTTTCGAGATGGCAGTGGCCAAGCCGCGCGTGGTTTACAAAGAGATCAACGGCGAGAAGTGCGAGCCGTACGAGAACCTGACCATCGATCTGGAAGATGCACACCAGGGCGCGATCATGGAAGAGATCGGTCGCCGTCGCGGTGAGCTGACCAATATGGAGTCCGATGGACAAGGCCGTACCCGTCTGGAGTATCACATCCCTGCGCGCGGTCTGATCGGCTTCCAGTCCGACTTCATGACCATGACACGCGGTTCCGGCTTGATGAGTCACGTGTTCGATGACTACGGTCCGGTCAAGGCCGACCTGCCGGGCCGTCACAATGGCGTGCTGATTTCCCAGGAAGATGGCGATGCAGTGGCTTATGCACTGTGGAAGCTGGAAGACCGCGGTCGTATGTTTGTTTCCCCGGGCGACAAGCTGTACGAAGGCATGGTCATCGGTATCCATAGCCGCGACAACGATCTGATCGTCAATCCGATCAAGGGTAAACAACTGACCAACGTGCGCGCTTCCGGCACCGACGAGGCAGTGCGTTTGACTACGCCGATCAAATTGACGCTCGAGTCCGCGGTGGAATTCATCGATGACGACGAGTTGGTCGAGCTGACACCCAAGTCGATCCGTATTCGCAAGCGCTTCCTGAAAGAACACGAGCGCAAGCGTTCGAACAAGGCATCTTAATAGCATCGTGCTGCTCGGGATGTTCCGGGCCTGCAATAAGAAAGGGACGCTTCGGCGTCCCTTTCTTATTGAGCCATGAGATTTCCGGCTCTGCATATCTCAAACCAAAGCAGAAGGATGCAACAGAGTCCGGCTGCGTGACGGAAGCACTCGTGTTCAAGGTCTGCAGTGAATGCCTTCTGCGTTCGCTATCGTTTATACTGCGCATTCACTTTATCTCTCCCTGATCATGCTGGAAATATTGTCAGTCATTGCTGTTGTATTGCTGCTCGCCATGCTGGTGTTGCAGTTCAGACAGCCTTCTCGCATTGCCCAGACTTTGGAGCAGCAACATCGCGCCATGCTGACCGACCTGCATGACGGCTTGAACAAGCAAGGTGATCGATTGATCGCTTCCCAAGTTTCAGAATCTGAACGGCTGCGTTCCGCCGTCGGCGAGGAGTTGCGCGCCACGCGCGAGGATATTGCCAAGTTGCGCACCGAGATGCTCGGCCAGATGTTGGAGAAGATGGCCGAACAAGGCCGTGCAGACCAGAAGCTGATCCAGGATTCCTTCAACAACGCCTCGCAACATCTGCGCACCAGTATCGAAACCCTGAGCAAGACTGTGGATGGCCGTCTGGAGCAGATCGGCGGCAAGGTGAATGAGCGTCTGGACGAAGGATTCAAGAAGACCAACGAGACTTTCGTCAGCGTGATGGCGCGACTGGCGACCATAGACGAGGCGCAGAAGAAGATCGACGGGCTCACGACAAATGTCGTCAGTCTGCAGGAACTGCTGGGCGACAAGCGTTCACGCGGCGCGTTCGGCGAGGTGCAGCTGGAAGGGCTGGTGCGCAATATCATGCCGTCGAACGCCTACGAGATGCAGTACACCTTGCCCAATGGCACCCGCGCCGACTGCGTGCTCAAACTGCCGGAGCCGACTGGCATGGTGGCAGTGGATTCCAAGTTCCCGCTGGAAAATTATCGCCGCATGCTGGATGGTGAAACGGGCGCCGAGAAGCAATTCAAGGCCGATCTGAAGAAGCATGTCGACGACATCGGCAGCAAATACATCATCCCGGATGTGACCTCGGACGGGGCAGTGATGTTCATTCCGGCCGAAGCAGTGTTCGCCGAGATCCATGCGCACCATCCCGACCTGATCGAATACGCCATGCAGAGGCGAGTATGGGTGGTTTCGCCCACTACTTTGATGGCGGTGCTCAATACCGCGCGTGCCGTGATGAAGGATGTGGAGACGCGCAAGCAGGTACACATCATCAAGGACGAGTTGGGCAAGCTGGGCAAGGAGTTCGGCCGCTTTGACGAGCGCATGAAAAAACTGGCCGACCATATCCGCCAGGCGCACGAGGATGCACAAAGCGTACGCACCACCAGTGAGAAGATATCCAAGCGCTTCATCAGCATCGAGCAGGTGGAGCTGGATCACCCAGCCCATGCGGCCTTGCCGGATATCGATTGAGGATAAACAGAGGTTCTATGAAGATCGCCATCGCACAGATCAATTGTTTGCTGGGAGACCTGGAAGGTAACGCAGCAAAGATCGCCCAGTACGCTGAACGTGCCGCCACAGAAGGCGCCAGCCTGTTACTCACCCCAGAGATGAGCTTGTGCGGCTATCCGCCTGAAGACCTGCTGTTGCGCGACGGTTTCTATCATGCCTGTCAGGCGGCTTTGCATAAGCTGGCGCAGCAGCTGCACGGCATCACGGCCGTGGTCGGACATCCCCATCAGCAAGGCGATCAATATTTCAATGCTGCATCGGTGCTGCGTGACGGCAACGTCATCGCGACCTATCACAAGCATGAATTACCGAACCATAGCGTGTTCGACGAAGTGCGTTATTTCTCGCCGGGTTCCTTGCCTTGTGTGTTTGAAATGGGAGGTATCCATTTCGGCATCAATATCTGCGCGGACGTATGGGAATCGCGTGCGGCGCAGAGTGCCCGTGACGCGGGCGCACAGGTGTTGCTGGTGCTGAACGCATCGCCTTATCACATCTCCAAGGTCGATTCCCGTCACGATGTCGTGCGCGAGCGTATCGACGATATCGAGATGCCGGTGATTTATGCCAATCTGGTTGGCGGACAGGACGAGCTGGTGTTCGATGGCGCTTCGTTCGTCATGGATAGTGAAGGCGGAATCACGCATCAGTTCTCCGCGTTTGAAGAACGGCTGGGTATGGTCGAACTGCACGATGGACGACCTGTTCCGGGCGAGCAGGTGGAGGTGTTGCGCGAGGAAGCCAGTATCTATAAGGCGCTGTGCCTCGGCGTGCGTGACTACATCACCAAGAACCGCTTCCCCGGTGTGTTGCTGGGGCTGTCCGGTGGCATCGATTCCGCGCTGACGCTGGCTGTGGCGGTAGACGCGTTGGGTGCCGACAAAGTGCGCGCGGTGATGATGCCTTCGCCCTACACGGCGCAGATCAGTATCGATGATTCGCGCGAGATGGTGGAGCTGCTCGGTGTGCCATACGAAGAACTGGATATCGTGCCGACCTTCGATGCCTTGAGGGATACTTTGGCACCGCTGTTCAAGGGATTGCCGCTGGATACTACCGAAGAGAATCTGCAGGCACGCATCCGCGGTGTGCTGCTGATGGCACTATCCAACAAGACCGGCTCGCTGGTGCTGACCACCGGCAACAAGTCAGAGATGACAGTGGGCTATGCGACTTTGTACGGTGATATGGCAGGCGGTTTCGCTGTGCTCAAGGATGTGAGCAAGACCTGGGTCTATCGCTTGTCCAACTGGCGCAATGTGCAGAGTCGAACCATCCCCGAACGCATCATCACGCGCCCACCGAGTGCGGAGCTCAGGCCTGATCAGACCGATCAGGACAGTTTGCCGCCTTACGATGTGCTGGACGCCATCATGGCCTGTTATGTGGAACGCAATATGTCCATTATGGAAATCGTGGCGCTTGGCTATGCCGAGGAAGATGTGCGTCGTGTGGTGAAGCTGATACGCATCGCGGAGTACAAACGACGTCAGGCACCGGTCGGCATCCGTATCACCGACCGCAGCTTCGGCAAAGATTGGCGTTATCCCATCACCGTGCGCTATCAGGATGGGTTCTAAGCCTGAGCGCTCTGGCGGCAAGCAGGTGCAATGGCAGCAATAGTGCCAGCGTGATACCCAAGCCTTGATGTAGCAGGCTGATGGATGTGTGCCAGTCTTCATGCGGCGGGTAATACAAGCACAGCCCGCTGACTGCCAGTAGCGCCAGTACCGCAGTCAGTAGCAAACCATTCCCGCGATTGCGATGCGCCCGCCAATTACCCTGTTGATGCAGGTTGGATAATCTGCCGACCATCCACAGCAGTGCGTAGGCAGTGATGCCGTGCAGGACCAGCATGCGGTGACGTAACGTGTGCAGCGGGTCGGTGTAGTCCTGATCGTCCACCAACCCGCCCAGCACCATCCACGCCACGCCACTTACGATCACGAGCAGACTGCACAGCAATACCGTATTGCGCGCGGAGGCACTCAAACGTACGCCCCAGGTGTTCATGGTTGTTCTCCCTTCAGTACCTGCTGATGCAGCAACAGCGAGAGTCGTGTCAGCTTCTGTAACGCACGGACGGACAAGGTGGCCCCGGAAATGCCGTCGATGGTGCGATCCAGTTTCATTCCATCTTCAAGCCGGGCTCCGGTGAACTGTGCAGTGAACGCGGGGCTTTTGACTTCCCAGCCGCGACTTTCGCGGTAGATCAACACGTTCACTTTTTCGACCTTGCCGTGGTCGATCACGATGCCGACCGTGATCGGTCTCTCCTTGCCGATCTCATCCAGCACCCAGGCGGTACGGTTGCCGCTGCGCCAGTATTTCAGCCGTGCAAGCGGATAGTCGTGGCGCAGGATGTCACGCACATTGGCGCGCAGTTCGCCAATGATCCATATGTCATGTGTTTCGGGCGCTTCCTGAAAGGTGCTATTGAGGAAGGTCTTGATCTCGGTGACAGGTTCGCTGGCGCATGCTGGGAACGCAAGGCTGAACAGTGCGATTATTCTTAACCAGGCCATATCAGAACTGGTAACCCAGACCGAAGTTGAATCCATCGTACTCGCTCTGTCCGGACGGGGCGCGCTGGTTCTGGTAGTCGATCTTCATCACTAGATCAGGATGGGGCCAGAAGTTCACGCCCAGATCGGTTTGCTGGAAACGGCTGTCGCTGTTATCGCCCGCGCGGTTGTCCCATCTGCTGTAACGCGCGAATATTCCCCAGCGCTCGGAAAGTCGCCATGCAGGTTCCGCGTACCAGCCATATTGACGGTCCGCACCCAGCGCTGCCGGGCCGCTACCCGCGAGCTTCCAGTCTGCATATAGCAGGCGCATGCCGAATGCGCCGCGCGTGAACACGGCATGGGTCTCATACAGTGTCGCTGCACCGGCAGTGCCGTCCATGCCCTGTGTGATGTCCGTCTGATGATGCAGCGTGGCGGCCAGCTCCACCCCGGGCATGCCTGTCCATTTCAGGCGGCCTGTGTAGGCGGCATCGCTCGCCTGCGCTTTCGATGCATTCTGTCTGCCGGCGCGAACGGCATAGTTTGCGGCGGCAGTTGTGGACAGGCCGCTGGTGAGTGCAGCATCGATGGTCAGTCCATCCTGCAAGCGCGTGCTCAGCATGGCGCCGCCTTCGCTCCAGGTGGTGGGGATGATGTTCACTTCTACCGGGTTGCGTTCCACACCGTAGAAAGTCGGTGGCTCATGAGTTTCGCTGAGGATGCCGACCGGCATGAGCATCATGCCGGCCTTGAGGTGCATCGCCGCATTCACGGCGTATTCGAGATACGCCTGCTCCAATACCACGACACCGGAACTTCCTGTGTCGCTGTGTTCGACTTCCAGCTCGGAGAAGAACCGTGTCCGGTCGTCGAAGTCATGCGACATGAACAGGACGAAACGGTGGATATCCAGTTCGTCCTTGTTGCTGCCGTTCGGATTCTTGAGTTTGTTCAGATGCAGTTCGCCATAACTGCCGATGGTGGTTCGCGGATTGTTATGTTTCGAGGTCGCTTGATCGTTGCCAATCGCTGCCTCAAGTTGCGCTTCCAGTCTCTCTATCCTCTGTTCAAGTGCGGTATCTGCAGCGCTTGCGGCAAACGGGATGAGCAAGGCAAGGGCGGTCAGATGGCGTTGGATCTCGATATTCATAATTGTTCCTGAGGAGTGGTTAGAAATCTGTTTTACAGTGTTTAAACGATAATGATTCTCAATATAGATGATAATGATTATCATGCGCAAGCGGTATTTGCTAGACTGTGATCCTATGGCGGATCGCATATTCGGACTTAAAGGAGGGGACATGGAGAGCGAAGAGTTACGCAACGCAGGATTGAAGGTGACCACACCCCGGCTCAAGATATTGAGCTTGCTGGAAAATTCGGCAGAACGGCACATGACTGCGGAGACTGTCTACCGCTTGCTGGTGGAGAGTGGCGAGATGATCGGTCTGGCGACGGTGTATCGGGCGCTTGCCCAGTTCGAGGCGGCCGGACTCATCACACGTCATCACTTCGACAGCGGCCAGACAGTATACGAGCTGGAACGGGGGCCCCATCACGACCATATCGTCTGCATACGTTGCGGTCGTGTGGAAGAGTTCTACGACAAAGTGATCGAAGATCGCCAGCACGAGATCGCCGCATCATTGGGCTTCACGCTGAGTGATCATGCCCTGACGCTATATGGCGAATGCAACAGCCCAGATTGTCAGGCACGCGGGAGTTAGGGCGTATTCGCGCGGATGCGGTTCGGCTATACTTGGCCGAATCATCACATAACCTCTGAATCAGCCAAAAGGGAGCCTGACATGAAGAAGATCGAAGCCATCATCAAGCCATTCAAACTCGACGAAGTGCGCGAGTCTCTCAATGAATTGGGTGTCAGCGGACTGACCGTGACCGAAGTCAAAGGCTTCGGTCGGCAAAAAGGGCATACCGAGCTGTATCGCGGCGCGGAGTACGTCGTCGATTTCCTGCCCAAGATCAAGGTTGAGATCGTGGTCACGGCAGCCATGCTGGAAACGGCAGTAGATGCCATCGTCAAAGCGGCACATACCGGCAAGATCGGTGACGGCAAGATATTCGTCACATCGGTCGAACAAGTCATTCGTATCCGTACCGGAGAGACCGACGAGTCGGCGATCTGATCGTCCGGGCGGGGGCCTCGCGGACATGATCTGATGACCATAATCAGCAACTGGTGGTATGGCTTGAGCATGCGGCTCAAGCTGTCCCTGCTTATTCAAGTAGGGCTTCTGATCGTTCTGGTATTCACCCAGCGCTGGCTGATGGCCAGCTTCGAAGCCAAGATATTGCAGTCCGCGCAGGTGCGTGCCGAGGAAACTGCCGACGGCATCATCAACGGTATGAACATGCTGATGCTGACCGGTCAGATATCCGATCCGGCGAACCGTATGCTGTTCATCGACAAGATGAGCAAGTCCCGCGGCATACGCGAATTGCGCATCATCCGCTCGGAATTGGTGGACCGACAATTCGGCCCCGGCTTGCCCGAGGAACGGGTGCGGGACGAGATCGACCGGCGCGTGTTGCAGACCGGAAAACCCTATTTCGAGCGCCGCGATGCCGAGAAGCAGTCTTTACGCGCAGTCTTTCCTTTCATCGCCAGCCGTAACTACAAAGGTACCGATTGTCTTTCCTGTCACCATGTTCCCGATGGAACGGTGAACGGTGCGGCGAACATCGTGCTGGATTTGACCGAAGAATTCGCTTTGATTGACTCCATCAATGCCTGGTTATGGATGGGCCAGATGATGTTGCAGTTGGTGCTGTTCTTCATGATCGATGTGGTGATCCGTTCTTTCACCAATCCGCTGAATAAATTGCAGCATGTCATGTCTGCCATGCAGGAAGACGGTGATCTGTCGCGACGTGTGGATCTTAAATCGCGCGATGAGATTGGCAAGATGGGCGACGCTTTCAATGCGCTGGCGAGCAGCCTGCAGGCGAGTGTGGAGCAGGTAAAGAAAGGGCAGGAGCAACTGCGTCTGGCAGCGGAAGTATTCGTGAGCAGCGCAGAGGCCATCGTGATTACAGATGTGAACAACAACATCATCCAGGTCAACCGCGCTTTTACACAGATCACCGGTTACTCGGCCGAAGAAGTGATCGGTCAGAACCCGAGCATCCTGAAATCTGGCGAACAGGGGGCGGAGTTCTACAAGGAGATGTGGGCTACCTTGCTTGCCACCGGGGCTTGGCAGGGCGAGATCATGGACAGACGCAAGAGCGGCGAGATCTATCCCAAGTGGCTGTCCATCGCGGTGGTGAAGAACGAGCAAGGGGCCGTCACGAACTACATCGCATTGTTTACGGACATCACCGAGCGCAGAGCTTCATTTGAACGCATCCAGCATTTGGCGCACTTCGATGCATTGACCAATCTGCCGAACAGGACTTTGTTGAATCAGCACATCGAGCAGTCATTGCTGACAGCCAAGCGCAACCGGAACAAGACAGCACTGCTGTTCCTGGATCTGGACGGATTCAAGGTTGTGAACGATACGCTGGGCCACCATGCGGGAGATATATTGCTGCGGGAAGTGGCTGTCCGTCTGAAGAGCTGCATCAGGGAGACGGATATGGTCTCGCGTATGGGCGGGGATGAATTCGTCGTGGTGATGTCCGCGATCAGCAAATCTGACGATGCAGCTCAGGTTGCGAAAAAGATCATTGATTCGCTTTGCGTGCCATTTGAGATTGAAGGCGTAGTGGTCAATATTGGAACGAGTATCGGTATCAGCATCTATCCCGATGATGCCGATGAAAGTGATGTCTTGAAGAAGTTCGCCGATGCCGCGATGTATGAGGTCAAACTATCGGGGAAGAACCACTATCGTTTTCACGGACAGCTGATTTGATCAGTACCCATGCCGCGCCGCTGCCGCCTGCTTGTGGCGGTGCATCGCTGAACGCCAATACCTGTGGGTGCTGGATCAGCCAATGCCGGGCAAGGCGTCTTAACAATCCTTCTCCTTTTTCGCTATGCCATCCTTTGCCGTGGATCACGTTCACGCAGCGCAAACCTTGCTGTGTCGCCTGATGCAGGAACGAGGTCAGCAGTCTTCTCGCTTCATCACTATTCAATCCATGCAGATCAAGCTCATCCTGAACTGGCCATTCGCCGCGCCTCAATTTGCGAAGCGTCATGCGGCTCAAGCCATTGCTTAGGTATTCAGTGGGCGCAATATCGCCGGCACCGTGATCAGAGAGCGTATCGGCGATCTCGGCTTCTGGAGAGATGCTACTTATGTGAGGCTTGCGCGGAGCGGGGGAGGGCGTGCGGCGGTCATTGGGCTTGAGTGGTGTCACGTCGCCCAGCAGTTGCCGGAACAAGTCTTCATCCTGTTCCGGCTGTTCTTTCATCAACCCAAAGATTGCAGGTATTTGTCCGCATCCAGCGCGGCCATGCAGCCGGTCGCTGCGCTGGTGCATGCCTGGCGGTAGATCTGGTCCTGTACATCGCCGGCGGCGAATACGCCGGCTATGCTGGTGCCGGTGGCATTACCCTTGTTGCCGCCCTTGGTGATGATGTAACCGTTGTCCATCTCCAGTTGCCCCGTGAACAGGTCGGTATTCGGTTTGTGGCCGATGGCGATGAATACGCCGTCTACACTGATGTCCTGTGTGCTGCCGTCTTGCACGTTTTTCAGACGAGCGCCGGTGACGCCACTGTCATCGCCCAGCACTTCGTCCAGCACCTGATGCAGTTGCAGGGTGATCTTGCCTTCTTTCACTTTTTCCATCAGGTGGTCGATCATGATGCGTTCTGCGCGGAAGCTGTCGCGGCGGTGGATCAGCGTGACATGGCTGGCGATGTTGGCCAGATACAGTGCCTCTTCCACGGCAGTGTTACCGCCGCCGACCACGGCCACCGGCTTGTTGCGATAGAAGAAACCGTCGCAGGTGGCGCACCCGGACACGCCTTTGCCCATGAATGCTTCTTCCGAAGGCAGGCCAAGGTATTGCGCCGAGGCGCCGGTGCAGATGATCAGTGCGTCGCAGGTATATGTGCCGGCATCGCCTGTCAGCGTAAAAGGTTTCTGCTGCAGTTGAGCTGTGTGGATGTGGTCGAAGATGATCTGCGTGTTGAAGCGCTCGGCGTGCTGCTGGAAACGCTGCATCAATTCGGGGCCTTGCACGCCGTTCGGGTCGGCAGGCCAATTGTCCACTTCGGTGGTGGTCATCAATTGTCCGCCCTGTGCCATACCGGTGATCAATACCGGGTTGAGGTTGGCGCGTGCGGCATAGACGGCGGCGGTGTAACCGGCAGGGCCGGAACCGAGGATGAGAAGCGGATGGTGTTGGGTGGTTTTTTCCATGATTTAAATGTGGGTTTGTCGATATTGAAGAATGGGGGAAATTTAACAGTAGGGGCAAGTGCTGTCGAGTAAAATGCTTGCCCATGAGATTAATCAGCTTGTTTGTCCTTCTGTTGTCCAGTCACGTTGCTTTCGCAGCCAATTTGCCCGGTATTCCTCAATTCATAGACGAGATGGTAGAGCGTCACCATTTCAAGCGTGCCGATCTGGAGCGCGTATTCCGTCGTGCAGAGCAACGCCCGGATGTGATTGAAGCGATCGAGAAGCCCGCAACCTTGAAGCCTTGGGTGGAATATCGCGCCAACTTCGTCAACCCGCAACGAATCAAGGATGGCATCAAATTCTGGAAAAATAACGAGATATACCTGCAACGCGCGCAACGCCAGTTTGGTGTGCCGGCCGAATACATCGTCGCCATCATCGGCGTGGAAACCATGTACGGCAAACAGACCGGTCGTTTCCGTACGCTGGATGCGTTGACTACGCTGGCATTCGATTTTCCTCGCCGGGCACCTTATTTCAGAGCCGAGCTGGAGCAGTACCTGTTGTTGGCGAGCGAGCAGGATTTCAATCTCTTGGCGATCAATTCTTCATATGCCGGTGCGCTGGGTATTCCGCAATTCATGCCCAGCAATTATCGCAAGTATGCGCTGGACTATAACGGCAACGGTCATGTAGATATTCTGCATGAGCCCGCAGACGCGATCGGCAGTGTGGCGAACTACTTCAAGAATTACGGTTGGCGAAGCGGTGAGCCGGTAGCTCTTCAGGTGCGTGTCGACGAAGGACGCGATCCGGGCAATCTGATGGAGGTGCGTCCTGTCATGGGATGGACGACTGATGCTGGTGTGTCGTTTGAAAAAGCGCCGGCAGGTGTTCTGCCTCCGGCCTGGTTGCTGGATCTGACGCTGCAGAACGGTAAGGAATACTGGCTGGTATTCGAGAATTTCGATGTCATCATGCGTTACAACATCAGCAGTTACTACGCGATGTCGGTGCATCAATTGGCGCAGGCCATACGCGCCTCCAAGCCCTGATCAATAAATGCGGCGAGCGCCGTTGTAACGGGACTTCCAGTAGTCAAGCTCCATGTTCTCGACGCGGATTCGGCTGCCAGTTTTTGGGGAATGCACGAACTTCCTTTCGCCGACATAGATCCCTACATGCGAGAAGGGGCGACGCTGGGTGTTAAAAAACACAAGATCACCGGGGCGCAATTCGCGTTGACTCAAGGGATCCCCGACGCCGCTTAGTGCTTTTGTAGTCCGGGGCAGCTTGATGTCCAGCACTTCCCGATAGACATGACCTACATAGCCGCTGCAATCGAAGCCGCTACGCGCATTGTCGCCACCGTATTGATATGGGGTTTCAGCCAGACTGATGGCATACATCACCAGATCGTTCATGCGTTCATTGCTGGCGCTATCTTGGCGTGCAGGGGCTGAGCCGCAAGCGGTCAGCAATGCAATCAGCAACAGCAGGGATATTTTGTGCATGTCAGGCATCCTGTTCATGCCGCGGATTATAAAGGCATGCGTCCACAGCTGCCGAGCGACGTAAAACCGGGTCCCGTAGAATTGCCTTCTCAAGTAGAATCGGGGCATCAATCAACTGGAGTGCGAGATGAGCTTTTCCGAAGTCGATGTACAGAATGCCCTGAAGAACCTGATCGATCCCAATACCAAAAAAGATTTTGTAAGCGGTAAATCGGTCAAGAACGTCAAAGTCAATGGTAGCGATGTGACGTTGGATATCCTGTTGGGTTATCCGGCGCAGAGCGTATGGAACGAGATAAAGGCACAGGTTGAGTCGCATCTGAAATCTGCCCTGGCGGGTGCCGGCAAGGTCGAAGCCAACGTCAGTAGCAAAGTCGTGCCGCATGCGGTGCAGCGCGGTGTGAAACTGGTGGATGGTGTGAAGAACATCATCGCGGTAGCTTCCGGCAAAGGCGGTGTGGGCAAGAGCACAACGGCGGTGAATCTTGCGCTGGCTTTGGCTGCTGAAGGTGCCCGTGTCGGCATGCTGGATGCGGACATCTATGGTCCCTCGCAACCCACCATGCTGGGACTTAGCGGCAATCCTGATTCCGAAGACGGCAAGACGATGAAGCCCTTGGTCAATCACGGGCTACAGGTGATGTCCATCGGTTTCCTGATCGACGCCGATACGCCGATGATCTGGCGCGGTCCGATGGTGACGCAGGCGCTGGACCAATTGCTGCACCAGACCAAGTGGGACAACCTGGATTATCTGGTAATCGATCTGCCGCCCGGCACCGGCGACATCCAGCTCACGCTGGCGCAGAAGGTGCCGGTCACCGGCGCGGTGATCGTCACCACACCGCAGGACATCGCGCTGATGGATGCGCGCAAGGGCCTCAAGATGTTCGAGAAGGTGGATGTGAAGATCATCGGTATCGTGGAGAACATGAGCACGCATATCTGCTCCAAGTGCGGCCACGAAGAGCATATCTTCGGCGCGGGCGGCGGCGAAAAGATGTGTGCCGACTACAGCACCGAATTCCTCGGCAGTCTGCCACTGGACATCCGTATCCGGGAGCAGGCCGATTCCGGCGAGCCGACCGTGGTGTCCGATCCGGATGGCAACATCGCCAAGGTCTACAAACAGATCGCGCGACGTGTGGCGGTGAAGATCGCCGACATGGCACAGGACCATAGCGCGGCATTCCCGAAGATCGTCGTCCAGAACACCTGATGCGTATCCTGATCAGTAACGACGACGGCTACTTCGCGCCGGGGTTGGCTTGTCTGGCAAAGCATCTGTCCGCCATTGCCGAAGTGACCGTGGTCGCGCCCGAGCGTGATCGTAGCGGTGCCAGCAATTCTCTGACCCTCAATCGTCCACTCAGTCTGCGCCGCGCAGCCAGCGGCTTTCATTACGTGGACGGCACGCCGACAGACTGCGTGCACATGGCCGTGACCGGTATGCTGGATGTACAGCCCGACATCGTTGTGTCCGGTATCAATGCCGGGGCGAATATGGGTGATGACACCATCTATTCAGGTACGGTGGCGGCGGCGACAGAGGGTTTCCTGCTGGGCGTGCCAGCCATTGCTATCTCCATGTCTAAACATGATCCGGAGCACTTCGATACGGCCGGCAGGGTTGCGGTCGAGTTGGTGCGGCGCTTAATGCAGGATGCGAAACCCAATCCATGGTTACTCAATGTGAACGTGCCGGATATTCCATACGAGCAATTGCAGGGAACGGAAGTGACGCGCCTTGGCAAACGCCATAAGGCAGAGCCGGTAATCAAAGCCAGCAATCCACACGGTCAGCCTATCTATTGGATCGGGCCTGCAGGCAAGGCGCAGGATGCAGGCGAGGGTACCGATTTCAACGCGATCAACAATAACCGCGTTTCCATCACCCCGCTACAGATAGACCTGACGCAATACAGTCAGATTGATGCGGTGCGTACCTGGATGGGAGCCTCTGCATGAATCTGCAGCATGCGGGCATAGGTATGACTTCGCCGCGCACGCGTGCGCGCATGGTCGAGCGTTTGCGTACGCAAGGTATCCGTGACGAGACAGTGCTGGCTGCGATGAACAATGTGCCGCGTCACATGTTTGTGGATGAGGCATTGGCAGGTCGCGCTTATGACGATGTCTCGCTGCCGATCAACTACGGGCAGACCATCTCACAACCCTACATCGTGGCGCGCATGACCGAAGTGCTGCGCAACGGCAAGCAATTGGGCAAAGTGCTGGAAGTAGGTACCGGTTGCGGATATCAAGCCGCAGTATTGGCTCAGGTGGCACAACAGGTTTACAGCGTGGAGCGAATCCTGCCGCTGCACGAACGCGCCCGCAAATTGCTGCGCGAATTGAAGATCAGGAATGTCGTGCTGCGCCATGCAGATGGTACGAGTGGCTTGATGGAAGGTGCGCCGTTTGAAGGCATCATCATGGCTTGCGCCGCACCTGCACTGTCCCAGGCGCTAAAAGAGCAGTTGGTAGTGGGTGGTAGAATGGTGCTGCCCGTAGGCACTCAGGAACAGTTCCTGTATCTGGTCGAGCGTACTGAAAACGGTTTCAAGGAGACGCGTCTGGAGGCGGTGAAGTTTGTACCGCTTCTGGCAGGAATAGCATGACAGGTGATTTTTCTAAAGCATCACATACAAGCAATACCCTGCTCATATTGCTGATGGCTGCACTGCTGACCGCCTGTGCAGGCCCGGCAGCCAGTGGCAAGCGCGCACCTGTTGTGGAGTACGGCTCTGGGCCTGTGATGTCTGCGGCTGACAAGCCCGCGCAAACCAGTGCTATCTATGTTGTACAGGCGGGAGACACGTTGTACAGCATCGCCTTCCAGAACGGCCTGGATTATATGGAAGTGGCGCAGCAGAACGGCCTTAAAGATCCGACAGCGATCCAGGTGGGACAGAAGCTGCGTTTGATATTGCCCGCAGAGGAAGTGGTTTCAGAAGAACCGGCTAAGATCGTCGCGCGCATCCCGCGCGTAGGTGAGATCAAGAATCAGCCCAAAGTCGGGCGATTGTTGTATTCGCCGCAAGCCTTGGCCAAAGCGCAGCACATTCAAGATGACGAACCTTCCACTGCAGCTGTCGCAAGTGCTGCACCTGCTTCGACTGTGGTGGAGGAGGGGGTGGAATGGGGGATGCCGACGCGTGGGAAAGTCATTGCCGGCTATTCAAAGAGCGCCAATCGCAAGGGCGTGGACATTGCAGGCTCGCAAGGACAGCCTATTTTGGCCAGCGCTTCCGGAAAAGTGGTGTATAGCGGTAGTGGTCTGCGCGGCTACGGCAAGCTGGTCATCATCAAGCACAACGCGACATTCTTGAGTGCCTATGCCCACAACAGCCGCCTGCTGGTGAAGGAAGGGCAGAGTGTACGCAAAGGGCAGAAGATCGCCGAGATGGGTAGCTCGGACACAGACCGGGCAAAGCTTCATTTTGAGATCCGTCGTATGGGCAAGCCGGTTGATCCCGCCAAGTATCTGCCGCTGATCAAGTCTTGAGCGAATCCCCATTAAATATCTATGACCATGACCGGGATAGTGCCGGTCTGCGCTACGTCTACCCGGTCGTGTCACGTCGCGCGGGCGGTGTTTCCATCGGCATCAATCTCAATACCAATAACGCATGCAATTGGCGCTGCATCTATTGTCAGGTGCCAGATCTGAAACTGGGCACGGCACCGCCGGTCGATCTGGCATTGCTGGAACAGGAGTTGAACGGTTTCCTGTCTGAATTGCAGCATGGCGATTTCATGCGGCGTGTGCCGCCCGAGATGCGACGCATCATCGATATTGCGCTATCAGGTAATGGTGAACCGACCAGCGCGCAGGAATTTCCCGAGGTTATTGAGCTTATCGGCAGGCTGAAACCGGCTGATCTCAAACTTGTTCTGATCACCAATGGCAGCTTGATGCAGCGTGACTATGTGCAACAGGGGTTGCGCCGCATGGCACAACTCAATGGTGAAGTGTGGTTCAAACTGGATCGTGCCAGTGAGGCGGGCATGTTGCGCGTGAATGATACGAAGTCAAAGATGGGTCTGGTGCGCAGAAATCTGGCGATGGCTGTGAGTTGTTGTCCCAACACCTGGCTACAGACATGCTGGTTCGCCTTGGACGGCAAGGCACCGAGCAGGCAGGAAGAAGATGACTATCTGGAATTTCTTGCTGCTTGTATGCAGGATGGAATCAAGCCGAGCGGGGTGTTGTTATATGGCTTGGCGCGTCCTTCACTTCAGCCGGAAGCCCTTCAATTATCTGTCTTATCTGTGCAGCAGCTGGAGCCTTTCGCAGCGCGTATCCGGGCCCTCGGTCTGGAACTTAAGTTGGCAGTTTGATGTGGCTCAGGTTCTGGGCTTAAGGGGCTTCTCGGGCCGTGTCGCTCGTTGCGGATCGATTGCCTGACTCTCAGTCCGCGGTTTTTTTATTTTCCGATTCGTTATCTTGCTTCAGGCGATCCAGCGCCTGTTGGGAGAGCCTCATTGAAAAAATCGTCAGCCCGCCCGAGATGGTGCTGACAATCAGCAATCGGTCGGCGTTGATTTCACCCAAGGCCGTGGCGATCAGCTCGGCGGCTATTACGCTGATCACCAAGATATTGACTAGAAGGGGGATCAAAGGGTTCACGATTATGCTTTCTGTTCAGCTGGCTTTATTAGAAGTAAATATTGCTTTCTCTTCTACAACTTGGAAAGGTCAGAATCGAATATCTGAGTTTTCCTTTCAATACAACTCACTCCTCAAGGGCTCGCGGGCGTGAAATGCCGAAACCTTGGGCGTAGTCGACCCCTAGTTCACTCAGTTTGGTGATGAGTTCATCGCTTTCCACCAGTTCAGCCACGGTGCGCACGCCGATCTTTTTTGCTACGCGGTCGATAGAGCTGACCTTGGCCAGATTGACAGGGTCACGCAGCAGGCCGAGGATCAGGCTGCCATCGATCTTGATGAAGTCCACTTGAAAGCCGCGTATGCGGTCGAATGAAACGCTATCTCGTCCGAATCCACTCAAAGCGACCCGGCATCCGCAAGCTCTGACTTGTCTTATGAATTCAGCAGCGTTCTCTCCGCGTTGAGCCAGTTCGGCATCGGTCACTTCGAAACACAGACTGCCTGCGGCTGCCTCGTATTCCAGCAATATGCTTCTCAGGAATTCCGGAAATTCGGGATCGCCCAGCGTGGCTGCAGCGAGATTGATGAAGAACATCGAATCTTTTCGGCTGTGACTGGCTGCCCATGCCAGCACATGCTGGATCACCCAGCGGTCCAGATAAGGCATGAGTCCGTGTCGCTCTGCCAATGGAAAGAAGGCGCCGGGTGGCAGCAGCCCTTCTTCTTCCTCCTGTAAACGGATAAGTATCTCGTAATGTGCGGCACCGCCGCTGTTCAGCGGCAGCGGTGCGATCAGCTGGCAGAACAGGCGGAACTCACCATGCTCGATGGCGGTGATGATGCGTTTGCCCGCATCTTTCTGTCCGGTGAGTTGCTCCGAAAAGGCATCGATGTACAACGCTTGCCCGGCCTGGAGCTCATTGTCAGTGGCGGGCTGTTCGTTGGCGGGCATTTGGACAGGAGTCAGGTCGCTGCGGTCGGTAATGTCGTCAGCCAGAAAGTAGAAGCCGTTGACTTTGCCTGCCTCGTCATATTGCGGGACATGAGTGATAGACAGATGGTAGAGCGCACCGTTTGGCATCGCCTGTGTGCGTTCATATCGCATCTCCTGCCCATCAAGTGATTGCCTCACCGCGGTGGCGATCTCTGCGCTGACCTTTGGTCCAAGGATCTCGCGAATATGGTGAGCCTCTATCTGCTCTGGGCGCACGCCCAGCCAGTCACGGAAAGCGCGGTTGTGATAATGACACAGGCCTTTTACATCGAACAGAGCGACCATGGTCGACATGGAATCATCCATGATCTGCAAGCGAGGGCGGTCGGCAGCATTCTTTTGATCAGCGTGCTTGCGCAGCAGTGTCTCGCGTTCCAGTTTGCTTTTGAGCGCGGCAAGTTGCGCCGTGCGGCGCATCAACAGCCATTCAGAGCGGGAAGCACGCACTGCTTCGGCCAGAATAGCGGCAACCAGTACGCCGGTCAGGAACGCCGTCCACGGCAAACTGGATTCGGTGAAGGAGATGGCGAACACGAGTGCTGACGCAGTGGCGATCACAGCCAGAGCGGCGACATAGTTACGAATGGTACGGAACAGTGTCCGTTTTTGCATTGAGCCCCCCTTATGTGAGCTTTTAACAGATTATGTCACCAAGTCGACTCGGCTTGCGCATATTCCTTGACTCGACGCTTGCAGGATAGCCATTTCAGGTGCGTGAAAGTGCCGCAACAGCTTGAGTCGGCAGGGGACTTCGGTTACAATGCGCGCCCCGTTTATCCGGCAACTGTCGGTGGATGGGAATTCACACACTCGTTCATGTTGGGGTGTCCTTCAAGGATCAGGCTGGCGAGTGGAAGAACTTAACCCTTAACGATGGAGTAACAACATGGCAGCAGTCACAATGCGTCAAATGCTGGAAGCGGGTGTCCATTTCGGTCACCAGACACGTTTCTGGAATCCCAAGATGGCACCGTTCATTTTCGGTCATCGCAACAAGATTCATATCGTCAACCTGGAAAAGACCGTCGTGATGTTCAACGACGCGCTGAAAGAAGTGCGCAAGATCTCCGCGAAGAAGGGCAATGTCCTGTTCGTGGCGACCAAGCGTCAAGCGCGCGAGATCATTCGTGAAGAAGCGCAGCGCGCGGGCTCTCCGTATGTTGATCATCGCTGGTTGGGCGGCATGCTCACCAATTTCAAGACTGTACAACTGTCGATCAAGCGCCTCAAAGAACTGGAAGCGATGATCGAAGACGGCAGCATCGACAAGATCTCCAAGAAGGAAGGTCTGATGTTCCGTCGCGAACTGGAAAAGCTGGAGCGTAGCCTTGGTGGTATCAAGGATATGGCTGGCCTGCCTTCCGCGATCTTTGTGATCGACGTCGGCTACCAGAAGGGCACCGTCACTGAAGCGAAAAAGCTGGGCATCCCGGTCATCGGCGTGGTCGATACCAACCACAGCCCGGATGGCGTGGACTTCGTGATCCCCGGTAACGATGACTCCAGCCAGGCGATCCGCCTGTATGCGCGCGGCGTGGCCGATGCGATTCTGGAAGGTCGCGAGCAAGCGACTACCGATCTGGTCGAACAGATCGCGGAAAAAGAAGCTGCTTAAGCGGCCTCTCCGTAACAAGGGGGCGCAAGCCCCCTTTTTTGTAATCTGAATTCTGTTGAAATATTAGGAGTGTGACATGGCGGAAATCACCGCAAGCATGGTTAAAGAGCTGCGCGAGGCCACCGGCCTCGGCATGATGGAATGCAAAAAGGCACTGGTGGAGACAAATGGCGATGCCAAGGCTGCCGAAGAGTTGCTGCGCATCAAGAGCGGTGCAAAGGCAAGCAAAGCTGCATCGCGCGTCACGGCTGAAGGCGTGATCGGATCCTATCTGGCTGCCGACGGCAAGGTCGGTGCCGTGGCCGAAGTGAACTGCGAAACCGACTTCGTGGGCAAGAACGACGATTTCATGGCTTTCGCCAAGAACGTCGCCGAAACCGTGGCGAAGAACTATCCTGCTGACATCGACGCATTGTTGGGTATGAAACTGGCCAACGGTGTGGGCACAGTGGAAGAAGACCGCAAAGCACTGGTGATGAAGCTGGGTGAGAACCTGACCGTGCGCCGCGTAGAGCGTTACGAGACCACCACCGGCCAACTGGCGACCTATCTGCACGGCAACAAGATCGGTGTAATGGTGAACTACGAAGGTGGCGACGAAGCCTTGGGCAAGGATCTGGCGATGCATATCGCCGCTTCCAAGCCGAAGTCCGTGGATGCTTCCGGCGTGAATCCGGAAGACATCGAGACCGAGCGCCGTATCGCCATCGAGAAGGCCAAGGAATCCGGCAAGCCGGAAGCCATGCTGGAAAAGATCGCCGAAGGCACCGTGCAGAAGTTCCTGAAGGAAGTAACGCTGATGGGCCAGGTGTTCGTCAAAGCTGAAGACGGCAAGCAGACCATCGAGCAACTGCTGAAGAGCAAAGGTGCTTCCGTCACCGCTTTCCAGATGTTCGTGGTTGGCGAAGGTATCGAGAAGAAGGTCGAAGACTACGCGGCTGAAGTTGCCGCTGCCGCCGCTGCTGCCGCACAGAAGTAATCGAAAGGACGCCATGACCGCACCCGCCTACAAACGCATCCTGCTCAAACTCTCCGGCGAAGCCCTGAGGGGTGATGACAGCTACGGTATCAACCGCGCTGTCATCGAACGCATCGTGGCCGAGATCAAGGAAGTGGTCGAGCTGGGTGTGGAAGTGGCGATGGTGGTTGGCGGCGGCAATATCTTCCGCGGTGTCGCTCCGGCGGCGGCGGGAATGGATAGAGCAACTGCCGATTACATGGGCATGCTGGCCACCGTGATGAACTCAATGGCCTTGCAAGATGCGATGACGCGTGCCGGGTTGGAATGCCGTGTGCAGTCCGCATTGAGTCTGGAGCAGGTGGCCGAACCGTTCATTCGCGGCAAAGCACTGCGCTATCTGGAAGATGGCAAAGTGGTGATCTTCGCGGCAGGTATCGGTAGTCCGTTCTTCACTACCGATACTGCAGCTGCACTACGCGGCGTCGAGATGACTGCCGATGTGGTGATCAAAGCAACCAAGGTCGACGGTATCTATACCGACGATCCGAAGAAGAATCCCGATGCGATCCGTTATCAAAGTCTGAGCTTTGATGAGGCGATCAGCAAGAATCTGAAGGTGATGGATGCGACTGCGCTGACCCTGTGTCGCGACCAGAAACTGCCCATCATCGTGTTTAGCATCTTCAAACCGGGCGCACTCAAACGCGTGGTGTTCGGTGAAGGTGAAGGTACATTGGTACGAGTGGATTAGGAGCGAACTATGATCTCTGACATCAAAAAGAACGTAGAACAAAAGATGCAAAAGTCGCTGGAAGCATTGAAGACTGACTTGAGCAAGATCCGTACTGGGCGTGCGCATACCGGTATTCTGGATCACGTGATGGTTGAATACTACGGAACTCCCACCCCGGTGAATATGGTGGCGAACATCACACTGAGCGACGCGCGCACCATCGGAGTGCAGCCGTACGAGAAGAACATGATTGGCCCGGTCGAAAAGGCGATCCGCGATTCCGACCTGGGGCTGAACCCTGCCACCAACGGCGAGTTGATCCGCGTGCCGATGCCGATGCTGACCGAAGAGCGCCGACGTGACCTGATCAAAGTGGTGAAGAGCGAAGGCGAGGATGCCAAGATCGCCGTGCGCAATATCCGCCGCGAAGCCAACGAGCAATTGAAGAAGCTGCTCAAGGACAAGGAAGTGGGCGAGGACGACGAGCGCCGCGCGCAGGATGACGTGCAGAAGCTGACTGACCGCTTCGTCGCCGAAATCGACAAGGCATTACAAGCCAAAGAAGTTGACCTGATGGCGGTCTGATAGGATTCAGGAGCAAGGTTTCAGGATTCGGGATTGCGTATGACTTCCCGATAATTCCTGAATCCTGAACCCTGAATCCTGAATCCTGATTATGGCCATATTCAAAAGCTCAACACGAACCATCCCCGAGACTGCTACAGTCCCGCGTCACATCGCCATCATCATGGATGGTAACGGACGTTGGGCAAAGAAACGCTTGATGCCGCGCGTGATGGGGCATCAGCGCGGTGTGGAAACGGTTCGCGAAGTGGTCAAAGCCTGTCGCCAAATGGGGGTGGAGTATCTGACGCTGTTCGCTTTCAGCAGTGAAAACTGGCGCCGTCCTGCCGATGAAGTCTCTTTCCTGATGCAGCTGTTCCTCAAGATGCTGGAACGCGAAGTCTCCAAACTGCACGAAAATAATATTCGTCTCAAGATCATTGGTGACCGCAGCCGCTTCGATGCGCCGCTGGTGCAGCACATCGAGGAAGCCGAGCAGCTTACCGCCGCCAACACCGGTCTCACACTTCCCATTGCCGCCCACTACGGCGGACGCTGGGACATCATGCAGGCCATGCATGCGTTGAGTCAGGCCCACCCGGACCGTGCCAGCGCGTTCGAAGAAGAAGAACTCGCACCTTATCTTTCCATGCACTATGCGCCGGAGCCTGACCTGTTCATACGCACCGGTGGTGAGCAGCGAATCAGCAACTTCCTGCTGTGGCAACTGGCGTATACAGAACTATTCTTCACCGACACGCTGTGGCCCGCTTTCGACCGGACAGCGCTGGAGGAGGCGATCAAGTCATACCAAAAACGCGAACGCCGTTTCGGACGCACCAGCGAACAACTCAAGGGGAATGACGATGCTTAAATCGCGTGTGATCACGGCTATCATCATGCTGGTGTTGCTATTGGCTGCACTATTCCTGTTGCCTGCGATCGGCTGGTCCTTGTTAGTGATCGCGATGGTGATGCAAGGCACATCCGAATGGGCGCGCTTGTCAAAACTGGAGGGGATGTCCGCCAACTTGTATTGGGGCGCTACGCTGTTGTTGATGCTGGGGTTGTTGTGGATGGATACGAATCTGGAAGCGGGGGCGATGAACTATCCGCACCTGACTGCCTATCTGTTCTCGGCTTTACTGTGGCTGATCGTGGTGCCTGCCTGGTTGATGAGCGGTGTGAAAGTGACACACAAAGGCTTGATGATGCTGGTCGGCTGGATGGTGATCGTGCCAACCGGACTGGCCATGATCGATCTGCGAGCCTGGGCACCCAGCCCGTGGATGCTGCTGTTCGTGATGGGTATCGTGTGGGCGGCTGATAGTGCCGCTTACTTTGCAGGTCGCAAGTACGGCAAGACCAAACTGGCACCCAGTATCAGTCCAGGCAAGACATGGGAAGGGGTTGCCGGCGCAATATTGGGCGTCTCCATCTACGTGGCACTGGTGTGGTCGTTCAGCGAAGAATTCTCCCGTTTGCAGATATTGCCGGCGATGATGCTCACCGCCTGGTGGTGGGTGGTGCTGGCGGTGATGGGGGACCTGTTCGAATCGGCCATCAAGCGACAAGCCGGAGTCAAGGACAGCGGGGCGCTGCTGCCCGGTCATGGCGGCCTGCTGGATCGTATCGACGCGCTGACTTCCACTTTGCCGCTGGCCATGCTGGCGCTGCTCTTTCACGGGCTGAACTAGTGCAGAACATCACCGTTCTTGGCTCCACAGGGAGCATAGGCAAAAGCACGCTGGACGTCGTTGCGCGGCATCCGGATCGTTACCGCATCATCGCACTGACCGCGAACCAGCAAGACGAGCTGCTGTTCGAGCAATGCCGCCAGTTTCTTCCCTATTTCGCAGTGCTGCTGGATGAAGCCGCCGCCGAGCGCCTGCGCAAGCGTATCGCCGCTGCGGGGCTGGATGTCGAAGTGTTGTGTGGCAATGATGCGTTGGTAAAGGTCGCTACCTTGCCGGAGGTGGATGCCGTGATGGCGGCCATCGTCGGCGCGGCGGGTATGCGTCCGACCTTGGCGGCGGCGGAAGCAGGCAAGAAGGTATTGCTGGCCAATAAAGAGACGCTGGTGCTGGCTGGTCATCTGTTCATGGATACGGTGCACCGCAGCGGTGCGGTGCTGTTGCCGATCGACAGTGAGCACAACGCCATCTTCCAGTCGCTGCCGCACGACTACGCGGGCGACATGCAGCACAGCGGCGTCAGCAAGATATTGCTCACCGCTTCCGGCGGCCCGTTCCGCAACACACCTTTATCCGAATTGCAGGATGTGACGCCGGATCAGGCGTGCGCGCATCCCAACTGGAGCATGGGGCGCAAGATCTCGGTCGATTCCGCCAGCATGATGAACAAGGGCCTGGAAGTGATCGAGGCGCACTGGCTATTCAATGCCGCTGCCGACGACATCCAGGTGGTGGTGCACCCACAGAGCGTGATCCATTCCATGGTGCAGTATGTCGATGGCTCAGTGCTGGCCCAGCTTGGCAATCCCGATATGCGCACACCCATCGCCTATGCGCTGGCGTGGCCGGAACGCATCGACTCCGGGGTCGCGCCGCTGGACCTGTTCGCCATCGCCAAACTGGATTTTGTCGCGCCCGACCTTGAGCGTTTCCCCTGTTTGGCATTGGCGTATCAAGCCTTGCGTGCCGGCGGTACTGTGCCGGCCCTGCTCAATGCTGCCAATGAAGTGGCGGTGGACGCCTTCCTCAACCAGCGCATCGCCTTCCTCGATATTCCGCGCCTGATCGAATCGGTGATGGCAACGGTGCCACACAGCGAAGTGCACAGGCTGCAGGATGTGCTGGATGCCGATGCCGCCGCCCGGGTCGCCGCGCGGGTGTGGGTGGAGCAAAAAACAAAGTGAGATGCCGACAGGTAATGAACCTCTGTATGCCGATGCGGTCATTGCATGCATCCCTGACTGACTCCGGAAAGAGCGCATGATCACCTTGTTAGCCTTCGTCATCGCCATCGTCGTGCTGGTCGTGTTCCATGAATACGGCCATTATCTGGTCGCGCGCTGGTGCGATGTGAAGGTGCTGCGGTTCTCGGTCGGTTTCGGCAATGTCATCTACTCGCGCCGTATCGGCAAAGACGGTACCGAATGGGCCTTGTCGGCTATCCCCTTGGGCGGTTACGTGAAGATGCTGGATGAGCGGGAAGGGGAGGTCGCGCCCAACGAATTGCGCCGCGCCTTCAATCGTAAGCCGGTGTTGCAGCGCATGGCTATCGTCGTGGCAGGGCCGCTGGCCAATCTGTTGCTGGCCGTGGTGTTGTACTGGGCGTTGTTCATGTACGGTGTGCCCGGGATCAAGCCGGTGCTGGGCGAGATCGCACCGGGCACTCCGGCAGCCGTCGCAGCCCTGCAGACACAGAGCACCATCGTCAGTATCAACGGACAATCCGCGCAAAGTTGGCAGGAAGTGCGCTGGACTTTGCTCGACCTGATCCTGCAGCAGCGTTCCGCTACCTTGCAACTGCGCGACCGAACGGATGTTATCGTTGAACGGAAGCTGGATATGTCCGGCCTGTCTGCGGCTGATCTGGACGGCGACTTCATGCGCAAGTTGGGCCTGTTGCCATACCAGCCGCCGGTGTATCCGGTCATCGGCCAGTTGACCGCAGACGGTGCGGCGGCACAGGCGGGCATGAAGACGGGGGATCGGGTGTTGTCAGTGAATGGTGAAGCCGTGTCGTTATGGGCGGACTGGGTCAATGTGATCCGAGCGCATCCAGAACAGATATTGCAACTCCAGATCGAGCGTGACGGTGCACGTATCGACCTGACGATCAAACCGGCAGCAGTGATGGATAAAGGCGAGCGCATCGGTCGCATCGGTGCGGGGGCGCAGATCGATCAAATAGCTTTCGAGGCATTGCTGACTGAAGTACGTTACCCGCCGTTGCAAGCGCTGTCTGAAGGGCTAAGCAAGACTTGGGAGACGGCAGCCATCAGCTTGAAGATGATGGGCAAGATGGTGCTGGGCGAAGTGTCGCTGAAGAACCTGTCGGGCCCGATCACTATCGCTGACTATGCCGGACAGTCTGCGCAGATGGGTTTGGGTGCCTATGTGGGCTTCCTGGCACTGATCAGCATCAGTCTGGGAATATTGAATCTGCTGCCTATCCCGTTATTGGATGGCGGCCATTTGCTGTATTATTCGGTCGAATTTTTCAAGGGCAGTCCGGTTTCAGACAATCTGTGGGAAGCAGGACAGAAAGTCGGTATCGCACTCTTGGTGACCATGATGGCTTTTGCGTTGTACAACGACGTGAGCCGCCTGATTTTGGGTTGATAAATAATGGATTTTAGAAAACTAGCAGGCGTGATCGCGCTTGTATATGGCGCGTCCGCTTGGGCAGGTCAGCCTTTCGTTGTGAAAGATATCCGCATCGAGGGTATTCAACGCACCGAAGCCGGCACAGTATTTAGTTATTTGCCGATCAAAGTCGGGGAAGAACTGGACGACGAGCGTGCGACTGCAGCACTGCATGCCTTGTTCTCGACCGGCTTCTTTAAAGATGTACAGTTGCTGTCGGAGCAGGGGGTGCTGGTGGTGCGCGTACAGGAGCGTCCGACCATCGCAAGCGTCGAACTGGACGGCATCAAGGATTTTCCCAAGCCGCAGTTGCTGGACAATCTGAAGCTGGTCGGGCTGGCTGAAGGTCGGATCTTCGACAAGTCGGCTCTGGAGAAATCCGAGAATGAATTGAAGCGGCAGTACATTGCCCGAGGCAAGTATGGGGTGGTGGTGAAGACCAAAGTGACCGAACTGGAGCGAAATCGCGTCGCAGTGAGCTTGGTCGTGGTCGAAGGCAAACCGTCAAAGATACGCCAGATCAATATCATCGGTAACCGGCATTTCAGTGATGGTGATCTGTTGGATGAGATGAAGCTGACCACGCCCGGCTGGTTCACTTGGCTTACCAGCAACGATCAATACTCCAAGCCCAAGCTGTCCGCCGACATAGAGTCTATCCGCAGCCTGTACCTGAATTCGGGTTATATGGATTTCTCAATCGATTCGACCAACGTCACGATCTCCGCAGATAAAAGGGACATCTACATCACGCTCAACCTTTCCGAGGGTGAACAATATTCCATCTCCGATATCAAGGTGGCGGGCGCCAAGAACGTGTTCAGTAACGATGCGCTGCGTGCCATGGTCGATGTGCAGCCGGGTCAGGTTTTCTCGCGGGAAGCGTTGACGGCTGCGTCCGAGAAGATACGTGAGAATCTGGGCGAAGAGGGCTATGCCTTTGCCAATGTGAATATCGTGCCGGATATCGACAAAGAGAAACATCTGGCTGCCTTTACTTTCGTGGTCGATCCCATGCAACGCGCTTATGTGCGCAACATCAACATATCAGGCAATGACAAGACCAAGGATGAGGTCATACGGCGCGAGTTTCGCCAGATGGAAGGCGGTTGGTTCGCCACCTCCAAGATCAAGAAGTCCAAACAGCGCATCGATCGGCTGGGTTTCTTTGATAGCGTGAATGTGGAGACCCATAAGGTCCCGGGCAGCGTTGATCAACTCGATCTGGATCTGACCGTGGCGGAGAAGTCGACCGGAAACTTCTCTATCGGTATGGGCTTTAGTAACGGCGAAGGTTTGACGTTGATGGGCGGGATCACGCAGACCAATCTATTCGGTACCGGAAACTATCTGTCCACCCAGATCAATACCAGCAAGGTGAACCAGGTATATTCTGTGTCCTACACCAATCCGTATTACACCGATGACGGCGTCAGTCGCGGATTCGATATCTACAAGCGCCGTTCTGATGTGACTTCGACCACCATCAGTCAATACACCTCCGAGACTTACGGCGCAGGGATACGCTACGGAGTCCCGATCAGCGATGAAGAGATGTTCCATTACGGACTGGCGCTGGAGAACACTACGATCGGGCTGACGACCAACAGTCCGCAGCGATTCATCGATTACATCGCTACCTTTGGCAAAACCAACCAGAACGTGCTGGGTACCATCGGCTGGTCACGGGATACTCGCGACAATGCGATCTTCCCCAAAGAAGGTGCTACGCAACGGGCCAATATCGAAGCCTCGCTACCGGTGTCGGGCCAGCGGTATTACAAGGTTACCTACACCCAGCAGTGGTTCCACCCGCTATCCGAGAATATGACGCTGCGTCTTAATGGCGATCTGGGTTTGGCGGATGGCTATAGCGGCATGACCTTGCCGTTCTTCAAGAGCCTGTATGCGGGTGGTTCGGGAACCGTGCGCGGTTACGATTACAACTCTTTGGGCCCGCGTGACAGTAGCGGATATTCTCTGGGGGGTAATCGCCGCGTGGTCGGTAATGCAGAGGTATTGTTCCCCATGCCTGGTATGGAAAAGAGCAGGTCGTTGCGCATGAGCCTGTTCCTTGACGGCGGGGCGGTGTACGGAGATGCGACGCAGCAACTGGCGTCGGAAGGAATGCGCTATGCTGCAGGCCTCGGGCTGACCTGGTTCTCTCCGGCCGGTCCGATACAGATCAGCTGGGCTAAGGCCTTGAATTCGCAGCCGCAGGACAAGCTGCAATTCTTTGAGTTCACCATGGGTGGCATGTTCTAGCGGGCAATATCTTCACGTGCCGGGTGTCCAACAAGGAGCAAACATGAAGAACATATTCGTTGCATTCGTTTTTGGTGCGCTGATCGCTGCCAATGTTCAGGCTGGCGATTTCCGTATCGGTATTGTGGATACAGAACGTATCCTGCGTGAATCCGCGCAGGCCCTTGCGGCCCAAAAGAAGATCGACAAGGAGTTCTCGGTACGCGATCAGGAGATCAAGAATCTGGCCAGTGAGATCAGGGACGCACAAACGGAGCTGGATAAAGGCCGCAGCAAGATGTCAGACTCTTCACGTCGCATCAAGGAACGCGAGATCGCCAATCTGAACCTGCAATTGCAAACCCGTCAGCGAGAGTTCCGTGAAGACCTGAGCCTGCGTCAAAATGAAGAGTTGGCCCAGATACTCGCCAAGGCCGACAAGGCGATCCGCGCCATTGCCCAGAGTGAGCGATACGACGTCATCTTGCAAGAGGCCGTCTATCGCGATCCGCGGGTAGACATCACCGACAAGGTACTCAAATATCTGGAAGGCGAGCCACTGTCCGATTCGGGCAAGTGACAACCCGTCGGAGGAAAGCAGATGGAGCGACCAGTCCACAGCCTGGCTGACATCGTTGCCCGTTTTGGCGGGCAAGTGCTTGGCGATGCTCAAACTTCTGTATCGCAGATCGCCACGCTGGAAAAGGCCGGCTCTGGTCATATCGCGTTCCTTGCCAATGCCAAATATCGCAAGCAACTTGAAGACAGCCATGCATCAGCGGTGATACTCGGTGTTGCCGATGCTGAATTGACGCAGCGCCCACGTATCGTGGCCGAAAATCCTTATTCCTATTTCGCCAGACTATCTGCCTTCCTCAATCCCTTGCGTGAGTATGCGCCCGGCATCCACCCCAGTGCGGTGATAGCTCCGGGCGCGCATGTCTCACCCGACGCGCATGTCGGTGCCAATGTATGGGTGGGCGAGGGTGCGCGCATCGGCGCGCGCAGCGTGGTGATGGCAGGGGGCAGTGTCGGGGAACATGTGTCACTTGGAGAACAGGTGCGCTTATATCCCAACGTTACTGTGTATCACGGTTGCACGCTGGGCAATCACGTTATTGTGCACTCCGGGGCAGTGATAGGTGGCGACGGCTTCGGCATCGCAATGGAAGAAGGCCGATGGTTGAAGATCCCGCAGATCGGCGCTGTCATCATCGGCGACCATGTCGAGATCGGTGCCAACACCACCATCGACCGTGGCGCGCTGGATGACACGGTGATCGAAGAAGGCGTCAAACTGGATAACCAGATCCAGATCGCCCACAACGTGCATATAGGCGCACATACGGCCATTGCCGGTTGCGTCGGTATCGCGGGCAGCGCGCGTATCGGGCGTTATTGCCGCATCGGTGGTGGCGCCATCATCCTCGGCCATCTGCAGGTCGCGGACGAGGTGGAAGTCTCGGCCGGTACGGTGATCACCAAGAGTATCGCGAAGGGCGGCTATACCGGCACCTACCCGTTCAGCGACAACCACGCATGGCGGCGTAACGCCGCGCAATTGCGACACTTGGATGAGATGGCGAAACGCATCAAACAACTTGAACAAGACATTGCAACATTGAAGGGGAGAGAAGCATGAGCATGACCATGGACATACATGAAGTACTGGAGCACCTGCCACACCGTTATCCGTTTCTGTTGATCGATCGCGTGCTGGACGTGGTGCCGAACGAGCGCATCGTGGCGCTCAAAAACGTTACGATGAATGAACCTTTTTTCCCCGGCCACTATCCGCACCATCCGGTGATGCCCGGCGTACTGATCATCGAGGCGATGGCCCAGGCTTCGGCACTGCTGTCATTCAAGAGCATGGGTACCAAGCCGGATGAGAATTCTGTTTACTACTTCGTGGGCATCGACAACGCGCGTTTCAAGCGCCCGGTCAGCCCCGGTGACCAATTGATCTTCCGCATGGAGTTGACCATGAACCGTCGCGGCATGTTCAAGTTCAAGGGCACGGCCGAAGTGGACGGGCAGATCGCCGCAGAAGCGGAACTGATCTGCGCGATCAAGGAGAAGTAATGAGCGAACTGCGCCACCCGACCGCTATCATCCATCCGAATGCGAAGCTGGCAGACGATGTCAGCGTCGGGCCCTACACCATCATCGGCGAACACGTCGAGATCGGTGCAGGCACCACGGTCTGCCCGCATGTTGTGATCAATGGCCATACCACCATAGGCAAGAACAACCGCATCTTCCAGTTCTCCTCGCTGGGCGAGATCCCGCAGGACAAAAAGTACGCGAATGAACCGACGCGGCTGGAGATCGGCGACAACAACATGATCCGCGAGTTCTGCACCTTCAACCTGGGCACAGCCCAGGACAAGGGGGTGACGCGCGTCGGCAACAACAACTGGATCATGGCCTACGTGCATCTGGCGCATGACTGCCAGGTCGGCAACAACACCATCTTCGCCAACAACGCGCAGCTGGCCGGCCATGTGATCGTGGACGACTTCGCCATCCTCGGCGGCTTCACCGTGGTGCACCAGTTCGTGCAGATCGGCGCACACGTCATCACCGGCATGGGCAGCATCCTGTTTCAGGACATCCCGACCTATGTCACCGTCTCCGGCAATCCGGCCGCGCCGCACGGTACCAATTCGGAAGGCCTGAAGCGTCGCGGTTTCTCCAGTGCGGCTGTGATGGCGATCAAACGCGCCTACAAGACGCTGTACAAATCCGGCCACACGCTGGAAGAAGCCAAAGCCGCGCTCGCCACACAGGCGGCCGAGCATCCCGAGCTGCAAGCCATGGTCGACTTCCTCGGACGTACCCAGCGCGGCATCGTCCGATAGCCATGACTGAGCCTGTCAAGACCATCGCCATCGTGGCGGGCGAAGCTTCGGGCGATATGCTCGCCAGCATGCTGATGAGCGCGATCAAGCAAGCCTATCCCGCAGTAAGGTTCATCGGTATCGGCGGTCCCAAGATGAAGGCGGTCGGCATGGAAGTCTTGTACCCGCTGGAAAAGCTCGCCGTGCGCGGCTATGTCGAAGTGCTGCGCCATTACCGCGAGATCGTTGGTATCCGCGACCAGTTGCGCCGCCGCTTTCTTTCCCAACAGCCGGATCTATTCATCGGTGTGGACGCACCCGATTTCAATCTCGATCTTGAAATGGCATTGAAATCCCGTGGCATCCCTACCGTGCACTACGTCAGTCCTTCTATCTGGGCCTGGCGCGGCGAGCGTATCAATAAGATCAAAAAGGCTGTCTCTCACATACTGGCACTGTTCCCGTTCGAAGCACCGCTGTATGAGAAGGCCGGAGTGCCGGTCACGTACGTCGGCCATCCGCTGGCCGATTTCATGCCAGAGCAACCCAAGCGTGAAGCGATGCGGGAACAGATGCGCATCCTGCCCAAGACAGCCAAGGTGTTCGCGCTGTTGCCGGGTAGCCGCCAGAGCGAGGTACGCCAGCTTGCCGAGACCTATATCGAGACGGCCAGACTGATCTGGCAGCAATGTCCCGAGGCGCAATTCCTGGTGCCGCTGGCGACACGCGAGACGCGCAATATCTTCGATCAAGTGCGCTGGAAACTGCATGCACAGGATCTGCCGATGACGCTTTTGTTCGGCCATTCCCAGGATGCGATGATCGCCGCGGACGGCGTGCTGGTCGCTTCCGGTACCGCGACGCTGGAAGCTGCATTGCTCAAACGTCCCATGGTCATCACTTACAAGATGCCGGCACTGTCCTGGTGGATGCACAAACGCAAGATGTACCAGCGCTGGGTGGGCTTGCCCAATATCCTCGCGGGACGTTTCGTGGTGCCCGAGATATTGCAGGACGATGCGACGCCGCAGAATCTGGCACAGGCGCTGCTGAATCTGGTGAACAACAAGGCTGCGGTCGCAGAGCTGGAGCAGATCTTTACCGAGATGCATCTTACTTTGCGCCAGAATACCGCGCAGAAAGCAGCGGCTGCCATCCTGCCGTTTTTGAAGAATGATGCTGCAGGCTGAGCTGCTCATCTGCGGCGTAGACGAAGCCGGACGCGGCCCGCTGGCTGGACCGGTGAGCGCGGCGGCGGTGATCCTCGATCCCGCGCGTCCCATCGCAGGATTGGGCGACTCAAAAAAATTGTCCGAGAAGCAGCGCGACCGTCTGGCTCCCATCATTCGCGAGCAGGCATTGGCCTGGTGTGTCGCCTATGCGGAACCACGAGAGATCGACGAGATCAACATCCTGCAAGCGACTTTGCTGGCGATGAAACGCGCGGTGGAAGGCTTGTCGTTGCGACCACATCAGGTGCTGGTGGATGGATTGTATTGCCCGGATACCGGCATCCCCAGCGAAGCCATCGTCAAAGGGGACAGTAAAGTCGAGGCGATCTCAGCCGCCTCGATTCTGGCCAAGACCGCGCGCGACGAGATCATGCTGCAGATGCACAAACGTTATCCACAATATGGATTTGACGGACACAAGGGGTATCCTACTGCAGTTCATTTGGCTGCCTTGCGAACCCACGGTGTGTTGGACATCCACCGCCGTTCATTCAAACCGGTGCGAGATTTGATCGCGCCCACTACACAGGAGAAAACATGCTGACCTTTCTGAAACTACTGCATCTGTTTGGCATCGTCGTCTGGGTCGGCGGCATGTTCTTCGCCTATATGGTGCTGCGTCCGACTGCAGCCAGTGTGCTGCAACCGCCCGAACGTCTGCGTCTGTGGAACGGTGTTTTCAGCCGCTTCTTCAACTGGGTATGGCTCGCCATCTGTGCCATCCTGCTCAGCGGTCTGTATCTGATCTATCTGTATGGCGGTATGGCGCACGTGGGCCATTATGTCCATACGATGCTGTTGCTTGGTCTGGTGATGGTCGGTATCTATGTCTATGTGTTCTTCGGCTGTTTCGTGCCGTTCAGCCTGCATGTGGAGAAAGAACGCTGGAAAGAAGCGGCTGCCATGCTGAACAAGATACGCCAGCTGGTTGCCATCAATCTGTCATTGGGATTGATTACGCTGGCGGTCGCCACTCTGGGCGTTCAATTCGGTTAAGGAGAGAGAGATGCAAAAGATCGTATTCATTCTGATATGCGCGGTGATCGGCATGGCCATCGGCTACGGCATCTTCGGCAAGATCGCCGGTCATTACGTCAGTGTGAGCAGTCTGCTCTCGTTCGGCGGCAATGCCTTGCAGAACGCCTGGAACTCGGTGTCCGGTCTGGCCGAGATGCGCAACAAGATTCTGTTGTGCGGTGCGGGTGGGGCAGTGGTGGGTTATCTGCTGTCAACCAGACTCAAGAAATAAGCATTAGGGTGCTGCCTAACACCTGATATCGATGAAGACCATCACCTTTCCCGACAGTCCCTACAAATTGCATTTGCCGTTCGAGCCGGCAGGCGACCAGCCGACGGCTATCGCGCAGCTGGTGGAAGGCATCGAGGACGGTCTGGCATATCAAACCCTGCTAGGCGTGACCGGCTCCGGCAAGACCTTCACCATGGCCAACGTCATCGCGCGTACCGGACGTCCGGCCATTCTGATGGCACCGAACAAGACGCTGGCCGCGCAGTTGTATTCCGAGATGCGCGAGTTCTTCCCGGAGAACGCAGTCGAATACTTCGTCTCCTACTACGATTACTATCAGCCGGAAGCCTATGTGCCCTCCCGCGATGTGTACATCGAGAAAGATTCCAGCATCAACGAGCAGATCGAGCAGATGCGATTGTCCGCCACCAAGTCCATGCTGGAGCGGCAAGACTGCGTGATCGTCGCCACCGTGTCCGCCATCTACGGTATCGGTGACCCGGTGGATTACCACGGCATGATCCTGCACCTGCGTGAGAACGAGAAGATGGCGCAACGCGATGTCATCCAGCGTCTGGTCGCCATGCAGTACGAGCGTAACGATATCGACTTCGCGCGCGGCAACTTCCGCGTGCGCGGTGATGTGATCGACATATTCCCGGCGGAAAGCAATGAGAACGCATTGCGCGTGACGCTGTTCGACGACGAGGTGGAGTCATTGGCCCTGTTCGACCCACTCACCGGTCATATCCAGACGCGTGTGCCGCGCTACACCGTCTATCCCTCCAGCCATTACGTGACACCGCGCGAGACCACACTGCGCGCCATCGAGACCATCAAGGTCGAGCTGGCCGAGCGCATCGCCTACTACCAGAAAGAGAACAAGATGGTGGAAGCGCAGCGCATCGAGCAGCGCACACGGCATGATCTGGAGATGCTGGCCGAGATCGGTTTCACCAAAGGTATCGAGAACTACTCGCGCCACCTTTCCGGTCGCGGTCCGGACGAGGCTCCGCCGACATTGATGGATTACCTGCCGCCGAACGCGCTGATGATCATCGACGAGAGTCATGTCACCGTGCCGCAGATCGGAGCCATGTACAAAGGCGACCGCGCCCGCAAAGAGAATCTGGTCAATTACGGATTCCGTCTGCCGTCGGCGATGGATAACCGACCCTTGCGTTTCGACGAATTCGAGAAGGTGATGCGTCAGACCGTTTTTGTCTCCGCCACGCCGTCCAAATATGAAGCCGAACATCAGGGGCAGGTGGTGGAGCAGGTGGTACGCCCGACCGGACTGATCGATCCGGTGATCGAGGTACGTCCCGCCACGCATCAGGTGGATGATTTGATGAGCGAAGCCACCGCGCGTATCAAAAACGGCGAGCGCGTGCTGGTCACCACGCTGACCAAACGCATGGCGGAAGACCTCACCGAATACTTTTCAGAGCACGGTATCAAAGTGCGTTATCTGCATTCTGACATCGAGACGGTTGAGCGGGTGGAGATTATCCGCGACCTGCGTCTGGGCATGTTCGATGTGCTGGTCGGTATCAACCTGCTGCGTGAAGGTCTGGATATCCCGGAGGTGTCGCTGGTCGGTATTCTGGATGCAGACAAAGAGGGTTTTCTGCGTTCGGAACGTTCACTCATCCAAACCATCGGACGCGCAGCGCGTCACCTGCATGGTACAGCGATCCTGTATGCGGATCGCATCACAGATTCGATGCGCAAAGCCATCGACGAAACGGATCGCCGCCGCACCAAACAGATCGCGTACAACGAAGCGCATGGCATCACCCCCCAGTCCGTGATCAAGCGTATCAAAGACATCATCGATACCGAATACGATGTCGATGCTGAGCGCAAATCGCTGAAGGCCGCACAGACAGAAGCGAAATATCTGGCGATGAGCGAGAAGGAAGTTTCAAAAGAGATTTCACGTATCGAAAAAGAGATGCTGCAGGCTGCCAAGAATCTGGAGTTTGAAAAAGCAGCACAGCTACGCGATCAGTTGAAGAAGCTGCGCGAGAGCGTGTTCCTGTCACCCTTGTGAGTTGATTCATGAAAGTTAGCATCCTTTTCGTATGCATGGGCAATATCTGAAACGCCCGTAGGCAATGGACTTGTAAAACTCTTGTAACTCTCTTGAAATTGATTACCCTACTTTAACCCACTCGTCTCCGCGTACGTCGCGGTAGATTGCGGTGGTTGAAGAGTCCTTGTGCCCAGCGATTGCCTGGGCATAATCGCCGCCTTGGCTCTCGGTGTAGAGCCGGATCGATAGGCTGCGAATCTCATGGAAAGATGGCGGGGTCTTCCCGTTTTCGCCTTTGATTCCAGCTAGGTCGCGTGCACGAGCGAATCCTTTTGAAATGGTATCTATCCACACCTGATCACCTGGCTTTGATAGCGTCCTTGGGCGTATATGATGTACAAGCCAGCGACTGACGATATTATCTCGGCAGGCCTTGATGGTGGATGATAGGGTGAATCCAGCCACACTGGTATCAAGTGGGATGCTGACCTTGTTTTTTGTCTTTCCTTGGATTACGTATAGCCGATCATCAACCCAAGCAGTTGATTCTTTCCCGCACCGAAATTCAAGCGCTGCGATGTCTTCGCGTCGTTGTGAGGTTAGAAGCGCAAGTTCCATGGCTCTCGGTATCCAAGCATCTAGCTTCAGCGCCTGCTCGTGGATAAGCATAAAGTCAGCAAGCGTCAGGCGAGATCTGTTTACAACCACTGTTGGGGCGCGCGTCTTGGCGGCTAGATTGTCATCTGCCCATCCTTCTTCTACAGCATCCTTCCAAATATCGATGGCGGCAGACCGCATAGCCAAAGCCATGCGAGGGCGATCTTCGTAGGTATCCAGCGCCTCTACCAGTTGGCGAACGGTGATGTCAGAAATAAATGTGCTTGCACCTAATGCTTGCTCCCATGCGCGGCTAGTGCTGCGCTTATTCCTCAATGTGTTTGGTGCCAGCTTACGTTTCTTTTCGCATAGCTCAAGATGGCGCGATAGCACGCGACCGAAGGTTGGAGAGCTTGGCTTGTTTTCAATAATGGTAGTGAATCTGGATGTGGCGATGCTGGAATAAATGGCAGCGTTAAGCGCCAAGGTATCAGCTATTGCTTGTTCTTTATTTGATCCAAGTCCGTGTCGCTTGTCTGTGCGCGGATCACGGTATGCGTAATACACCTTACCCGAGGATTGATCCACGGTACGGTAAAGGTTCATTGGCAGATTGTGTTTGCGCGGCCTCATGCCGCTTGAAGAATCTGCAGTGCGCGTGGTGACATTTCCATATTGGCGCATTGTACTACCACGGGTGAGCGGACAGCATTCTCATCTACCATGTAGCATGTCCCTACCTTTTCTGCACCTCCAATCTGTCCAGTGGCTGCCCACGAGCGCAAAATTCTAATAGAAGGAGAGGGGTTATAGTGGCGGCGCCCCCAGTCTTGAAGGGTGATTTTCATGGCGTTTACTCCAGAATTAACGCCGATGAGTGTAGAACACTAAACCATTAAAGGTCAAGAAGACTAAACCGATAAGGTAAAATTAAGCAGTTTTTTCGGTAATTTGAGCGAGTCGTTCAGCTCGGCGGTTCAGACTTCTGGACGTGGCAGCCAAGCTGGTGGCAGTGGCCTTGATGAGTTCAAACACGTCTTCAGATGTGTCGGCAGGCTGCCAATCTTCAGGCTTTGTGTGGCCAGATACAACCAATGGATCTGCCATCATTCGCGCGCGGAAATCTACATACGCTGCCTGAGCCAATTTCTTGGCGCGCTTGTTGATGCGCGTAATCTGTTCTTTTGTGATCATCGGTAGATGAGCATCATTTTCCATGATGGCATTCCTGAGTAAGTTTGCTTGTGCTGTCAACGATAGGAATAAGGAGGGCGGCAATACGGGTTGACAGACCGGAACCAAGGAACCGGGAGAGTTTTCACTCTCCCACACTGCCACCCAAACGGGGGCGTGTTACGGATGTTAAAAAGCCTGCGTTGCAGGTGGCCTATCCGCTTGGTTCTGAGCTGCCAAACCCGACTTGCAATTTGTGCAGGCGCGAGCAGTATGCCCATCAGCGAATTGGCTGTCAAAAGGTCATGCGACTAGCTTGAGCGCCAGTTTGACCGAAAATTTGACGGCGGTTTTACTTACAAAATAGCTGTGCGTAAGCACTAGAGAGAATAACTTCAGCTGAATTTGGAGTTGAATGACGTTATTGGATCGCTTGTTTTTTGGTGAGGGAGGAACTGCTGCTATCTCCGTCTGGTTCAGCGAGCGGAGTAATGATTTTGACGGCGTCCTTCCGACGGCTATCGCTCATTGCCTCCATGATTTTCACCGCCTGCCTTATGCTCGGATCTAGCCTCATTGCACCATCCCCAAGCATCATCCAGCGAGCGCTAAACCCCGTGTTTTCTTCAAGTTTATAGGCGTAACGAGGTGCGAAGGACTTCATCAGACCAGATTTGAGTTGATTGACGACAGACTTGGACATCCCGCAAAGCTTACCGAATTCTGTGTCCTCAACGATTCCGAGCTCTTCTTTGACTAATGCGATTCGCTCGGGGATTGTTGTTTTCATGGGCGCACGATAATTTAAATAAGGTTTAGAATGCTTGACCTTTAATGGTTTAGTGTTCTACACTTCCTCGCATGAACGAAGAGGAGCTTAAAAAGCACGGTGCGCTAATTAATCAAATAGGCACGCCCGTGCTTACAACAATGTTTGGGATTTCCAAAGGCGCCATTTCTCAATGGCGGCACAACGGTATTCCCAAAGCGCGCTTAATGTATCTAGAGCTAGTGCGCCCTGAACTTTTCGTTGAAGCAACGGAATCAACTTCATCAAAACAACCACACAAGGAAAAGCCATGAGTGGTTGTAAAATTAAACAGAACGCGCGCAAATCAGGTGATGGTCGTTTGCTCAGGTGTCTCCTTCACACGTTACCTGAGTTGCTGCGAGGGATATGGGTGTCCCAGACAGCAACATTGCTGCGCGTTCTCCTATTCAAGCCCGCCCAGAATTTCATGAGCGGGAATTACTTCCAAGGTTACAACAAATCAGTTAACTGGGGGCTGGTCGCCGCCTCATCGGAGAATATTCGATGAGGCAAAGGACCATCAGTGACGACTTCTGGCGCGACTCACAAATATGGGGATTGAGCCAAGAGGATACTGCGACCCTGCTGTATCTACTCACCAGCCCATCCTCCAACATCATCGGCTGTTACCGCGTGGTGTGGCGGATAGCTGCCGCAGAG